>CAZCQZ010000089.1:0-1603 GCA_964500965.1 uncultured Eubacteriales bacterium | reverse complement strand
AAATAATTTTTATTTTTTAATTTTCTCTTGACTTAATTATAGTTGGCTCCTTTTTGCAGTACGCTTAAACAGGACAAAGCAAATTGCCGTAAGCAGGGGAAATGCAACGGTTTCCAGCAAAAGCAGCTCCCATGTCGGGATATTGAAAACCCGTCCTGTTGCCAGTAGCATGGGATTTAACCAATTTGGCAAATCAAAGAAATTGGCAATTTGATTCATTGTATATCCCAGTACAATGGGAGCTGCATATGCGGTGTATCTGTTTGGGAAGTAAGCGGAAACACACAATCCCAAAGTGCCGAAAAACATCGCCTGCAAAAAAGCTATATACAAATATGCGGCAAAGAATAAAAACGGTCTGTTTGCGGCGAGAATACTGTGAAATGCCGGAAATTCGGCATAAATTGCGCTTGCATCGGGCATAAGCGTCGGCTCGACAATGCAGAGATAAATGATAAAGAAAAGTGTGCCCAGTGCCACGGAAGCGCCGGAGCTTAGTGCCGTTGCAACGCATTTTGAGGCGGCATATCCGGAAAAGCCTATTCTGCTGAGAACAGGGCGGTAAAAATTATCCTCCCAGTCTGTGGCAAAGCTTGCGGAATATGCGAATGTTGCGGAAAAAAACAGCAAACTCGACACGTTGCCGAAGCAGAATATGGATACGAAAACGAAAGCTGCGGAGCTGTGCCCTATTAATTGCTGTGTTGAGCCGTAAAGAAGTATTAAGAACGAGAAAACGACGCCTGAAATAAAGCCTGTAGACAAAAATGCTCTGTGCAAATCTGTTTTCAAAATATTGAAAAAGCGTTTAATAATAATCACGCTCCCCTGCTCATTTAATTTCTTCACCGGTTACGGCGTTTATAGCCTTTGTTTCATAGACATCTATTCCGATTCCGTAATCGTACAGCAAAGTTACGCACCATGACGGCACAAGCTTAAACTGGCTGTAATTATCGTTGTAAGGAATCAGAGAGTATTCAAGGCTTATTTTTGTCACTTTAGCAATGTCTGTTGATACGATGGAATCGTGAATTTCAAAAACCTTGTCGATAGCCTCCTGCGGAGAAATTATGCTTGCAGGTGTTGAATCTACCGCTTTGACATTGTAAACTCCCGTTGCTTCAAAATTAATAATACCGCTTGAAGAAAGATGTACTCTGATATTTGCACCTGTAACGGTTCTGTATGTCGAAAGTGTGTCATAGGAGCTATGAGTTACAGGCAAATTATCCTGAACAACGGTAAAGCAAAGTATGTAAAATTCATCGCTTTCGGTAAACGTGTCCTTGAGAGTATAGTTGACAGCAGAATCAGGTTCTTCGATTTTCAGCTTGTCCTGATATTCCTGCATTGTCCGATAGTCAATTGCGTACATTTCCACATCGTCGGAAACATTAATTGACAGCTTATCAAGGACAGTTTTTACATAAGTAACTGCCTCGTCGGCGGACATGAAGCTGAGATTCTCGGCTTTGTACACGGTGTTGTAACGGGGCAGCATATTGGCTTGAGTGGTATATTCATATTCGGTCATAAAATTTTCGGTTGAGACGAGATTTGTCAAGGGTATTTTCTGCAAAAGTTTATTATTTACAAATTC
>CAZCQZ010000088.1:0-1690 GCA_964500965.1 uncultured Eubacteriales bacterium | reverse complement strand
GCGTCTCTGCCGCGACGGTCGATAATTGATGTAAAATCGTATTTCATTTTGTCCTCCTTACAGCGTTACCGTTTCTCCTGCCGGAAGCTTAATTGTGTTTTTGCCGTCAAAGCCCCACAGGTCTGTTGCGGTGGGATTATATACTATGCCTGCATCAGCCGAAAAAATCAGCTCGGAAAAAGCATGGGTATAATCGTAAATTTCGATGTTCGTTGCATACCACACGTCATCACGGCCGCCCAGCGTTTCCAGCGCATTTTCGATTACGTGCCAGTTATCGGCATAGTCAAATTCGTAGGAATGTCCCCACAGATAAAACAGCCACGGCTCGTAAATCTCGGCGTTTTTGTCCGTAAACCGCTCGATAAGCTTCGGTAAATATTCGTCATTATGGTGGCAGGTCGGTTCAAGGCGAAGCCAGTCTTTCGGAATGTCAAATCTGTGACTTGAAATCACGGTTCGGCAGTATTTTATTCCCGCCAGACGAAGAATCTCAACGGCTTCATCGGTAAAAGCTCCGAAAGGATATGCCCCACCCCGTATTATTCTTCCGTACTGTCCTTCAAGAGTGCGGCGGTCATTGAGTATATCCCACATTGCCGCCGGTGTCGGCTGTGAATCCCAGTTAGGGTGATGAGTGCCGTGGACGGCAACCTCGGTGTCGGCGTGTGAGTATAGCTTACGGCATTGGGAAAGGCTCATTCTGCGGTAGACCTGACCGTCCTGCCATTTCGTATTTTCAGGGGAATACTCTCCCGAATTTATATTAAACGTGCCTTTTATTCCGTGTTTGCGCATTATTTCAACAAGCCTTATGTCCTGTTCCACTCCGTCATCATAGCTCAGTGTGAACGCCTTTGCTTTTCCGCCCGGAAACCGCATACGAAATTGAGTTATCATCTTTAAACACTGCCCTTTTATGAGAATTGAATAACAGATATTATTATGCTTTAGAATAATAACATATTTTTTGCGCTTAGTCAATTTCGCCGTTAAGGGGTATGTGCGATTTTTGTGCCGGATATTTACAAAAACTTCAAACGCAGTTGTATTTTTTGTAAAAAAGCTTTGCTATCTTAGAATCGAGAATTAAATTTATCCTCAAATAATTACAAATAAGGGGTGATACCGATGTTTAATTAACGTGCTTTTTCGATACTTATTAAAAATTTTGGAGGTTTGTGTATGAACAAGAAACATTTTAAAATTATAGCAATATGCGCTGTGGCAATTATTTTTGTTGTCCTTTTGGCACGTGCGTTTGAGCCTGAGAAGGTTGGCAGCAATTCCTCCGATTATTATGAAACCTATACTCCCACAAGCGATTCGGATACCTCCGACATTGCAGGACATCTTTACAGGGAATACAGCGATTCATTTACCGCCGATGTTGATATTCCCGTATTTGACGGCACTGCCGATATTTTAAATGCAGAATATTCAAACTTTGACGAAGAACTGCTTACTTCGCTTTTTATGAATGGTATCAATGCCACTCGCGAGCTTGCTGATAATGCCGTTTTTTACCGTTCTCTCGATGATTCAAAATACTTATATATCACAAACAAAAGCGGTAGTTTTATATATGAAAACAGCATAACAAAATATTATAAATTCGCAAGAGTTAATATGTAAAGGGTGGTTTCTGCCACCTAATACGTATGACTGCGGCTCATTTGTGGTGAATTGA
>CAZCQZ010000087.1:0-1744 GCA_964500965.1 uncultured Eubacteriales bacterium | reverse complement strand
CGTTATCGGTTACACCAACAAAGGCAAGCCGATAAATATTGAAGTTGCTTGCGTTCGGAAAATGATGAAACTCATAAACAGAAAGACGAGCGACCTTAGATATAACGTCAGTCTTGACGCTTTAACGCCCGTAAGCGAGCCTTGTTGCGAAATTCAAGACGAAGTCGAGCAAGATTATACCGAGTACGATAAAATCGTAAATAGTCTAAATTTAACGGACAATATGCGTGTTGCTTTGGAATGCCGTATCAAAGGACTTAGCTATCCCGAAATAGGAAGAGTGCTTGCACGCACGCAATCCACCGTATACGAATATTTCATCAAAATGCGGAAACGGTATACGGCAATTTATGGATAAAAATGGATTGTTTCATTAAACAATAGGATTATGGCACACAACCTTAAAAGTTTTTTCAAGTGCGAAAATTTCTTGTCTATCATGCCAACTTTCTTTGAAATTTCTTGACATTATTTAAAAATCGAGTATAATAGAATTATCGTTTTAGAATGAGCATTTTAGAACGAATGCTTTATTAAGGAGAACTATCATGCCGCCGAAACCAAAATTTACGAGAGAAGAAATCATTGTCACTGCGTTGAGCGTTGTTTCACAGAATGGAATCAATGCTTTGACGGCCAAATCTTTGGGTAATGCCCTGAATACCTCTGCTACTCCGATTTTTACCATGTTCAACTCCATGCAGGAGGTTGCCGATGAGGTTAAGAGCGCCGCTATGGAGCGCTTCGAGTCCTATGCCCACAAAACAGGGACAAATATGCCCATATTCAAGCAAGTCGGTATGCAGATGATACTGTTTGCCAAGGAAGAGCCAAATCTTTATCAACTTGTTTTCATGTCCCGAAACATCAATGTAAAGTCCTTTGCCGATATTTATGCTCTTTTGGGCGGTGTTGCGGATGAATGTATAGATACCATCGAAAAGGATTACGGCTTATCCTCCGAAGATGCAAAGGTTCTGTTTGAACATTCGTGGATTCACACCTATGGTATCGCAACGCTATGTGCCACGGGAATGTGTAATTTTACGCAAGAAGAAATATCTGCTCGGTTGACGCAGGATTTTACGGCCATGATGAAGCTACTGAAAGGAGAAATAGGCAATGAACAATAAAGCGTTGGTTATAATCGACCTACAAAATGACATCACAAAAAATTATAGAGAAATTATTGACCAAGTAAACGCTGCGATTGATTGGGCAGTTGGCAACGATATAGAAATTGTCTATATCCGCCACAACAATCTGTCCGCGGAGACAAGAACATTCAAAGGCGGAACCCGTGGAGCCGAATTTGTTCCTGAGCTGAAAGTCGTAACGAACAACATTTTCACAAAAACGAAAAGCAATGCACTGACCAGCGAGGCGTTTGCTGCCTTTATTCAGGAGCATAATATTACGGAATTTTATCTTGTCGGTGCAGATGCCACAGCCTGTATCAAATCTACCGCATTTAATATGGCAAAGGCAGGATACAATGTTCATGTGATGTCCGACTGTATCACCAGCTACGACAAAAAGAAACTGTCGGAGATGCTGGAATACTATGCACAGAAAGGCTGTGCCGTGCAGGAACTGGAGAAAATCTGAGGTGAAATATCGGTGGGCTTTATCTCATTCAACTTAAGTTATTATAGGAACGAATTGCAAAGATTAGAATCTGATACTGTAAGTCCGGAAGCGATCTATCGGGCGCAACAGCTTTTGAAAGTATTGGATGATCTGT
>CAZCQZ010000086.1:0-2173 GCA_964500965.1 uncultured Eubacteriales bacterium | reverse complement strand
CCCCTTGCGCAATAGAGTAAATTTTTTCAACAAACCAAAGTCCCCCTTGTGTAAAAGAGTAAACTTTTTAAATAAGCCCAAGTCCCCCTTGTGTAAAGGGGGAAAGAAGATTGCGTGATTTATCCGCAATCTTCAAGGGGGATTGTTAGATTAACCGGTAAGCTAAATTTCAATCAAAATGATAAATCCAAGCAATAGGCAATCCCTCAATCAAAACCGTAGGTTTTGATTGGTTCCCATTTACACAAGGGAGCCATGATAACTGATAATTTCCAACCACTTCCAAACCAATCCCTTTATATAGAAAAGGACTTGATAATATGCAGAGAACTAACATACTCACCTACTTTGACGAGGGTGCGGCGGAGCACCCCAGAAAAGTCGCCTTTTCAAACGGCTCTGATTCCCTGACCTTTTCCGCTTTGAAGAAAAGCGTTGACGGCATCGGCACTGCACTGCACAACAGCGGCTTTTACAAAGAGCCGGTGGTTGTGTTCATGGAAAAGCACCCCAATGCAGTGGCGGCGTTTTTCGGCGTGGTTGCGGCAGGCTGTTACTACGTTCCCATTGATGACGAAATGCCGGCGCACAGAATCGAGCTTATATTCTCAACCCTCAAGCCAAAGGCGGTTATCTGCGATGAAAAGACCGTTGAAGCGGCGCGTGGCTTCGGCGGCGGCGCGCAGATATTCCTGTTCGACGAGCTGAAAAACACGAAAATCGACAAAAAGGCTCTTTCGGATATTCGTGAAAAAGCTCTTGACACCGACCCCATTTACATTGTCTTTACCAGCGGCTCAACAGGCGTGCCCAAAGGCGTTTGCGCCTGTCACAGAAGCGTTATCGACTACATCGAAAACCTTTCCGAAACCCTGGGCTTTGACGAAACTACCGTATTCGGAAATCAAACTCCCCTCTATTTCGACGCCTGTTTAAAGGAACTTTATCCTACGATTAAATTCGGCGCAACTACTTATCTTATCCCCAAAGAGCTGTTTATGCAGCCGGTGAAGCTGGTCGAATATCTCAACGAGCATAAGATAAATACCGTCTGCTGGGTGGTTTCCGCCCTGACGGTCATAAGCTCATTGGGCGCATTTAAGGAGGTCAAGCCGAAATATTTGCACACAATTGCTTTCGGCAGTGAGGTTTTCCCCATAAAACAGCTCAAGCTGTGGAGAGAGGCGTGTCCCAACGCCGCCTTTACAAACCTCTACGGCCCGACTGAATGTACCGGAATGTCCTGCTACTATCACGTGGAGCGTGAGTTTGAGCTGGGCGAATCCGTACCCATTGGCAGACCTTTCCGCAACACGGAAATCCTGCTCCTTGACGATGAAAACAAGCTTGTGCCCGACGGTGAAGTCGGTGAAATATGCATACGCGGCACTTGCGTAACGTTGGGCTATTACAACGATGAGCGCACTAAAGATGCTTTTGTGCAGAATCCCCTGAACAGCCTTTATCCTGAGCTTATCTACAAAACCGGTGATTTGGCTCGGCTGAACGAGCGGCACGAGCTTGAATTTTTCGGCAGAAAGGATTACCAGATTAAGCACATGGGACACCGCATTGAGCTGGGCGAAATCGAGCTTATCGCCAATATGTGTGACGGCATAAACGATGCCTGCGCAATCTTTGACGAAACAAAGAAAAAGATAGTGCTGTTCTATGTCGGAACTGCGGAAAAGGCGGACGTTATCGGGTTTATGAAGTCCAAGCTTCCCAGATATATGATTCCCAACGCCGTTGTGCCTATGGAGGAATTCCCCCACACTCCCAACGGAAAAATGGACAGAAAGACCATTAAGGCGGATTATCTTGCCGGTAAATGAACAGTCAGCCGAAGCGCAAGCCGGTGAGAATACCGGAATTTGATTACAGTAGCATCGGTGCATATTTTGTTACCGTTTGTACGGAGAACAGGAAAAAGATATTGGCTGATGTAGTGGACACCGCCCCTTATTTAAAATTGACGAATATCGGTCGAATCGTTGAAAATCGAATAAAAGAAATGAACGAGGTTTAAACGCTCATATCCGTAGATGCATATGTGGTGATGCCGAATCACATTCATATGATTGTTGTTATTGAAGAATCGGACAACGGGACGTCGAATGATAAATTTTGATTTATCAAAATAAAGCCTCCCTCTGACGAGGGAGGTGTCAAA
>CAZCQZ010000085.1:0-2246 GCA_964500965.1 uncultured Eubacteriales bacterium | reverse complement strand
TTTACACAAGGGAGCCATGGTAATTTGCTAAATTTTAACCAATAGAACAAATACAAGCTACAGAAAAGGCAATCCCTCTATCAAAACTGGTTGTAAATAAAGCTTGAAGCGTCATAGCCCTCACCGTAAGAACCGAGCACCAGCACGGCGAAGAACAGCAGTAAGCACACGGCGATCTGCGGAACATATCCGCCCTTTGCAATGCGTGAGCGCACGGATTCCTTTCCGCTGAGCAGACTTACGGCAATCATGGCAACAATGCCGATACCCACCACCGCGTAATCTGCGGCGGTAATATCAAGCTTCAGCATAGAGCCGTCAAAAAACGCACCCCAGTTAAATTTGTAAAACACGGTGAAAAAGCTCTTAAAGGTAGTGCCCACATTGCGGTAGCAGTCAAAAAGCCGCAGTGCGCTCATAAGGAAAAAGGTGCGCACTATCATGAAAAAGCCCCAGCCTTTAGTGTTGGAAAATCCGCATTTTTCATGGAATCTTTCGTAAAGAGGCTTAAGTTCCTGAGAAATTATTATGATAACGCCGTTGAGCAAACCCCACATAATGAAGTTCCAGTAGGTGTACTGGGCGTGCCAAAGTCCGGTTGCAAGCCAGGTTAGCATGGTGGCGATGTACACCGGCACTCGCTTGCCGATGTTCCTGCCCAGCTTTTCGTTTGACCATTTGGATATTTTAAGCATGGTCTTGCACACCGACAGGGGATAGAAAATATAATCCCTGAACCATGTTCCCATGGTGATGTGCCAACGTCTCCAGTATTCCTCGATGTCCTTTGAAAGATAGGGGCGGTCGAAGTTTTCTTTCAGACTTATGCCGAGCACCTCGGCAATACCGATTGTAATATCAATGCCGCCGGTGAAGTCCGCATAAAGCTGAACGGCGTAAAACACCATGAGCGCAACCACGTAAAATCCGCCCTGTTCGCCGCTTTCCTCAATAAGCACCTTTACCGCCGGAGCAAGACGGTCGGCAATGACAAGCTTTTTGAAGAAGCCCCAGAGGATTCTCTGCATACCGAATGAGAGGTTTTTCGCGGAAAAATCGTGGGGTGTGTAAAGGGATTGAGCCAAATCGTCAAAGCGGCTGATAGGTCCTTGAATGAGCTGTGGGAAGAACGACACAAACAGCGCCAGCTTTGCAAAATTCCGCTCGGCAGGATACTTTTTGCGCCACACGTCAAGAACATAGCCTGCCGACTGGAACACATAAAAGGAAATTCCCATAGGCAAAACCAGATTCGGCAAATCAAGCAGACTGCCGTTGCCGAACAGTGCGCCTATTGAATTTATGCTCATGACCGCAAAGTTTGTGTACTTTATCACAACGAGCATACCCAAAAGCACGGTAAGTCCCGCCGCCAGCCAGAGGTTGCGCACCTTTTCCATGCCTTTTTTGTAGGACTTCTTTTCCTCCGAGGTCATGTCCGCCTTGTTTGCCTTGAGATAAGCCGACTGTGCCTTGAAATTTTTGTCGATGAAGTAAGCGGAAAAATAGGTTGCAACCGTTGTGACAGCTATGTAAATCAGACATTCAAATCCTGCAAAGGCGTAGAAAACATAGCTTGCGCCCAACAGCAGAATCCACTGAAATTTTTTAGGTATAAGGTAGTATACCAAAAACAGCATCAGCAAAAAGCCTATGAAAATATATGAAGTAAATGACATAAATTACGCTCCATATAGTAATATTTTGTTTTATTATTACTTACAGTATATCAATCTTCGTCCTCAAGACGGCAGATAAGGTCAAAAAGAGCCTGTGCACTGTTGAAGTTTTCGGGGATAATTTCGCCGGCAGGAATGGTAACGTCGAAAACATCGGATATTTCAGTTATGGTGCTTACGATGTCAAAAGAATCGAAAATTTTGTCGTCAATAAGAGTGTCACAGGTCTTGAAGTCAATCTCCGGGTGAAGATTTTCGAGAATTTCGTAAAGGTCGTTGATGTTCATTTTAATTTCCTCCGTTTGTTTTTTGTTTTTGAATATATACAGGTGAGAGATAATCTCTCACAAAAATGCGTTTGAAATGGGTCTGTTGAATATCCCGATACGGGACGCCGGGGACGTCGTCCCCTACGGTTGAAAATTTCAGCGCGGTTGAAAATTTTCAATTACAGGCTCCCTTGTGTAAATGGGGAGTATATCAAAGCCTGCGGCTTTGATCATCAAAACCTACGGTTAAATATCAAAACCTGCGGTTTTGATTGAGGGATCGCCTTTTCTATGGCTC
>CAZCQZ010000084.1:0-2305 GCA_964500965.1 uncultured Eubacteriales bacterium | reverse complement strand
GTTTACCGGGTGCTTTAGGGGCAGATTCCAAATCGGGAATGTTTCAAACTTCGCATAGCCGGCGCGAACACCGTGCTTGTGCTCGTGGTAAAGCTGTGACAGACAGGTTGCCATTTTTCCGCTGCCGGGTCCCGGTGCGGTAATCACAACCAGACTGCGCCGGGTTTCAATATAATCATTCTTACCGTAACCCTCATCGCTTACGATTTTCTGAACATCATTGGGGTAGCCTTCAATGGGATAATGCTTGTAATTTTTAATACCGAGCATATTCAGACGGTTAATAAACGCATCTGCGGCAGGCTGACCGCTGTACTGAGTGACAACAACACTGCCGACATAAAGACCTATTCCGCGAAATGCATCAATAAGACGAATAACCTCCATATCATAAGTGATATTAAGGTCGCCGCGCTTTTTATTGCTTTCGATTGCGCCGGCGTTAATTGTAATAACAATTTCCGCCTCATCTTTAAGAGCACTGAGCATATTCACCTTACTGTCCGGTGCAAAGCCGGGCAGAACTCTTGCCGCATGGAAATCGTCAAAAAGCTTTCCGCCGAATTCAAGATAAAGCTTTCCTCCGAAATCCGACAATCTGTGCAGAATATGCTCCGATTGCATCTTTATGTATTTTTCATTGTCAAAGCCGATACGTGCCATTGCAGGTATCCCCCTTTTTCTAAATCAACGGTGGTTATTATACCACCGTTCCCCATAATATGGCAATAGAAAAAAGCACCATTTGCAGATTAAAATACTGCAAACAGTGCTGACTTCTTTTTAAAGCACGCCCTGCTTGTACTGCTCCAGCGCAACTGCAAGCTGGTCGGGACATGATGTGCTTTTCGGGCCGCACTTAATGCCCTTTAATCTCTCAATCGCTTCGTCAACGTCCATTCCCTCAACCAGTGCTCCGATGCCTTTGAGGTTTCCGTTACAGCCGCCTGTGTATTTTACGTTCTTAATTTTTCCGTCCTCGACTTCAAAATCAATCTGCTTTGAGCATGTGCCTTTTGTTTTATAAGAATATTCCATATTACAATTCCTTTCGATTAAAGATTTTTATTAAGCTTTTCGCCCAGATTTATTAGCCTTTCGAGCATATCGTCGGGCGTTGTATATGTTCCTATGGTTCGCGGCTGCCTTGTATACATTCCGTGGAAATCCGAACCGCCGGTTGCAATCAGACCGTTATCGGCGGCAAACCGTTCGATGTAGGCACTCTGCTCCGGTGAGCTGCTGGGACACCACGCTTCCACGCCGTGAAGCCCATGCTCGCACAGCTCCGGCATCAGCTCAATACTGTCATACTGGAACGGGTGCGCCAAAACCGTAACTGCACCTGCGCTGGTAAGCAGGTCAAGCACCTCAAATACGTCCGGGTACTCAACCTCAACCAGACAGGAGCCTGTTCCCGGCGCAAACAGCTCATCATAAAGCTCCCCGTAAGTGGTTATGGAGTAGCCGCAATTCATCAAAGCGTTCATTATATGCTGTTTGAAAATATTGGTGCTTCCCGTTGCGCATTTTGTGACCATTTCAACAGTTACAGGATACTTTCTCATAACCCTTGCAAGCATCTGCTGCATTGCTTTTTTACGCGCGTCGCTTGTACGCTTGCAAATACCTACAAGCTTATCGGGACGACTGCTCATATAGCCTAAAATATGAACTTTTCTTCCGCGAACCTTATCGAAACACGACATTTCGATACCGGGTATGACCGTCACTCCCTGACGTTCACCGATTACCCTTGCTCTGCTTGCTCCGGCAAAGGTATCATGGTCGGTAACTGCAATTGCGGACAATGTGCTTCTTTTCGCTATCGACACCAATTCTTCAAGACCTGTTGAGCCATCGGAAATTTTAGTGTGACAGTGCAAATCTGCGGGCATAATATTATTCTCCTTTCAGAGCCTTTCGGTACCTGCCTGCTCTGTTATTTCATCATACAAACCGTACAGCGATAACACTCGGACGGTATAAAAACGCTTAATCGTCTTTGGCAGGTACAGGGCAATTTGTTTGCGAAAATGCAGACACAAATCCCCTCTATTGTATTATACATCAAATTTACTTTTTAAGCAAGCAAAAAAATCAATTTTCGCACACAAAATTCATTCCGAAAAATCGCAGATGTTTTTATGATTATGTCACATATAAATCCGTTTTGCGAACAAGCGATAAGTGATGTCGCAGTGCTGTGATAAGTGATGCGATGCATTCTGTTCACATACCGAAGGTGTGGATCACAGGCGAAGCCTGCATCACGCACGAAAGTGTGCATCTCGTTCCGACAGGA
>CAZCQZ010000083.1:0-2424 GCA_964500965.1 uncultured Eubacteriales bacterium | reverse complement strand
CACGACTGCACAAAGGATAAAAAGAGCTGGTAACTCGGTAAACATAAGGAGATGATTGCCGTGAGCAAAAAGGTTTTGATTTTATCCGACAGCCCACGAAAGGAAGGCAATTCCGATATTCTTTGCGATGAATTTGCAAAAGGAGCAAAGGAAGCCGGACATGACGTGTAAAAAATAATAGTTGCGGAAAAGAACATAGGGTATTGCCGCAGTTGCTACGCCTGCAAAGAAACCGGTGATTGTGTCATAAAGGACGACATGGCCTGTGTTTTGCAAAAGATGATAGATGCTGACGTGATTTTGCTTGCAAGCCCTGTGTATTTCTATTCGATTGACGCACAGTTAAAAACGGTAATCGACCGCACGGTTGCCAGATGGTCGGAGATTAAGAACAAAGGATTTTATTATATCATAAATACTTGTACGAAGCACAAGTAGGTGCGAAGCACCAAGCGGCAAAGCCGCGATATAGATACCAATGTTCTCTCAGGCATCGAAAGGCTTGATTATCAAGGCTTTCGCTAATGCCGTGAGGTTATTATATCATAAATACTTGTGCGAAGCACAAGTAGGTGCGAAGCACCAAGCGGCAAAGCCGCGATATAGATACCAATGTTCTCTCAGGCATCGAAAGGCTTGATTATCAAGGCTTTCGCTAATGCCGTGAGGTTATTACATAATAACTGCGGCAGATAAAGAAAACGTCTCCGCAGAGACAACTCTTGCCTGTTTTCGCGGCTACGCCGAATGCGTTAAAGGTGCGAAAGAGATGGGCGTTACTTACGGCATGGGAGCTTATGAAAAGGGTGAAATCTTAAGTAGCCCGGCAATGTCACAAGCATATAAAATGGGTAAGTGTCTGTAAAGCTCCATATGGCGGTATAATAAAAAGACTGCAAATCTGTCCAAATGAACGGATTTGCAGTCTTTTTGCGATTAAATTATAGCTAATTGATTTTTCTGATAACAGCAACAGGTGTTTGCTGTGCCGCCTGACCCAAGGGGTTATCCTTAAAAATCTCGCCAAGCTGTTCATCGGTAAGCTCATCATCGGGCTTTCCGAGAATATTAACGCCTATATCGTTTGCATCGACCACGTAGACCTTGTGACCGAGTGTTTCCGTAAGCTCCTTTGCAACTTCATTGGGTCTTGCGGGAGCCATTTTTGCATAATTGTTATACGGCGGAATTGTATAGTCGCAGGGACCGTCGATAGCGCGTACCTGCTCACCGAGCATGTTGTAGAAAACGCCGCGCTTGCCGAAGATTTTGCAGACGCCTGCAATAATAGCACAAAAAACAATCTTAACTCTGCCGACCTCGCGGATAGCAAGCTCCATTGTCCAGGGGCTTCCAAGTCCGATGCCGTAAGGAGACTTATAGACGAATTTAACAAGGAATTTTGCAAGACGTGAGGGCTTAATATCCTCTAACTTGAAAGCTCTGCCCTGACTGATTGCAACGATTTTTTCGCTCATGAAAATAAAATCATTTTCCTGAACGTGCGGCATTGCATATTTGGTTAAAATTTCAACCAGATTATCACCGGACATAACAATGTTGGTTTTTACGGGGTAACGCTCATACTTGCCGGTAGAAGTCTCTATAACGAGATTTTTTCCGGGATTCGGAACAAGCACTTCCGCAACGGGAGGAGCACTGCTTATTTTGGAATTTTCGACTTCAAGCTCTTTATTGTTCTCGCTCAAGGTATATCCCTCTTTCACTGTATTTTAACTCATTTATATTATCATATGTATACTGTATTTTACAAGGGTTTTATGTCATAATTTAAAAATTTACATTTTCAACATGTGGAATTTGTTGAATATAAGTCAGCTTCCTCATATATAATGGCGTAGCAGTATTTTAAGGAGAAATTTTCGCAAGGAAATGCTATCCGTGTAGTGACAGGCTGTTATATGGTACAAGAATCGCTCATATATTGAAAAAAGGGGAGGTAAAAACTTATGAAACACAGAGAATTTGTCTATGTCGGTGCCCCTGTTCCGGAATTAAAGGAGCAGGAGTACCCGGCGTTTTATTTGCATATTCAAAAGTCGATACTTGCTTCTTTGGAAAAAAGGGGGCTGTTGACGCATTTACAGTATAATCGCTGTGCGGAAGAAATAGAAAAGCGGTATAGCCGGAAAAACCGTAGCCAAGCATGAACGCTTGGCTATTTGCATATAATTCGGCATTATACTTTAACTACGGCAAACCGTTGTGAGGAAAGGAGCGGTTTTATGCCAACATTACAATATGAAATCTTAAATCAAGAAAGAAAAACGCAGGAAACAAAGAAACGAGTTGCTGCGTATTGCCGTGTTTCCACGGACAATGAAGACCAAGCCAATTCGTTTGAGAGTCAACAACGGTATTTCAGACAATATATCGAGCGTAATCCCGATTGGGAGCTATATG
>CAZCQZ010000082.1:0-2718 GCA_964500965.1 uncultured Eubacteriales bacterium | reverse complement strand
ACGACGAACAACGCCTACCGCACCTGCCGCAGCCGCCGTTGTTTCGGAAGCCATAGCAGAACCGATGAATACACCGTTCTCCCAGCTCTTTGACTGGTAAACGAGCGGAGCACACTTTGCACGACGGCCGCCGAAGATGATTGCGGAAATCGGCACACCCTCACCCTTATCGAACTCGGGAGAGATGCACGGGCAGTTTACTGCGGGAGCGGTAAATCTTGAATTCGGGTGAGCCGCACAGGTTGACTTGTCGGCCTTATCGAACTTGGAAGCGTCCCACTTGTTGCCCTTCCAATCGAGAGCATTCTGCGGAAGATCCTTATTAAGTCCCTCCCACCAAACGGTGTTGTCATCAAGGTTGAGGCAAACGTTGGTGAAGATGGTGTTTTTCTTTGTTGATTCAAGAGCGTTGAAGTTGGACTTTGCGTTTGTTCCGGGAGCAACGCCGAAGAAGCCGTTCTCGGGGTTGATAGCGTAAAGTCTGCCGTCTGCGCCGATTCTCATCCAGGAAATATCGTCGCCGACTGTCCAAATCTTGTAGCCCTTCTCCTGAAGATACTTCGGGGGAATAAGCATAGCAAGGTTGGTCTTACCGCAAGCCGAGGGGAACGCTGCGGCAACGTACTTAACCTCACCCTTGGGATTCTGAAGACCGAGAATGAGCATATGCTCAGCCATCCAGCCCTCTTTCCAGCCCTGATAGGAAGCGATTCGGAGAGCGAAGCACTTCTTGCCGAGAAGAACGTTTCCGCCGTAACCGGAGTTAACGGAGATAATTGTGTTGTCCTGGGGGAACTGGCAGATGTATCTCTTTTCCTCGTCGATGTCGCACTTTGCGTGCAGACCGCGTACCCAGTCATTGCTCTCATCACCGAAAGCATCAAGAACAGCCTTGCCTGCTCTGGTCATGATTACCATGTTGAGAACAACATAGATAGAGTCGGTCAACTCAATACCGACCTTGGAGAAGGGAGAGCCGATAGGACCCATGGAATAAGGAATAACATACATTGTTCTTCCTGCATAGCGACCCTCTGCAATGGCATAAAGCATCTTATATGCTTCGGCAGGCTCCATCCAGTTGTTGGTAGGACCTGCTTCCTCCTTGGTGGGGGTGCAGATAAAGGTTCTGCCCTCAACACGTGCAACGTCATTTACTGCGGTTCTGTGATAATAGCAGCCGGGAAGCTTATCCTCGTTGAGCTTGAGAAGCTCGCCGCTTTCGCAGGCTTCCTTGCGCAGAGCCTCAAGCTGCTCCTCGCTGCCGTCAATCCAGACAATGTTGTCCGGCTTCATCAGCTTAGTCATTTCGTCAATCCAGCTAAGCATACTCTTGTTGTTTGTCATTGTTGTATTGCTCCTTTCATTCAAGGCTTTTTTGGCTTTTTTCTTTCTGAAACACATATTGTTTTGCTCCTTTGTGTTAGATTATAACGCAAGATTGTTAAAAATAAAACAAATACATTGGAGATTTTTACGAGAATTTTGCAATCTTTTTGTGTATTTTAACTTAATATAGTCTAAAATTCTTTGTCAATAGACATTGCCGCCGTTGCATTTAAACTCATATCGGCAATGTGACCTGCGGAAAATTCATAAAATCCCTGAGAGCCAATCATAACGGCATTATCTCCGCACAGAGAAAGGGGCGGATAGTAAAGCTTCATGCCGTTTTCGGTTGCAAGCTCCTCCATTCTGGAACGAAGCAGTCGGTTAGCGGAAACGCCGCCTGCCAGCACAAGCGTGCTTTCGCCCAAATCCTTTGCGGCGGCAATGAATTTCCTGGTCAGCATATGCACAACACTTGCACGGATTGAAGCCGCCATATCCTCTTTCGGAACGGGCAAGCCTTTTTGTTCAAGATTATGCATTATGTTTATTGACGCTGTTTTAATCCCGGAAAAGGAAAAATCATAAGGACCGTCGTTTATTCTCGGAATCGTAAAGGTAAACGCATTGGGATTGCCGCTTTCGGCAAGCTTATCAAGATGTATGCCGCCGGGGTACGGAAGCCCCATGGTGCGTGCGGTTTTGTCAAAGGCTTCGCCTGCGGCGTCGTCCCTTGTTCTGCCGATAATTTCCATATCGGTGTAATCATTTACCCTGACTATGTGACTGTGACCGCCGGAAACCACAAGGCAAAGAAACGGCGGCTTCAAATCCGGGTGAGCGATATAATTCGCCGCAATATGACCGCGCAGATGATGTACCGGAACGAGTGGCTTTTTTGCGGAAAAGGCGAGACCCTTTGCAAAATTAACGCCCACAAGCAGAGCACCGATAAGACCGGGCGCGGCAGTTACCGCAACGGCATCAATATCTTCAATGGTCTTTTCCGCCTTTGCAAGAGCTTCGCTTACAACGCCGGAAACACATTCTGTATGCATTCTGCTTGCGATTTCCGGAACAACGCCCCCGAAAAGAACATGGCGTTCCACCTGAGAAGCAACAACGCTTGAAAGCTGTTCCCTGCCGTCCTTAACAACAGCGGCGGCAGTTTCGTCACACGAGGATTCTATGGACAGTATAAGCATGGAAATCACCTCCGAATCCCAAAATTCCCTATTTTGATAATACCATATTCCCGGTCTGATTTCAAGCGATTAAAAAAATGTTTTGCAGGGCAGAAATCTGCGTTGTAAATAGATGTGACCCATTTTTAGAAAAAATAAAGTCAAAGTATAGTACAATGATTTTTGGAAGCCTTTGAAGTGGAGC
>CAZCQZ010000081.1:0-2819 GCA_964500965.1 uncultured Eubacteriales bacterium | reverse complement strand
CAGGGCGACTTCGAGAAGCTCTATGAGGCTCTTGAGGGCAACCCCGTTTGCATTCGTTTCCTTGATCCTCCTCTCCATGAGTTCGTTCCCACCGAGGAAGCTGACATCAAGGCTCTTGCAGATACTCAGGGCAAGACCGTTGAGGACATTAAGAACCTCATCGCTTCTCTCCACGAGTTCAACCCCATGATGGGTCATCGTGGCTGCCGTCTTGCAGTTACCTATCCTGAAATCGCAAAGATGCAGACCGCTGCTGTTATCCGCGCAGCTATCAACGTTAAGAAAGCACATCCCGATTGGAACATCGTTCCCGAAATCATGATTCCTCTTACCGGCGAGGTTAAGGAACTTAAGTACGTCAAGAACGTAGTCGTCGCAACTGCCGATGCTGAAATCGCAGCAGCAGGCGCTGACCTTAAGTACGAAGTCGGTACCATGATGGAAATTCCCCGTGCTTGCCTCACCGCTGATGAGATTGCTACCGAGGCTGAGTTCTTCTGCTTCGGCACCAATGACCTTACCCAGATGACTTTCGGCTTCAGCCGTGACGATGCAGGTAAGTTCCTCGGCGCATACTATGATGCAAAGATTTACGAGAACGATCCGTTTGCAAAGCTTGACCAGACCGGTGTTGGCAAGCTCATGGATATGGCTGTAACTCTCGGTAAGAAGACCCGTCCCTCCATTCACTGCGGTATCTGCGGTGAGCACGGCGGCGACCCCGTTTCCGTTGAGTTCTGCCACAAGATTGGTCTTGACTATGTATCCTGCTCTCCTTTCCGTGTTCCCATCGCTCGCCTTGCAGCAGCACAGGCAGCTATCAAGGAAAGCAAATAAGAGCTTGATGCTGATTTGGGGCAATCCCAATTTGTAAAACCATAAAAAACGGGCTGTAAAAAAAGTAAGTTTTTTACAGCCCGTTTTTGCGTCGATATCGAAGATTATCTCGGATATGGCGTTTTGACATTTGTGCGGCAAAGCAAATAATCTACACTGACGCCGTAATAGTCGGCAAGCTTTGCGGCGTATTCTAACGGCAATTCACGTTCATTGCGTTCATACTTTGAATACAACGATTGATCGCACATTAAATAGTCTGCAATCTGCCGTTGTTTCAAATCATTGTCTTCGCGTAAATCACGAATCCTTAATTTCACATTCATCACCCTGTCCTAAAATACAATAGGACGCATTTTCCTATTGACTTTTAGGACATTATGTCCTAAAATAAGAGCAAATAAAATTAAGGAGAGATGTAAGTTATGTTTTGTACGCAATGTGGGAAAGAAATACCGGATAAAGCCGTTTTCTGCATACACTGCGGTTGCGGTACGCAGAACAATGCAACTGTAGCTAATGTCAATGATGCACCGAGTACCGGAATGGCTGTTTTAGGATTTTTCATTCCTCTTGTCGGGCTTATTATGTGGCTGGTAGACAAAGACACAAGACCACTGAGAGCAAAGTCGGCAGGTAAGGGCGCACTGATTGGAGTTATTGTTTCCATAGTACTTTCAGTTATTTACGGCGCGATAGTCGGCTGCATGGTATCGGGGCTTTAATTCGGCGTGAGCATTATTACATATTCAAAGTTGAATATTCGATTTTGAATAATCAAAAAGAAAGGACGAGGTTTAATCCTCGTCCTTTCTTCCTATAAGCTCATTTAAGTCGTAGGGTGTCTGCTGATATACATAATAATTAAGCCAGTTGGAGAACAGCATATGCGCGTAGGAGCGCCAGTTCTGATAGGGCGTTTGAGCCGGGTCATCGTCGGGGAAGTAATTATAGGGCACATCGGGATTAAGCTGACGGTTGACGTCGCGGAAATATTCGTTTGCAAGGGTCATGCGGTCGTATTCCAGATGTCCTGTGGAGAAAAACAGCCTGCCGTTCTTGTGAGCGACAATAGCAACGCCTGCCATGTCGCTTTTTGCGAGGGTAACAAGGTCGGGACAAGCGTCAATATCCTTGTCCATGACGTATGTATAACGCGAGTGCGGAGCGAAAAAGCGGTCATCAAAGCCTCTCATCAGAGGGTGGAGGGGTTCAAGAACATCGTGACGGTAAACGCCGGAGAGTTTTTTATCCAAACTGCGTTTAGGAACGCCGAAGTGATAGTAAAGCCCTGCCTGTGCGCCCCAACATATATATAGTGTAGAATAAACGTTGGTTTTCGCCCAGTCCATAATTCTGGTCAGCTCGTCCCAGTAGTCAACCTCCTCAAATTCCATGGTTTCCACAGGCGCGCCGGTGATAATCATACCGTCAAAACGCTGTTCGCGAACGTCCTCAAGGGTCTTGTAAAAGGTGGCAAGGTGAGTTTGAGAGGTGTTGCGGCTGGCGTGAGTGGCGGTTTGAAGCAGTTCAACCTCAACCTGTAGGGGGGAGTTGCCGAGCAAACGCAGAAGCTGAGTTTCGGTTTCCACTTTAGTGGGCATGAGATTTACAATTGCGATTTTAAGAGGACGAATATCCTGACAGATAGCCCGTTCCTCGGTCATGACAAATACGTTTTCACTTTCAAGTATCTTCCTTGCAGGGAGAGAATTGGGAATTTTAATAGGCATATATCTTTTCCTTTATATATAATGGTATAGCAGCGCACAAACGCGCTACTGTCATGAGGTTATTGTACCATAAAATGCCGTAATTTCAATGCGCGGAAAATTATTTTGAAAAAAATTGAAAATAATGCTTGACATTTCATTGACCCTGTGTTATAGTAATGAAGCTGTCGCGAGAGAACAAACTTCTTCAGCGCGGCGCTAAAGTTCCTTGAAAATTAAACAACGAAGTAAGAAGTACCCGTAATTTCT
>CAZCQZ010000080.1:0-3097 GCA_964500965.1 uncultured Eubacteriales bacterium | reverse complement strand
TATACTTTGACTTTATTTTTTTCTAAAAATGGGTCACATCTATTTACAACGCAGACTTCGCAGGGCTTTTCGTATATAAAACCGGTTGCATACCGTTTCGCATTGTGATATAATTATATGCCATGAAATTTTTAAACACACTGGAGCTGGTAGATATGAGTAAGAAAACCCTCGGAATTATCTTCGGCGGCAAATCCTCGGAGCACGCTGTATCTCTGAGAAGTGCCACCACCGTTATAAACAAGACCCCACGTGACCTCTACGATGTGGTTATGATAGGCATAACCCGTGACGGTCGCTGGTTTCTCTATGAGGGCGATGTGGAAAAACTTGCCGACAGCTCCTGGGAGCAGGATAAGGTAACTCCTGCGTTCATCTCCCCCGACGCCTCAGTTCACGGACTTGTGGTCATGGGCGACGGCGGCATGAAAACAATCCGCCTTGACGCGGTTTACCCCGTTATGCACGGCAGACTGTGTGAGGACGGCGCAATGCAGGGCTTGCTTGAGCTTGCCGGTATTCCCTATGTGGGCTGTGACGTTGCCTCAAGTGCCATTTGCATGGATAAGGCACTGACCAATTCCATGCTTGAACACGGCGGAATCGCACAGGCGGCGTTTGTCTGGTTTTACGCCGACGATTTTGCGGCAAACACCGAAAAATGGTGCGATACTATCGAAGAAAAGCTGGGCTATCCCTGCTTTGTAAAGCCTGCCAACGCAGGCTCGTCCGTGGGTGTCGGCAAGTGCCGTGACCGCGAGGAGCTGATTAAGGCTGTCAACGCCGCCGCAGAACATGACCCGAAAATCGTTATCGAGGAGGGCATTGACGGCGCAGAAGTCGAATGTGCCGTGCTGGGCAACCGCAACAATGCCGAAGCTTCCGTTGTCGGTCAGGTGGTTTCCGCAAACGACTGGTACGATTTTGAAAGCAAATATAACGACATCGGCTCGGAAACACGCATTCCTGCCGACATCAGCGAGGAAGCCGCCGCAGAAGTGCGCCGCCTTGCGGTAAAGGCATATAAGCTGCTGGGCTGTTCCGGCTTGACCAGAATGGATTTCTTCGTCCGCCACAGTGACGGCGCAGTGCTGCTTAACGAGCCGAACACCCTCCCCGGCTTTACAAGCATTTCCATGTACCCCATGCTTTGGGAAGCCTGCGGCGTGGATAACGGTCAGCTTATACACCGCCTTGTCACTCTTGCCGAGGAAAGAATGAACGGCTGAGATATTGGTTGATGGGATCGAACGATAAATTCCGATTTATCAATAAGCCCAGGTTTCCCTTGTACAATAGAGTGAATTTTATCAATAACCTACGTCCCCCTTGTGTAAAGGGGGAAGAAGATTGCGTGATTTATCCGCAATCTTCAAGGGGGATTGTCAGAATTTATCAATAAGTTAAGGCAAAATGATAAATCTGAGCTATAGACAATCCCTCAGTCAAAGCCGCAGGCTTTGATATTTAACCGTAGGTTTTGATATGATCCCATTTACACAAGGGAGCCAATAATTGTTAAATTTTTACCAATAGCAAAAATTCAAGCCATAGGCGATCCCTAAAGCATTTAGAATCATAGATATACAAAAACTCATACATCTATACCTCAAAGGTGGTAAGGTAATGAAAAACGATGCAATAGGCGTATTCGATTCAGGTCTTGGCGGACTTACCTGCGTCCGTGAGCTGAGACGTGTACTGCCTAACGAAAGCATAATATATTTCGGAGATACCGGGCGTGTGCCTTACGGCAACCGAAGTGCGGAAACCATACATAAATACGCCCTTGAGGACGTCCGGTTTCTTTTGAGCAAACGGGTCAAAATTGTCGTTGCCGCCTGCGGCACGGTCAGCTCCGTGGCAGGTGATGCCGGCGACGGACTTTCGGTGCCCTTTACCGGCGTAGTCGTTCCTGCGGCTAAGGCGGCTGCCGCCGCCACCCGTAACGGCAGAATCGGCGTTATCGGCACTGCGGCCACCGTTGCTTCCGGCTCATATGTAAAGGAAATCGCAAAGCAAAACCACAGTGCGCAAGTATTTGCGCAAGCCTGTGCCCTCTTTGTTCCGCTGGTGGAAAACGGCTTCATTGCCGCCGATGATATACTTGTTAAGGAAACCGTGCGCCGCTATCTTGAGCCGCTTAAAAATCAAAATATCGACACGCTCATTCTCGGCTGCACCCACTACCCCATTCTCCGCGATGCAATTGCCGAATATATGGGTGAATCGGTCACACTGATTGATTCCGGTGCGGCGGCGGCAAATTACGTCCGCGACCTGCTCGGCGCTCAGGACATGCTGGCGTACGACAGCAACGAGGCAAAGTACCGCTACTACGTCACCGATGCTCCGCAGGGCTTCACCGCCGTTGCATCTCTGTTGCTTGGCGAGGATATATCGAATAATGTTGAGCGCGTTTCAATCGAAGCGATACAGGGAGGTTTTTAAATGAACATTCTTAATCTGAATTCTCTCACTGCCTACACCGTTGACGGTCACACAGAAAAGGTGCAGTTCGATGCCGAGGTTGAAATCACCGCCGAAGAACGGTTTACCACTCTCGAATACATTGAGCCGCCTGCCGATGAGGAAAGCGACGCCGTGCTTACAAGGCTTACCGCCCACCACGACGGCTCTGTTACATTTGTGCGCACCGCCGCTTCAACGGGCACTCAAATTATGGGCATGACCTTTGTGCAGGGCAAAACGGAGGAGTTTCTTTATACAACAGACGCAGGTGTGTTTAAGATGAAATGCACCTCCGAAAAGGTTATGCACAACGTATCCGAAAAGGGCGGAATGGTGGTCTTGAAATATCTGCTGGATTTCGGCGACGGCGTGCCGGTGCAGTACCGCATGATGATTACCGCCGAGGAAAAGGGCGGCGAAAAGAAAGACCGACCCGAATGTACAGGCGTTTGCGAGGGCTGTACGCACTGCGGCTGAAATTCTCAACCTGGAATTGTCAAGAAAAGTGCAGTCGAAAAATCCCCTAAATAATGATAAGCAACGGTAAACGCATCTGAATTTCCGAAGTGAAGCGTAGCGAAACGGAGGAAATTCAGATGCGGCGCGGCGCCGCCGTCAGGCGGCA
>CAZCQZ010000079.1:0-3123 GCA_964500965.1 uncultured Eubacteriales bacterium | reverse complement strand
TACTTTGACTTTATTTTTTTCTAAAAATGGGTCACATCTATTTACAACGCAGATTAACTTTGCAAATCGAAAACCGTTTGTGCTTTACTTTTCGGAGCTTTAATGATATAATAATTAAAAATCATCGCTGACACAAAAGGACATTGTAAAACGTCCCGACGTATAAGGGTGTATAAAATCGCCGTGCTGCTTTCGCCCGGTCGGTAATTTTATGCTCCCGTTTACGGGAGCTTTTATTTTTAGGAGGCAAACAATGGAAAACAGAATCGCACTTTTAGGCATTATTGTCGACCAGCCGGAATCTGCCGAGCCGCTGAACGCCCTGCTTCATGAATACAAGGATTATGTCGTCGGCAGAATGGGTCTACCCTATCGTCAGCGTGGTGTCAACATTATCAGCATCGTGCTTGACGCTCCTACCGACACTATAAGCGCACTTTCGGGCAAGGTCGGTATGCTGCCCGGAGTTACCGCAAAGGCGGTTTATTCAAAGCTGCCGGAGGAATCAAGATGATTTCGCTCATTGAAAAGCTTGAGCGTGAACGCACCCTGACTTCCTCCGAGTTTACCTGTCTGCTTGAAAACAGAAATGAAGCTTTTGCAAACGTACTTTTTGAAAAAGCTGTCAATGTGCGAAAAAAATATTACGGCAACGAGGTTTATATTCGCGGTCTTATCGAATTTACAAACTACTGCAAAAACGACTGCTACTACTGCGGCATACGCCGTTCAAACAAATCAGTTGAAAGATACCGTCTGAACATGGACGACATTTTGAAATGCTGTGCTACCGGGTATAAAATCGGTTATCGTACCTTTGTGCTACAAGGCGGCGAGGATCCTTGGTATACCCCCGACCGTATTGAAGCTCTTGTGCGGAAAATCAAGGAAAATTACCCCGACTGCGCCGTTACCCTGTCAGTCGGAGAACATCCGAAAGAGGTTTACAAGGCGTGGTTTGACGCAGGGGCTGACCGTTACCTGCTCCGTCACGAAACCGCCGATGATGAACACTATTCTTTTTTGCACCCCGGTGAACAATCTTTACAAAATCGCAAGAAGTGTCTTCATGACCTTAAAGACATCGGCTATCAGGTGGGCTGTGGCTTTATGGTCGGCTCACCCGGACAAACAACCGCTCATATTGTCAAGGACCTTTTATTTATCCGTGAATTTGAGCCTGACATGGTGGGAATAGGTCCTTTTATCCCCCATCACGCAACGCCCTTTAAGGACGAGCCGCAAGGCTCTCTTGAGCTGACCTTATATCTGCTGGCAATTGTCCGTCTTATGCTTCCAAACGTGTTACTTCCTGCCACCACCGCCCTCGGCTCTATTCACCCTCAGGGACGTGAAAAGGGCATACTGGCAGGTGCTAACGTATGTATGCCCAATCTGTCGCCGGAAAATGTTCGCAAGAATTATTCACTTTACGACAACAAGCTGTTTACCGGAGCTGAAGCGGCACTGAACACCGGCGACCTATCTCGCCGTATGGAATCCATAGGTTATAAAATCGTCACCGCAAGAGGTGACTGCAAAAAGCTTTAATTTTCAGAAAGAAGGAAATGAATATGTACGACCCTAAATCAATGAAAGCGGAGGAATTTATAAGTCACGAGGAAATTCTCGACACACTCGCCTACGCCGACGAGCATAAAAACGACGCCGAGCTTATCGACACCATTCTCAACAAAGCCCGTGAGCGCAAGGGACTTTCACATCGTGAAGCTTCTGTGCTTCTGGCTTGTGAAATCGAAGAAAAGAACCGGGAAATTTATTCGCTTGCCGAGCAGATTAAAAAGGATTTCTACGGCAACAGAATCGTTATGTTTGCCCCTCTTTATCTTTCAAATTACTGCGTCAACGGCTGTCTTTACTGCCCCTATCATTACAAAAACAAGCATATCGCAAGGAAAAAGCTCACTCAGGAGGAAATTCGCAGGGAGGTTATTGCGCTTCAGGATATGGGTCACAAGCGACTTGCCCTTGAAGCCGGTGAGGACCCTGTAAACAACCCCATTGAATACATTCTCGAATCTATAAATACCATTTACTCCATAAAGCACAAAAACGGTGCAATCCGCAGAGTTAACGTTAACATCGCCGCTACCACCGTTGAAAACTACCGCAGGCTCAAGGAAGCCGGTATCGGCACATATATACTGTTCCAGGAAACCTATCACAAAGAAACCTACGAGCGACTTCACCCCACAGGTCCTAAGAGCAACTACTGCTACCACACCGAAGCTCACGACCGCGCCATGCAGGGCGGCATTGACGATGTAGGACTGGGCGTTCTGTTCGGTCTTGAGCTTTACCGCTATGAATTTGCAGGACTTCTTATGCACGCAGAGCACCTTGAAGCCGCTTTCGGCGTAGGTCCTCACACTATAAGCGTTCCCCGTGTCTGCCCTGCCGACGATATTAACCCCGATGAATTTGACAACGGCATTTCCGATGAAATGTTTGAAAAAATCGTTGCCTGTATCCGCGTCGCAGTTCCCTATACCGGTATGATAATTTCAACCCGTGAAAGTCCGAAAGTGCGTGAGCGCGTGCTTCATCTGGGAATTTCCCAGATTTCCGGCGGCTCTCGCACGAGCGTAGGCGGTTATGCCGAGGAAGAATCGGAGGAAGAAAACTCCTCACAGTTCGACCTCTCCGACCGCAGAACGCTGGACGAAGTAGTTAACTGGCTTATGCGTATGGGCTATCTTCCCTCTTTCTGCACTGCCTGCTACCGTGAGGGCAGAACCGGTGACAGATTTATGTCACTGTGCAAATCCGGTCAGATTCAAAACTGCTGTCTGCCCAATGCACTTATGACTTTAAAAGAGTATCTTTGCGACTATGCAAAGCCCGACACCTGCGAAGTCGGCGAAAAGCTTATCGCTCAGCAGATTGATGATATTCCCAATGATAAGGTACGTGGCATCGTTGAGGAACGGCTTAAAAAGATTGCAAACGGTGAACGTGACTTCAGGTTCTGATTCCACTTTCAACGAAAGTTTAATTTTATTACAAGCTTCATAATATATATAATTCATAGCTTATCCAACGCAAATTGGAATTGTCAAGAAAAGTGCAGTCGAAAATCCCCTAAAAATGATAAGCAACGGT
>CAZCQZ010000078.1:0-3321 GCA_964500965.1 uncultured Eubacteriales bacterium | reverse complement strand
CCGCCGAGAAACGATTGGAAAGCTGGAAAACGGAAAGTACAATCCTTCCTTGAAGCTGGCTATGGATATTGCAAAGGTATTTGGCAAAAGCGTCGAAGATGTATTCCTGTTCCTAGATGAGGAGTAGAATCGAAATTTAAGCCTGCGGAAAATCCGCAGGCTTTTTTATCCCTCTCGGATATGCACAATGAAACACATGCTTTTCGGCAGTGTGTACGACTACTACCACATGCGTTTGGCTAAATCTTACATAGCAAAACTGAACTTTTTCAAACTGCGATGCTATTATCTGTAATTTTAGGGGATTTATACAGAAAGCGGAAATGTTTTGCGTGTTGAATGTCGATTTTAAAATGTTGCAGTGGAGAAGACTGCCGAAAAACCGTACCGATAAATATGTTTTGCATTATATAATGAAAGCGTATCGGCGTTTTGCACGATGCTAACGTCAATGCAGACGGAAAGCCGCATTTTAACGCGCTTTTTAAACCTGACATTAAGCTGAAAATTCAGATAAAAACGAACTATTCACCGAGCCAGTTTAATGCTTTTTCTTTTACCTTTGAATACCAATCCATTTCGTTGTCAACTTTTTGCGAAACCTCATAGGAGTAATCGAATAATGATTTTACTTGTTTTGGATTCGGCTGATAAGATGCTTTATACGAATCTGCCAACATCTTTTTAAATGTTGTTATGTCAATAGGGACAATTACCGATTTTCCACCGTAGAATGAAATATTCAATTTGTGTAGCATAAAGAAATGGGCGAGGCAGGCTTCGTTTATCTTAGGTGCAATGAACAGGCAATAGGCATCTTTTCCTGTTTCTTTCTTGTATTTGGCAAGGTGTCGCGATACAGGCTCCGATTCCATTTCATATTGTTTTTGACCGCCGGCAGTAGTGACTTCCACCGTTAAGCCGTATTCATCGTAGTCACAGAGTATATCCGCCATGTTTCCCAGTGCTGTTGACATAGGCAAACCGTTGTCGTCAAATTTTAAATTTGCTTTAATTGTACCGCCGTCAAGCATAGTCATTGCTCTCCAGGTATTCCACTCAAGCATTAAGGGTATATCCAAAACGTTCTTTTGCTCTATGTCATCAAATGTACTCATAATGTCATCATACTGTTGATAATCTTTGATGTTTGCAATCTGCTGATTGAGAATATTCTGCTTTTTGTCTTCGATTGCTTCAAAGAGAACTTCTTTTTTCTCGTTTAATGACAGCTTGCTTATTTGAGCAGTTGACATTTTGGTGTACTCTGAAAGCTTGCCGTTCAGCACATTTTCGTTATCGGTGTATAACATAGGCACGGCAGGATTATATAAGGTTTCGGTATACCTTATTTCGTCATTGACAAATACGGGATTCCTGTCAATCGTAGATAAAATAAACTCAACGTCCGGTATCTTATCTTTTGGAATTGAAAGAGAACGACCTTTTTGTGATATGTTTACAATACCCGTTGAGCGCAGATAGCGAAAACAGGCATCGGTATAATCGTGCATATTGCCTGCTTTTGTCATCACAAATTTCTTTAATGATTTTTCTGCGGACTCTCTTGTTTGAATTTTACCTTTGTGAATTTCATTGCTGTACAGTCTCAGTATAATGTCTTCCTGAACACTTGCTTTGAATTGCTTATATTTTCCCTGGTGTTTTGATTTGTTAATGCGAAATTCGTCAATCATCTTTACTACATCGTCAAACATTTTGTATGATGTCATTTGCAGTCCGAATAACATTATTTCATCAAAGCTTAATGTTCCGAAATGGTAAATCAGTCTTAGCATTTCCAAATACGGCTTAATCCAAAAAGCAGTGCCTCCCTTTGCCGCTTCCGTGTGAAAAGGGGAGGGAAGCTGAAATTTTAACAATTGCCTGAGCAAAATTTCTTCTTTTCGTTTTGAAGTAACAAAAAGGTTGCCGACCTCTGTTAATCTGATAGCCGGACTTAAAGATACGAAGCCCAATGCCTTGGGCGCTCGGTTTATCCTGTCCCTTGCGCTGAAGTCCAGATTGTCTTTTGAACCTTTTCCGTTGAAGAAGCCCTCGTTTGCAAGCAGCTCAATAAATTCGGTTTGCGATTCTCTGTTCCATTTACGACCGCTGAAATTGTTTCCCAACAATTCGATTTCCGGTATCATTTTAAACGGTGTCCTCGGAGAAGTTGTAAAAAACAACATTCTGTTATTATTTAAACTTGCCATTACTGTCTCCCGTAATTTGCGACTAAAATGTGTTTGGATTCGGATTTAAAACGGTTTCTGATGTTTACGGCATAAGATTTTCCGTATTCTGCGATAACTAAATCGCCATAGAGTTCTTCGGTTAATTGCGTTTTGCCTATAACCATCAAAGCCTTACATTTCAAGTTTCTGAAATCTTCCGCTAATTTTCTGTGTCTGTCAACGCCGAACCCGTCTTTCATACTTTCGTTGCCATAATCGCTGAAAATACAGTCATACGGCGGGTCTAAGAATACGAAATCATTATCATCGGTCAAAGCGAATATATCTTCATAGCTTTTGTTAAATATCTCTGTGCTTTTCAAAAGCTCGTAATGCTCGTCTGTTAAGAGTGAGGTGTTGAAATTTTTATATCTGCCATATGGGACATTGAATTGACCGCTTGAGTTATATCGTATCATTCCGGAATAGGCAGTCTTGTTGATGAAATAATATATCGTGCCAAATGAAAATTCTCTGTCGCGCAGTCCGTTATACATATCTCTAATCCTGTAGTATAGTTCCTCGTTGGCATCGTAAACCCTGTCATTGGGATACTGAGCTTTGAGCTTTTCAAAAGTTTCTCTGTTTGCTTTATAGATTGTTTCGATTTCTGACAATTCATCACGCATTTTCGGATAATTATCTTTCACATCTCTGTAAAAATCAATAAGGCTATTATTTATATCATTTATGACTGCATTGCTTGGTTCAAGATAAAAAAACAATGCGCCTCCGCCGAAAAACGGTTCAATATATCTGCCTGTGAATTGAGGAATATACGGCAATATTTGAGGGATTTCTTTCGATTTTCCGCCTCTGTATTTTATTATCGGTTTCACTTTATTCCTCACTTCCTTTTTGATAAACTCAAACGCCATTTAAAGAACAGCACTAAACGTAACAGTTTAAGCCTTTTTACCGAGAATTGTACCCACAATCGGTCGGTATTTGTTGTTATGCGTTTTCTTTGATTGTGTTTTTCATTATATCATAAATACTTGTGCAAAGCACAAGTGGGTGCGAAACACCGAGCAGCAAAGCCGCAATTTAGATACCAATGTTCTCTCAGGCATCGAAAGGCTTG
>CAZCQZ010000077.1:0-3441 GCA_964500965.1 uncultured Eubacteriales bacterium | reverse complement strand
CTATTTTATCTCCTTTTAGGGCGTTTGTCGACTCTACTTAAAGTGTAATACTTCAGAGAGAATTTTTAGGAATAAGCCTAAAATTTTCCAACAACCCAAGCCCCTTGTGCAAATGTGGGGATATTGAATCCGTAGGATTCAATCGGGGGATTGTAGAATCAACCGATAACCTCCAATTTATAAACATTACCTAACCGAAAGGAAAGATACATATGTCAATGCACATCAAAACAGTCCGCGAGCAGATAGACAACGCGATAAAATCGGCGTTTGCCGCCTGCTTTGCCGACGGCTCACTTCCCGAAGCGGAGCTGCCCGCTTACATTATCGAAACTCCCGGCGATGTCAGCCACGGCGATTACGCAACAAACGCCGCCATGCTCGGAGCAAGGGCGTTCCGTCAGGCACCGGCGAAAATTGCCGCCGCGCTGACCGCGCACATGAATTTTGAAAACACCTACATCGACCGCTGTGAAACGGCAGGTCCGGGATTTATCAATTTCTTTGTCAACCACAGGCTCTTTGAGGACGTTGTTCTCGATGTCTGCGAAAAGAAAGAGCACTACGGCGAATCCGATTTCGGACAGGGCAAAAGGGTACTTGTGGAATTTGTTTCCGCAAACCCAACCGGTCCTATGCATCTCGGAAATGCACGCGGCGGTGCAATCGGCGACTGCCTTGCGGCTGTGATGCAGGCGGCAGGCTATTATGTTGAGCGTGAATTTTACGTCAACGATGCCGGTAATCAGATTGAAAAGTTCGGTCTGTCTCTTGACGTGCGCTACCGTCAGATTTTCCTCGGTGAGGACGCGGTGGAGCTTCCGGAGGACAGCTATCACGGCGGTGATATTGTTGACCACGCAAAGGCTTTTGCCGATGTTTACGGCGACAGCTATCTTGACAAGCCGGAGGCTGAACGCCGCAAGGCTCTTGTTGATTTTGCGCTTCCGAAAAATATCGAACAGATGAAGCACGACATTGGTATGTATCGAATCAACTACGATACATGGTTTTTGGAAAGCACACTCCACAACAGCGGCGAAGTCAGGGACACAATTCAGCTTCTTGCCGACAAGGGGCTGACCTACGAAAAGGACGGCGCAGTTTGGTACAAAGCCACCGCTTTCGGCGGCGAAAAGGACGAGGTACTTGTCCGCAACAACGGCATTCCCACCTACTTTGCCGCTGACATTGCGTACCACAGGAACAAGTTTGCCACCCGTAATTTCGACACCTGCATCAACATCTGGGGTGCCGACCACCACGGTCATGTTGCCCGTCTTAAAGGCGCAATGGACGCTGTGGGTCTTGACGGCTCAAAGCTTGATATTGTTCTTATGCAACTTGTAAAGCTTCTTCTCAACGGCGAGCCGGTCAAAATGAGCAAGCGCACCGGCAAGGCTATTCAGCTTGCCGACCTGCTTTACGAGGTTTCTCCCGATGCTGCACGTTTCCTGTTCAATATGCGTGACGCTTCATCACAGATGGACTTCGATTTGGGCATTGCAGTACGTGAGGATTCTCAGAATCCCGTTTATTACTGCCAGTATGCTCACGCCCGTATCTGCTCCATTTTCCGCAAGGCGGAGGAAAACGGCATTGAATTTAAGGGCGCAACTGCTCAGCAGCTTGCTCTGCTCACCGCTCCCGAAGAAATTGAGCTTATCCGTCACCTTTCCGCTTTGACCGACGAAATTGTCGATGCGGCAAAGGAATATGCACCCTCTCGTCTGACACGCTACTGCATAGATTTGGCTTCAAAATTCCACAAGTTCTACAATGCCTGCTATTGCATTGATAAAGAAAACCTCGACATGACCGCCGCAAGACTTGCTCTTTGTGAAGCGGCAAGAATCTGCCTTGCCAACGTGCTGAATATGCTGAAAATCACCGTTCCGGAGCATATGGAAAGCATTTCGGAAAGCGCAGAGTAAGGCTTATTGAAATATATTTTTCCCGGCAGATTGATTGGAAATCTCATGAAAATTTATGTAATAATATGTAATTTATATATGTAATTTTATGAATACGGAGGAAAACACATGAAACTCGGTATTGTCGGACTGCCTAATGTCGGCAAGTCCACTCTGTTCAACGCCATAACAAACGCAGGTGCGCCCAGTGCAAACTATCCTTTCTGCACCATTGAGCCGAACATCGGCGTTGTGGACGTTCCCGACAGGCGTTTGGACGAGCTTGCAAAGGTATATACCCCTCTTAAAATCACCCACGCCGCTCTCGAATTTGTCGATATTGCAGGTCTTGTCAAGGGCGCAAGCCACGGTGAGGGTCTGGGCAACAAGTTTTTGTCCAACATACGCGAATGTGATGCTATCGTCCACGTGGTCCGCTGTTTTGAAAATGACGATATTGTTCACGTTGACGGCAGTATTGACCCGGCTCGCGATATTGAAACCATAAATGTTGAGCTTGTTCTGTCAGATATGGAGGTGCTTGACCGCCGAATCGACCGCACAAGAAAGCAGTTAAAGGGTGATAAATCTTTACAATCCGAGCTTGATTTTCTTCTGAGAGTTAAGGAAACCCTCGATGCCGGTATGCCTGCAAGGGCAGTTGAGCGCACCGAGGACGAGGACGCAATACTTTCCACAGTTTCACTTTTGACAAGTAAAAAGGTAATTTACGCCGCTAATTTCAGCGAAGCCGATTTTTCCGCCGGTATTGAGGATAACGAAAATTATAAAGCGGTGTGCGCCATTGCTCAGGCAGAGGGCAGTGAGGTACTGCCTATTTGTGCCGAGCTTGAATCACAGCTCGTCGACATGGAGGATGAAGAAAAGCTGATGTTCCTTTCCGAGCTTGGTCTGGAGGAAAGCGGACTTGACCGCCTTATCCGCGCAGGCTATCACCTGCTGGGCTACATAAGCTTCCTCACCGCCGGTCAGCCCGAAGTTCGCGCGTGGACAATAGTTAACGGCACTACCGCCCAGAAAGCGGCAGGCAAAATCCACTCGGACATTGAGCGGGGCTTTATTCGCGCCGAAGTCATCGCCTACGATAAGCTCACCGAGCTTGGCGGCTCTCTTGCGGCGGCAAAGGAAAAGGGACTTATCCGCTCCGAGGGTAAGGAGTACATCATGCAGGACGGCGACGTTGTCCATTTCCTGTTTAACGTCTGATTTCCAGGAAATTTATGGGGTTGTAAAAACGTAAGTTTTACAACCATTTTATTTTTTGAACGCTCTTTTTGAAATATCATTTTGCAGGTGCGCCGCTTGTGCGGTTGTTGATTATTTTAAACCGCTCTAAAATTTTCAACCGTGGGTGACAACGTCCCCGGCGTACCGTGGTGAAGTTGAATGATAAATTTTGATTTATCAATAAAGCCCAAGTCCCTCTTGCGCAATAGAGTAAATTTTTGCAACAAACCCAAGTCCCCCTTGTGTAAAGGGGGAAGAAGATTGCGTGATTTATCCGCAA
>CAZCQZ010000076.1:0-3498 GCA_964500965.1 uncultured Eubacteriales bacterium | reverse complement strand
TGTCTTCTTTTTTTATCGAGTGTTGCACTTCAAATTATAACCTGCCCAGCTCCCTCGTCAGAGGGAGCCAAGAAGAGCGTACCTCATCGGTAAAAATAAACATCATCGGAAGGAGGCAGTCGAAAATCCGCTTTAATTCGGAAGTTTTAAAACTGCTTTTTTATTTTAATTTCACCGGCTTCGCACATAACCGTGCCCAAAGCCAGAAATTCGCCGCTCGGTGAAATCAGGCGCACAATTTCGCCGTCCTCCTGAGCCTTAAATCGGCTGAGCCGTTCCAGCGACAACGCACCGCCGTTACGCACTCTCACCGCCTGAGGCTCGGAAACCTCCACCATGCGGTAGCTCTCGAAAATAGTGCCTGTTGGAAGAATCCGTTCTTCAAGCTTTCCCTCGGCGCAAAGCCTTTTGGCTTCGTCAAGAGTGATAGCCGCCGACAGGTCATAGCCGCAGGCACTTGTTCTGCGCAATGAGGTTATTGCCCCACCGACACCGAGAGCCGTCCCTATATCCGCAACCAGCGTTCTTATATAAGTTCCTTTTGAGCAACGGCAGAGTATTTCACCCTCACCGTTTTTTTCATCAAAGCTTAACAGCTCAAGCTTTTTAACTGTTACAAGCCTTGTGGGACGTTCAACCGTTTCTCCGCTTCGGGCAATATCGTAAAGCCGTCTGCCTCCGACCGAAACGGCGGAATACATGGGCGGCAACTGGGTAATTTCGCCTTTAAAGTTCTCCATTGCCGAAAGCAGTTTTTCTCTGTCTACAAAAACTTTTTCCTCTTTCAATATTTCGCCCCATATGTCAAGGGTTGTTGTTTCAACGCCCAGTCGAAAACCTGCCACATACTCCTTGTCGTGGTCGGGAAGCAAATCACACGCCTTTGTCGCTTTCCCCACAAGAACAGGCAGAACGCCCGTTGCCATAGGGTCGAGCGTTCCTGTGTGTCCGATTTTTCTTGTTTTCAGCAGTCCGCGCATGACGGCGCAGACATCAAAGGAAGTAAAATCCAGAGGCTTGTCTATTATAAGTATCCCGTCGCTCATAAATAACGCTCCAAAACGCTCTGCATTTCAAGCTTTGCCATATCCAAATCGCCGGGAATGGTACAGCCCGATGCACCGGCATGACCGCCGCCGCCGAAATTTCTGCATATTTCGCAGGCGTTTATTCCCGGAGCGGAGCGAACCGACACCTTAAAACCGGTGTCGCACTGGCGGAACGTGATTCCTACCTGCACTCCCTCAATCTGTACGGGAATTGCGGCAATATTTTCAAGATCTCCCTCACCTGCACCGACCTCCTCAAGCATATCGGCTGTCAGGCTGACAACGGCGACTCTGCCGCCAAACCAGTATTCCAGATTTTTCAGCAATCCTTTTTCTATGGCAATACGAGCCTTGGATTTTGTCTCAAACATGAGCTTGTTTATCGGTGCGGTATTGACGCCCATTTCCACAAGCTCTGCCGCCAGACGCAGTGTCTTTGCCGTTGTACTGCTGTACCTGAAGCAGCCTGTGTCGGTAGATATGGCAGTGTAAACAGCCTCTCCGATTTTAACGTCGGGTGATACTCCCAACTGCTTTATAAGCTTCCAGACTATTTCTCCTGCGGCTGCCGCGGAGCTGTCCAGCAGGAGATTTTCCGCATATCCGGTGTTTGAGCCATGGTGGTCAATGCACAGCCATACCCGGTCGCCGTACTCCTTTTCCACCGCCGTACCCAGCAGCTTTTTGTCCGCAACGTCAACGGCAATAACACGTTCGGTGCGGAAGCTCTCGCCCTCAAGGTCCGAAAAAACATATGAGTATTTTGATGGGATAATATCTGCGCACATGACATTTGCCCTTTTGCCAAGTGCCCTGAGGGCACGGCACAGTGCAAATGCAGAGCCGATAGTGTCACCGTCGGGGTAACGGTGACACAGTATTAGATATTTGTCGCTTTCAAGCAAAAGCTCTGCGGCCTGCTTTACGGATACCTTTTTCATGACTTAACCTGCTCTCCGAGTAGATTTTATTCAGCTTCTTCCTCATCGCTCTCGTCTTTAAACTCGAACGTGTTGAGAATCCTGTTAATTTCCGCACTGTAGGCAATGGAATCGTCTGCCACAAAGCGAAGCTCCGGCACAGACCTCATTGAAAGGCTTCTGCCCAGCTCACGCCTGATGTAGCCTGCCGCCGATTTCAGCCCCTTTACCGATTCCTTTGTCTTTTCCATGCCCTCCATAGCGGAGACATATACCGTGGCGTAGGACAAATCCCTTGTAACCTCTACACGCACCACGGAAAGAAGCTGAGACACACGTGGGTCTTTTATAGTGCGCAGTATGGCGCACAGCTCACGGTGTACATCTTCGTTGATTCTGTCTATCTTATGACTTGGCATATTTTATTCCTTTCGGGAAAATCAATCCCTGTATTCCTCGATTACAAACGCCTCAAGGAAGTCGCCCTCCTTGATGTCGTTAAACTTCTCAAGTCCGATACCGCACTCATAGCCCTGTGCTACTTCCTTAACATCGTCCTTGAAGCGACGGAGAGAATCTATCTTATCCTCCGCGATGACGATACCGTCACGAACAACTCGAATAAGTGCGGAACGCTGAATCTTGCCCTGTACGACATAAGAGCCTGCGATTGTTCCGACGCCCGTTACCTTGAACACCTGACGTACCTCGGAACGACCCAAATCAACGACCCTTGTCTTAGGCGCAAGCATACCTTTCATTGCGGATTCTATTTCCTCGATGCATTCGTAAATGACCCTGTAAAGGCGCATATCGACGCCCTGACGGGCGGCATACTCCTGAGCCACGGGGTCGGGTCTTACGTTGAAGCCGACGATTATGGCATTTGATGCATCGGCAAGGGAAACGTCGGATTCTCTTATTGCGCCGACAGCACAGTGAATACAGTTAACTCTTACCTCATCGTTTGAAAGCTTCTCAAGAGACTGTCTGACCGCTTCGACAGAGCCGTTAACGTCAGCCTTGACGATGATTTTAAGCTCTTTCATATCGTTTGACTGCATCTGTGAGAAAAGGTTATCAAGGGTAACTCTGGTCTGCTGCTGGAACAGCTCCTCTTTTGCGGTGTTCTTTCTCTGCTCTACAAGCTCTCTGCCCAGACGTTCATCGGAAACAACATTGAAAATATCGCCGCCGGTGGGCACTTCGTCAAGACCTGTAATCTCAACGGGGAAAGAGGGTCCTGCCGCATTGACTTTTTCGCCCTTGTCATTGGTCATTGCACGCACTCTGCCTATGGTCGGACCTGCAACGATAATGTCACCGGGGTGAAGCGTACCGTTCTGAACAAGCACGGTAGCTATAGGACCTCTGCCCTTATCAAGACGTGCTTCGATAACAATACCCTTTGCCGCTCTGTCGGGGTTTGCTTTCAGCTCTTTCATTTCAGCAACAAGCATAACGTTTTCAAGCAGTTCGGGTATGCCCATCTGAGTTTTTGCGGAAACGGGAACGCAGATAACACCGCC
>CAZCQZ010000075.1:0-3687 GCA_964500965.1 uncultured Eubacteriales bacterium | reverse complement strand
TGGGAGATGATTACAGACCATGCTACGTCCTGCTCAAATCGGAAATTGCCGAGGGAAAAATTAACTTCATTCGGATTTACAGCGAAGAAGATGAATAAAAAGGAGGTTAGAAAACTTACACTACTCAACAATCGAAGTAAAGCTTTGAATATCAAAGCAAAGCTTTGATTGCTTCCCTGACAAGGGGAGCTAAGCAAACGGTTTAAATTCTAAAAAAGTAAGGAGATAATCATATGTTACTTGAAATTAAAGACCTGTCGAAAAGCTACGGAAAAAAGAAAGCTCTCATCAATTTTTCTTACACCTTTGAGAACGGCGTATATGCGATTCTCGGTCCTAACGGTGCAGGAAAAAGCACACTGATTAACCTCATATCCGACAATGTTACAAGACAAAGCGGAGACATTCTCTGCGACGGTAAGGACATTCTTTCCCTGGGCAGAAACTATCGCACCAAAATCGGACTTATGCCGCAATCGCAGGGAATGTACGAACAGATGACCGCCAGGCAGTTCCTTATGTACATAGCACAGCTAAAGGGAATTTCCAAAAAGGAAGCAAGGAAACAGGTGAGTGAGCTTCTTGAGGTCGTAAACCTTTCGGGTGTCGCGCACAAGAGACTGGGCAGCTTTTCCGGCGGCATGAAGCAACGCGCTTTGCTGGCGCAGGCTCTTTTAGGCACTCCGGAGCTTCTTATGCTTGACGAGCCTACCGCAGGACTTGACCCCGAAGAACGTGTTCGACTTCGCAATTACATATCCATGCTGGCTCAGGACAAAATCGTTCTCATTACAACTCACATAACAAGTGACGTTGAAAATATTGCCGACAAAATTCTGATTATGAAAAACGGTCAGCTTGTCTGCGCTCAGACAATCGACGAGCTGTTTGAGTCCACCGGCAAGGACGGACTTGAGGCGGCTTATATTGCCGCTCTCCATAAGGAGGACTGACCATGTTTGAATTTAAACGTGTTTTTCTTTCAAAGCCTCTTATAGGTGCTCTGATTGTTCTCATAATCGCTAACGTCTTCTATTTCTTCAAGTATGAAAAAAACGACGACGGTTTTGTGGCTATCTATACTCAACTGATTGATGAATGTGACGGACTTTCCATAGATGAAGCCACACAGAAGATTCTTAAAATTCAAAATGATAACACAAATATCAGAACCGCATACCAATGGCAGGATTATGACGAAGAAACGAAGGAATTTTATCGTTCCACCTATGATTCTGATTTTATTGATTTAATAAACAAGGTTGAGTCAGGCGAATATTCCGTCAGCGACGAGGAATTAGAAAAAGCTTGGGACATAATTCCGGTGACTTTCCAGATTAACGAACAGTTAACGCATCTAAATGAATTTTCCGATTACTATGAGCAGATTAAAAAGAATGCTCAGTCAATGAGCATGTTCTCTATCTTCTCAAACCCCGATTCCTTTTCCAACAAGAATATTCAAAAGACCGTTGAGGATTTTGCCTGTATAGCAAATGTCGAAGGTTCTTTGGACAATGAGCTTGCCATAAACTCATTTTTCTCCGGCAAAATCGCCGATTACAGCGTGCTGGCGTTTATGGCAATTGTAGCTCTTATGTTCGTTACGGAGAGAAAAAACGGACTATGGGAACTTGTTCATTCGTCCGGAAACGGCAGAGGCAGGCTGATTTTAAACCGAACACTGACTTTGTTCATCTGCTCTTTCATCGGCGTTACAGTGCTGATTGTCGGCAGATTTGCCCTCGCCTGCATACTCAACGGCGGTGCAGGTGATTTGTCACGTGCAGTACAGTCAAATGCACTTTTCAGCGGCATAGCTCAAAACATTTCCATGGGCGGATTCTTGCTTGAATACTATGTTTTCAAGGTTATCGGAATGTGGCTCGCAGGCATGGCTATCTGGCTCATACTCATGCTATTTTCAAACACAAATGCGGCAATAGCGGTATCTGCGGTGTTTATTGCTCTTGAATATGTGCTGTTTACCACCATTCCCGACAGCTATTCTCTGGTTATTTTCAGATTTATTAACATATTCGCCTTTGTTGATTTTGAGAGGATTTTCGGCGCATATCTTAACATTGAGCTTTTCGACAGGGCTGTGACCGGCTCGGCACTGACTATTGCTCTAATTCCCGTTGCCGCCGTGCTCCTTACCGGTCTTTGCATTTTGTGCGGCTGTTTCAAAAAGCCCGTCAAATCTCCCAGCGTATTTGCAAGACTTTGGGACAAAATTCAAAAGGGTTACGACAAGCTCGTTTCCGGGCTCGGAACATTCGGCGGTGAAATGAACAAGCTGCTGATACATCAAAAGGGTATTGTCCTGGTTGTTTTCCTCATTCTTTGGGCGATTTTCCTTGCACAGGTGCCTACACCAAATGACGACTATGACGGAGTGACGGCATATAACAGGTCACTGTATCAGGGTGTTATCACGGAAGATACTATTTCTTCTATTCAGGAAGAAATTGACGGTCTTATGTCCATAGAAGCAAAAAGCCAGTTTGAATCATCAAAGCTGACCGCACTCATCACTATACGCGATGAGGCTCGTGAGCTGCTTGAAATGGGCGAAATTGACGGTATTAAATACTGCATTCTCGACAGCACGTGCTATCAGGCATTGATTTCCGATGATGCAAATAATGTTTCGACTATCGTACTGCTGTTTGTCGTGCTGTTGTGCGCCGGTATATTTGCGTATGAAAACAAAAACAGCACAAAAGCTATACTGCGAAGCTGCGGAAACGGAATGAATACGGTATGGCGAATCAAGGCGCGTTCCCTGATTCTGCTCACTACCATTGTCTGGGCTGTTGTTTACGCCACTCAGATTATCCTCTGCATCGGTACATACGGCAGCTTCTCAATGCTTAATGCGCCTATCGGCAGCTTCATGCCGTATACCTCACTGCCCAAAGCCATGCCCGTATATTTGTGGCTGATTCTCATATATCTTCTCCGCCTGCTTGCAATGTACGCACTTGCCGGTACGGTTGCGCTGGTTTCCGTTCTGATGAAGAACGTGAATCTGTCTGTGATTGTCTGCTGCGCTGTATTCGTACTGCCCGCTCTGCTCTTTGCGGTCATCGGTGACGGTGCAATAAAAATCACCTTTGCCGACACTCTTACTTACGGTGACGATTATATGACAAAGCCGAATATTATTTTAATCGCTTCCTCTCTTGTCATCGGCATACTTTCTTATATTTCCTGCTATTTATTATGGAAAAAGCGCGAAGCGTAAGCTACGGGCTGTGAAAGTAAAGGCTGAGTAAAGCAAATATTCAGTACCTTGTTTTACTCAAAATTTTGCATTGCTTGCCCAAAGAAACGAAACGCAAAGACAGTACACTTAAAGAGATGGTTTTGACAAGCAAAATCGCAAATTTTGTTGTATAGCTTTAAGTGAAGCGAAGTACTACCTCGCAGTCAAAACTCTGCTTTGATAACTTTCCTGACAAGTGAAGCCGGGGGAATGGTTCAAATCCCCCGGCTTGGCAAATATCAAACGAAAGTTAAACATGGGAATTTTGCAAACTGCCCTTAGACGCAGTTTTTTGCACAGTTTTTTCTCGTTATTATCAACATATATTTAAAGATATTTTTGTCCATGTATACGAAATTTATTTTTTCTCAAAATCGTGTCACATTTTGCCTTTCTAAATTGTGTTATATATGGAG
>CAZCQZ010000074.1:0-3775 GCA_964500965.1 uncultured Eubacteriales bacterium | reverse complement strand
CCACTCCCTACCCCTTTTGTCAACACTTTTTTGCAAGTTTTTTTAAATAATTTTTCAATCGTCTTTATGCCCAATATATTGTGGCAATCCTTGATTTTATGTACTATTTTGTCATATTGAATTTTACCGCAAGTAATAATATTGTATTTATATACATTTTGTAAAGCCATGCGTTTTTATTGAATCTCTTAGACGTTTATGATAACATATATACAAATTACTTAGCCGGTGATGTATTTATGCTTTCTCTTACTCGTATTTATCACCCGATTACCGCCGCACCATTCCGCTGTAATCAACATTACATTGAAATACCTCCCTGTGAAACGCTGAGGCCGTTTGTTCGGTGTTTCTGGGGAACTGACGATATTATAAATGGGGTGCCGGTCTGCGACAACAGCGTTGTTACTCCCGACACTTGCATGGATATTATTTTTAACATGGATTACACCGACAATTCAATTAGCAGCTCTTTTTGCGGCATTGACGAACACTCCCATTTTGCGTTTGACACCTGCACAAGGGTCGGCACTGCCAGCTTTGGAATAAGATTTTATCCATGGAGCGTTGTACTCTTTTCAGACGATAAGCTCTCTAACACCAGTAATCACTGTTTTCCCTCCGATATGTTTTTTCACAGGCTTACTAAAGAACTTGAGCCTATTCTCCGTGAAACGTCAAGAATCACCGAAAGAGTTAAAATTGCCGAAAGCCTGCTCATAAAAGCTCTGCCCGTTAAAGCTCCCAACGCAGACTTGATGAATTCCGTTTATTTTATGCTTTCTCAATTCGGACGTGTTCGTGTATCGGACATCTGCGGTTATACCGCAATCTCTCAAAGACAACTTGAGCGTATTTTTTTGCACAACATCGGTGTTTCTCCCAAAACATTTTCGGAGCTTATACGATACCAGCTATTATGGCAGGATATGCTTTTTGAAAAGAATTTCAATGCTCTTGATGCTGTGGAAAAATTCGGATATTTTGACCAGGCTCATTTACTTAATGATTTCAAAAAGCGTCACTTTATGACGCCTACAGAAGCCGTCAGCTTTGCATTATGTAATCGTTAATGTCGCATTTTTACAATACACTTTCTTCGGTTTAAGTATTATTGGTACAGGAGGTTTTGATATGAATACATTTGAAAACGCACGTACCTTTATATACCGCAACGCACGACCGTTAGAGCTTGCCGTTTTTCGTTATTTCTTTGAAAACGGCAGTGCCGAGGATATTATGAACATTCTGTCATACTATCAAAATGACGATGGCGGATTCGGTCATTGCATAGAGCTTGACTGTATGAACCCATATTCATCTCCGCTGCAAACAAGCATCGCCTGTAATATTATCCACAAAATCGGCTTTACAGACAGTGCCCACCCGATTATCCGGGGAATTTTAAGATATTTTTCAAGCGGCGACTGTTTTGACGGTTCACGTTGGCTCGCATGCATTGAAAGCAACAACGGTTTTCCTCACGCCGAATGGTGGGACACTCAAAACGCACACTGGCACAGTCCGTATAATCCCACAGCCGATATTGCCGGATTTATTATCAGATACGCCAATCCCGACAGCTCTCTGTATGCTTTGGGCGTTGAAGCCGCAAAATGGACTGTGGACGGTCTTTTAAGCTCAGATTCAATTGATATGGGTGTCGGAAGCTGTTACGTCAGGCTGGCGGAATATCTTCTTGAAGCAAAGGCAACAAACTTAATTCCATATGAAGCTTTTGAATCAAAACTGAATCAATTAGCCTGCAAGCTTATCTGCAAGGACGTCGGAGAATGGAGCAATTACGTTTGTAAGCCGTCGCAATTTGTCCGTTCACGGAGCGGAGAGATTTACACGGCAATCAAGGAGCTTGCGGAATTTGAATGTAATTACATTATTGAAACTCAGCTTGGAGACGGCTCCTGGGATATCCCCTGGAAATGGGCTGATTATCCAAATGAATGGGCTATCAGTAAAAATTGGCGAAAAAGCGATGTCGCAATTTCAAATCTGCTCTATTTAAGAGGATTCGGAAAAATTTAATTTGTTTTAATACAAGTTGGCTGTAAAAAACCTGCGTTTTTTACAGCCAACTAATTCTTAACTGTTTTCTATTTTATTTATTATTTTTACATCTAATTCCGGCGTTACCTCTGCCTTTGAATCTTTCACCATATTTTCGACATCGTGTACTGAAAGAGCGGCGGCTGTGGAAATATTCTCTCCTGTGTTTGTTTGCAATGTTAGTGTTTTCTTTCTTACTGCAAACGCCGTCACAGCCAACAGCAACAGGGCTACAACGCAAATTACCGCTATTTGCGCTGTGGGTACGTCGCCTTGCTCCGCTTCAATCGCAACAGTCGTTCCGATTTCCGTTATAGTGTCATACGTTTGCACTCCCTCGGTATAGCTGACGATAAAAATATCTCCGTACTTTTCCCGCAACTCTGCCAGCATTTCAAGGGTTGCATCATCGTCTTTTCTATCCGTGAGTATACCTAATTCCACTCGATTTTTATATTCATTGACCGCTGTTGTGGACAATCCGACATCTTTTTCAAAATACGGGAAAATCTCATTCTGCACCTTTTTCAGATAATTGTAGCTGTATTCCTGATAGACAAATGTAACCGAGGAATCATCGGCAACAAGGTCAAGAATCTCCTGCTTTCCTGCATTTCCTGCTTCATTGTCCTGCACTGCCACTGTAAGACTTTCCATTGTGCCGTCATTTGACCAAACGCCGCAAACGTAATCCGGAAACGATTCTTCCGACCAATACTGATACAGGTCGCCTGCTGTGGCAAATTCGTCCTGTGCCGCCACAGTTACGGCACTGCAAAGCACAAGCACAAGGGCTATCAAAGTAACAATCAGTTTTTTCATAGTGTACCTCCGTTTAACAGGTCACGCAGTGTTTTCAGCGTCTTGCGGTATCTCCTGTACACCGCCGACATGGACAGACCGGTAATTTTCGCTATCTCGTTAAATTTCAGTTCGCCGTTTAGGTGCAGTGACAGTATTTCCCGTTCTTCAAGGCTCAGCATACTCATCGCCTTTTCAATATCCATTCGCAATAATACTGTCTGAGAGGTGTCCTCCTGTGACACCGTAACCGCTTCAATGCTGTCGCACTGCTTTTTTCTCAGGGCATCTACAGCCAGATTGTGCACCATCTGAAATATCCACGCCCTTGGGTTTGTTACGGAGGAATCCGGCGGTGAAATGAACAGCCGCACAAACACTTCCTGTGTTATGTCCTCTGCGGCCTCCTTTGAGCGCAATATGCGACACGCAATGGTAAGCACCGGTTGTTTAAGCTCACTGTAGACTAGTGCAAATGCTTCCTTATCACCATTGCGCACTTTTGAAAAGCACTCTTTCAAATTCATCAGTCCGTTTCCTCCTTGCAATGTTAATTGCATTTACTATGACGAATCAGCGGCGGTATTTTTTCGGGTTTTGGAAAATAAAAACCAAAAAACCTCGCAGATTTCTCTGCGAGGTTTTAAAGCAAGAATAATTACTCGTTGATAGCGGAGACAACACCGGAGCCAACAGTACGGCCGCCCTCACGGATAGCGAAGCGGAGACCGTTCTCGATAGCGATAGGAGTGATAAGCTCAACATCCATCTCTACGTTATCACCGGGCATGCACATCTCAGTGCCTGCGGGAAGGGTGATTACGCCGGTAACGTCAGTAGTTCTGAAATAGAACTGAGGACGATAGTTGTTGAAGAAAGGAGTATGACGGCCGCCCTCGTCCTTATTAAG
>CAZCQZ010000073.1:0-3838 GCA_964500965.1 uncultured Eubacteriales bacterium | reverse complement strand
CTTTCGCTAATGCCGTGAGGTTATTATATCATAAATCACAATTTATTCAATACGCATAACCCATAGATTGTGTTGACATAATGACAATCGCACTGTATAATGTACACACTATTTTGTACGCGGAGGTGTGCAGTGGACGAATGTGGAATTGCCGAGCGAAGCATTACAAAAAAATTTCGCAAAACCATCTGGAACAGGTTTATTGCCGCAATAAAGGAGTATTCACTGCTTGAACCCGGTGATTGTGTCGGCGTATGTATTTCAGGCGGCAAGGATTCAATGCTTATGGCGGTGTGCTTTAAACTGCTTCAAAAGTACAGCGACTTTGAATTTGATGTAAAATATATAGCGATGAATCCCGGCTATAATGAGGAAAATGCACAGCGGCTTTTTTATAATGCAAAGCTTCTCGGAATTGATTTGCACTGTTTTGATGCACCGATTTTTAATTATGTATATAAGCAGGATAAAGGTTCACCGTGTTATCTCTGTGCCAGAATGAGGAGAGGCTATCTCTATAAAGAGGCAAAGTCTCTCGGCTGTAACAAGATAGCATTGGGGCATCATTTTGATGATGTTATCGAAACGGTGATGATGAGCATTCTGTATCAAGGTTCTTTTCAAACCATGATGCCGAAGCTGCCCAGCACAAATTATGAGGATATGGAGCTGATAAGACCGCTTTATCATGTTCATGAAAGCGACATTATTGCATGGAGCAATTATAATTCTCTTGAATTTCTGCGATGTGCCTGTCGCTTTACCGAAAACGCCGAGGAACATGAGGACGCCTCAAAGCGGAAATATATTAAAGCACTCATAAAGCAAATAAAAAAGGAAAATCCGTCGGCTGATGCCAATATTTTTAACAGCCTTTATAATGTGAATCTTTCGACAATTATTAGTTACCGCGAAAGTGATATTTCACCGTGCGGCAGCTTTAACGAATTGTACAGTTACAGGCAGGATAATTACAAAAAGCTTATGCAAACAGATACTTCTGACAGTAAATGATTGCATTTTAAGATTAACCGTGTTATAATTATGCGGTTGAAAACACAAAAACGGAGGATATGTAAATGATACTTAAAAACAAAGAAGCTACAGAAAACAGCCACGTAAAGCTTACGGTAGAGGTTGAAAAGGAAGTTTTTGCAGAAGCCTGCACCGCAGCATTCAAGAAGAATGTTAAGGATATAACCGTTCCGGGCTTCCGCAGAGGTAAGGCTCCCAGAAGTGTTATCGAGAAAATGTACGGCAAGGGCTTTTTTTATGAGGAAGCTGTAAACGCTCTTTACAAAGATGCTCTTGATGCAGCTCTCAAGGAAGCCGAACTTGATATTGTCAGCGACAATATCGCAGTTGAAATCGAATCTGTCGGTGAGGAAGGCTTCACCTTTACCGCAAATGTTCCCGTAAGACCTGAAGTGACAATCGAAAACTATAAGGGCATTGAGGCTGAAAAGCTTATTGTTAATGTTACCGACGAGCAGGTCGAGCATGAGCTTGAGCATGCTCAGCAGCGCGGTGCGAGAATTACCGAGGTTGACGACCGTGCGGCGGAAAACGGCGATGTTGCTGTATTTGATTTTGAGGGCTTTGTTGACGGCGTTGCATTTGACGGCGGCAAGGCGGAAGATTTTGAGCTTGAGCTTGGTTCCGGTCAGTTTATCCCCGGTTTCGAGGAGCAGATGGTCGGTCATTCTGCAGGCGAAGAATTTGATGTAAACGTAACATTCCCCGAAGAATACCATGCAGAGGAGCTTAAAGGCAAGGCTGCCGTATTCAAGATTCGTCTCCACAGCATTAAAAATACCGAGCTTCCAGCAATTGACGATGAACTTGCGACAGACAACGGTTTTGATACTCTTGATGAATATAAGGCAGACATTAAGGAAAACCTTGTAAAGAAAGCGGAAGACGAAGCAAATCACAGCTTTGACGAAAAGCTTCTTATAGCACTTGCAGACCTTATCGAGGCTGATATTCCCGATGAAATGTTTGAGGAAGAAGCAGCATATGAGCTTGAGCAGTGGGCATACAGACTTTCCACACAGGGTCTGAGCATTGACGATTATATGAAGTACACCGGTACCGACATTGATACTCTCCGCGCAAACTTCAAGCCCCAGGCTGTTACTCAGGTCAAGATTCGCTTTGCTCTTGAGAAGATTGCGGAGCTTGAAGCTATCGAAGCCACCGAGGAAGAAGTTGCCGAGGAGTATAAGAAGCTGGCAGAGGTTTATCATAAGAGCGATGAGGACATCAGAAAGCTTATCCCCGAAGAAGGCATTAAGCATGATGTGCTGGTAGAAAAGGCACTTGATGTTGTCCGCAACAACGCAAAGGTCAACATGGTCGAGGAATATACCCACGATGATGACTGCGATTGTGACGAGTGCCATCACGAATAAGAACATATCGGATACTGAATCGATATAAGTTATCACGCAAAACTCATATTTTTGAAATAAACAGATATATTATAATCCGGAGGTGTTTTTTATGAGTTTAGTACCTGTAGTTGTTGAGCAGACGAACAGAGGCGAGAGGTCATATGACATTTATTCACGACTTCTTAATGACAGAATCATAATTCTTTCCGAGGAAGTCAATGACACTACCGCAAGTCTGGTTGTGGCGCAGCTCCTTTATCTTGAGGGTCAGGACCCGAAGAAAGACATCAGTCTTTACATTAACAGTCCCGGCGGAAGTGTTTCGGCAGGCTTTGCCATTTATGATACCATGAATTACATCAAGTGCGATGTTTCCACTATTTGTATCGGTATGGCGGCTAGCATGGGTGCGTTTCTTCTTTCGGCAGGCACAAAGGGCAAACGTTTGGCACTGCCGAACAGTGAGATAATGATTCATCAGCCTCTGGGCGGTTCTCAGGGTCAGGCAACCGATATTGCAATTCAGGCAAACCAGATATTGAAAATCAAGAAAAATCTCAATACTATTCTTGCGGAAAACACCGGTAAGCCCATTGAGATAATCGAAAGAGACACTGAGCGCGATAATTACATGACTGCTCAGGAGGCAATGGAGTACGGCTTGATTGACAAGGTAATTTCGAGACGATAAGGTTGGTGTATCAATGGCATACAAAGAATCCGGCAACGGCACATTTCGTTGCTCATTTTGCAACAAAACCGATGCGGATGTCAAACGAATGATTTCAGGCTCAGGCGCATACATTTGCGATGAGTGTATCAGGCTTTGTAATGATATTCTGAGCAACGAGTTCAAATATGTTGAAGAACCCCGAAAAACTTCCGGACATTTGGATGCAATTCGCCCGAAAGACATTAAGAGGCATCTTGATAAATTTGTCATCGGTCAGGACAGAGCGAAAATCGCACTTTCTGTTGCGGTTTACAATCATTACAAGAGGATAACAGCGGAAAATACATCTGTAGACCTGCAAAAAAGCAACATTCTGCTTATCGGACCTACCGGTGTCGGAAAAACTTTTTTGGCACAGTCGCTTGCAAAGTTTCTCGACGTGCCCTTTGCAATAGCCGATGCAACAACTCTGACAGAAGCCGGTTATGTCGGTGAAGACGTTGAAAATATTCTTCTGAGACTTATTCAGGCGGCTGACTGGGATATTCAGAACGCGGAGCAGGGTATAATTTATATTGATGAAATTGATAAAATTGCCCGTAAATCCGAAAATCCGTCTATTACACGTGATGTCAGCGGCGAGGGTGTTCAACAGGCATTGCTTAAAATTCTTGAGGGCACGGTTGCGTCTGTTCCGCCACAGGGTGGAAGAAAACATCCGCATCAGGAATTTATACAGATAGATACAACCAATATCTTGTTCATATGT
>CAZCQZ010000072.1:0-3884 GCA_964500965.1 uncultured Eubacteriales bacterium | reverse complement strand
GAATGCGGCAAGACCGAAACCGAAGCACTTGAACTTGCGGCGCATACCGAAAGCGTCGACAAAGGATACGACGCTACATGCAGTGCCGCCGGACTCACCGACGGCAAACATTGCTCCGTTTGCGGTGCAATAACGGTTGCGCAGCAGACGGTTGCCGCAAAACCTCATACCGAAGTCATTGACAAGGGCACAGCGGCAACATGCACCGAGGCGGGCAAAACCGACGGCTCGCACTGTTCTGTCTGCGGAACCGTCATCAAGGCTCAGCAGGATATTCCCGCATCGGGCCATGCCTATGACGATGACGAAGACGAAATCTGCAACAACTGCGGATACAAGCGTGACATCACCTGCAAACATAAAAACACCCAAAAAATTCCCGGCAAATCGGCTACCTGCACCGAAACCGGACTTACCGACGGCAAAAAATGCTCTAAATGCGGCGAAATCTTGGTTGCGCAGACCGTCATACCCGCAAAAGGACATACTCCCGTAACGGATAAAGCAGTCGAGCCGACTTGCACAGAAACGGGCTTGACCGAGGGTTCGCATTGCAAGGTCTGCAATACGGTCATCACGGCGCAAAGCGTTATCCCGGCAAAAGGACATACCCCGGTAACAGACAAAGCAGTCGAGCCGACTTGCACAGAAACGGGCTTGACCGAGGGTTCGCATTGCAAGGTCTGCAATACGGTCATCACGGCGCAAAGCGTTATCCCGGCAAAAGGACATACCCCGGTAACAGACAAAGCAGTCGAGCCGACTTGCACCGAAACGGGCTTGACCGAAGGCTCACATTGCTCGATATGCAATACCGTTCTTGTAAAACAAACTACCGTTTCGGCACTCGGACATGACGAGAGCGATTGGATAATCGACAAGGCGGCGACAACGACCGAAGAGGGCAAGCGCCATACCGAATGTACAAGATGTCATATAAAGATCAGCGAAGAGACTATCGCCGCAACCGGCTCGGTTGGTCTGGCTTATACGGTAAATGACGATAAAAAGTCTTGCACGATCACCGACATAGGCACATGCACAGATTCTCACGTAGTCATCCCGTCTGTTATTGACGGTTATGCCGTCACGGCGATAGGCAACAGAGCTTTCTATAACTGCATGACATTTACCGAGATAACGATTCCCGAAAGCGTTAAAACCATCGGCACACAGATATTTTATAAGGCAAGCAATTTAAATACCGTCTATTATAACAGTTCTTATTCGAGTATTGACAATCTGTTTTTCCGTGAAAGCAATGTGAAAAAAGTAATATTCGGAAATGCGAATGTGCCGGCTCATATTTTGAGGCAGTCATATGTTACCGATGTGATTTTAACTGATAATGTACGCTATATTTATGAAAGCCCATTCCTTTACTCTTCAATTGTAAATATAACAATTACTGAAAATTTAAAAGGTGCATCTTATAATGCGTTTGCCCATGGAAATACCCATGATTTTTATAATATTTATTATCAAGGCAGTCTCGAAAGTTGGATTAACAGGACATGGAGTGACTCCCCCATCGCATCGTATAATTTATATATTCAAGGTAATCTTATTTCGGATCTCGTGATACCGGAAATTTTAACGGAAGTTGGATCCAATGCCTTTGATAACTGTATTTCAATAAAAAGTGTTACTTTTCACAAAAACATCACCTATGTTGGACCTGCATTTTTTAGCTGCAGAAATCTAACTGATGTGTTTTTTTCTGATGAAAATGGTAAATGCCGGATCGGTATTCATGCTTTTTGGAGTTGCTCTTCACTTATAAATATTTCATTGGGTAACAGCGTGACAAGCATTGGCGATTATGCGTTCAGCGGCTGCACATCGCTGGAAAGCATAGTTATCCCCGATAGCGTAAAATTTCTCGGGAAAAGCTTTATTGTTGGGTGCTCTTCACTGAATAGCATAACAATTGGAGCGGGGATAGATGACATAAATAGTAAATTATTCGGATTAAAAACCAATGACACATACCTTTCATCATTGAGAGACTTAACAATTAACGGAAGTGGCAAAACAACGATTGATAGAGCTACATTTCAATTTTGTGATACACTTAAAAATGTGACACTTTGTGGTGTGTCCTATATAGGTGAAGAAGCCTTTGTCGGTTGCGATTCCTTAACTACTGTACAATTAGGCGATGGATTAAAATCAATAGGCGTAAAAGCATTTTGCGACTGCGATGAATTGAAAAGAGTGGTTATTCCGGATACCGCAACAAGCCTTGGCGAAAAATCGTTTTATGATTGCGATTCACTAACGGAATTAGTCATTGGCAATAGTGTCACTGCTATAGGAAAAAGTGCATTTGCAAGTTGCGGAAAAATGCAAAATGTTACAATTGGTAACAGCGTAACAAGCATTGGCGATTATGCGTTCGAAAGTTGTGAATCGCTGAAAAGCGTAATTGTCCCCGATAGCGTGACAAAAATTGGTACAGGCGCGTTTCGATGGTGCTATTCTTTAGAATCGGTAACAATAGGTTCTAATGTATCGGATATACCGCAAGAAGCCTTTGCCTTTTGTCGTCTATTGACAGAAATCAATTATACTGGCACAATAAAAGAATGGGGAAAAGTATCGAAGGATGTTACGTCATTTATCGATATCAAAGCTATCGTCGTGCATTGCAAGGACGGTGATTGCAGTATTAATAATTAGAGGTAGTAAGTTATGGCAAACAATATTAAAATTACATCTGAAAAATTAAAAAGCATTAACCCCTGCAATATTGAAGAGTTCAAAACATCAGCAGGTTTTTGCCATTATACAAGTGTTGAAAAACTTATCAAAATCTTAGAAAACAAAACATTCAGATTTTCCCCAATAACCAATGCCAATGATATTGACGAGGCAAATCTACATAAAGAAGACGGCAAAAATATATATACCTTCTGCCTGTGTAACAGCGATACCGAAAAAATACCGATGTGGTATCTCTACGCTGGTATTACAGGAAAAGGTGCAAGGATAAGACTTACTCCGGGCAATATGAAAAATATGATCAGCTCGATAGAGAAAGTCAAGACCGACAGCGGAATAATCTTGCAAAAAGGCAAAGATTTCAATATCGAATTCGGAAGGATATTTTACCGCAAAAACGATCTAAAAACGGTAAAGCACAAAAATACTTTTTATGAGCTTGAGGACTATGATAATTTTAATGAGGATAATTATTTTATAAAAAATTATTCTTGGGAATATGAAAAAGAATTCAGAATAATTATTAAGGTCAAAAACGGCGAGCAATACGACTGCCTTTATGCATACATTCCCGATAAAGTTTTAGATGAGTTTAAAATCAAATTTGCTCCCGAGATGACTAAAGAAGAGATCAGGCAAACCGTCGAAAATAACAGAGTTTTGCTTGATTATCTCCTTAGCAAATTTGATTACAGCGAACTCGATATAAAAATGGGTTTGCTTAACAGATTTCACGATGACATTCGCAATGTCGCTTTCGGTTCTTTTGAGACATTTTTTAACAGTAAAGAAGATTTTGAAAAAATTTGCGGAATAATAAAAAACAAAGGTGAATGTGAAAATGATTTGGAACCCGCAATTGTATAGTTAAAAACTGCTTTGCACAAGGCACAAAAAAGCTATGGTTTTTACGCCATAGCTTTTTTATGCGATTATTATTGATTATTATTTATGATACAGTTTTTTGGTTTGATAGACAGGTTCGCAGGTGAGGTTAATGTTAAGTTTTTTGATGACTTTGACGTCGACTTCGCTTAATATGACCGACGAATGCATTTCGCTGCCGGCAAGTCCGCAAAGGCAATCTATCGCGCGGCGCGCATTGGCGTCGGTATTTGCGCATATAGCGAGCGCTATCAATATTTCGTCAAGGTGCAGTC
>CAZCQZ010000071.1:0-3956 GCA_964500965.1 uncultured Eubacteriales bacterium | reverse complement strand
AGGTTTTTAATGTGTTTGATGAAATAATGGCTGAAGTCGGAGCGTTTTTCCAAAAGGTCGGTCTGGACATTTGGAAATGGATTAAGTCAAACGGACCGAATATCCTCGGCGCGATTGCTATAATAATTATCGGCTGGTGGCTTGCGATTGTTATTGCAAAGGTTGTCCGTAAGGCACTGAGCAAAAGCAAAGTCGAAAAGGGCGCGGTAAGCTTCATCTATTCAGTCGTCAAGTCCGTGCTGGTTATAGTCGCTATCGTTTCCGGTATTGCACAACTGGGTGTAAATATTACTTCCGTCATTGCCGCTCTCGGTGCAGCGGGAATTACAGCCGGTCTTGCGTTGAAAGATACGCTTTCAAATTTTGCAAGCGGTATATTTATCCTTTTCAACAAGCCCTTTGTAGCAGGCGATTATATTGAAATCGAGGGCAGTGCCGGTACGGTTGTAAACATTGAGCTTATGTTTACAACACTGCGCACACCAGACAACAAGCACATTGTATTCCCGAATTCAAAGCTCACGGAAAACAAGCTGATAAACCACACAGGAGAGCAGCTAAGAAGATTCGATGCCTGTTATCATGCTTCATATGAGACGGACGTAAAAAAGGTTAAGAGTGTTCTCGGCGATGTGTATGAGAACAATGAGTACATACTTCACGACGGTACACATGATATAGTTATCGGTATTTCGGAATTTGCAGACAGCGCTGTCGTATATGAGGTAAGAGCATGGATAAAATCTCCCGATTATTCCGCTGCGAAATTCGACCTCAACGAAAAGGTCAAGGAAGCATTTGATGCGAATGAAATTGAAATACCGTTTAATCGACTTGACGTTACGGTTAATTCTTCCAGATAAGCAGTGAAAGGGGCTTGAATCATGAACAGAGAGCAGGAAAAAAGACCCTTAAAAAAGTTAAAAGTCGAAGCAGGGCGCACGAGAGAAAACTCGTGCGCCTTTGCGCAGTCGGGCAGCTTGTCGGATAATCCCGATTTGTTGGACGAATTGCTTCCGGCGGCTCTTGAAATTGAGGCAGGAGAGAACAAAGAAGTGATAAACTTTGTTTCGGTTAATGAGACGAAACCGAAGGCTGTCGAAGCAGTGCCGGAAGAAAAAACGCCTGTCGAAACGGAAAATGTCAAAAGAAACAGAGTTTTTACAAGGTTTTCCGAAATGTCGTTGCCGAGAAAGATTTTGACGGTATTGTGCACGTGCTTTTGCCTGTGGTCACTGTTGCCGTTTTTCTGCGGTATTATCGGAATAGGGCTTTATGCGCCGCTGCTCATCGGACTTTTCACTTTGTTTACGGTGACCGCATGGGATTTCATACTGTCGGTAAACAGCAGGCTGTGGAAAATCCTGTGGGCGGTTATTGCGACGGTTGCAACAATTGGAGCGGTTGCCTTTGCCTTTGTTTCGGGACATATGATAGCGGCATCGAATAATACGGCACCTGCAAGCAACAGCAATGTGACCGTTGTGATTCTGGGTTGCAAGGTCAACGGAACAAAACCGAGCAGAATGCTTGAAAACAGGCTGGATGCGGCGGTTGAATATCTGCTGACGCATCCGGAGGTCAACTGCATAGTCACCGGCGGCGCCGGAAATGACGAAGAAGTGCCTGAATCGGTGGTTATGAAGCAATACCTTGTTGAAAAAGGAGTGTCCGCAGGACGAATAAAAATTGAAGACAGGTCGGAAAGCACAAGAGAGAATCTTGAATATGCACTGGAAATTGCAAAAGAGAATAATTATTATACAACATTTTACATTGTAACCGACAGGTTTCATCAGCTTCGTGCAAGCATGCTGTGTGATGAGCTGGGGATAACGTCATATGCGCTTTCCTGTGAAACTCCGTGGTATTTGACAGAGTATTACTGGTTCAGAGAAATGTTCGCTCTTGCATACTACACATTGCTGTAAAACAGTGCGTTCTTGCCCGATTATTTAAGTTTTTTGGCTTTGTGATAATTTTTTTATTGACAACAATAAATATTCGGTGTATTCTAAATACGATAAGTTGTATTCTCAGGGGTGGAATTATTGAGAAGCTCTCAAGACGGCAAAGCTTCTGCCGACATCATGACTGAGCGGTTGCTTGCACAGGCACGAAAAGGTGACAGTGCGGCGTTTAATTCTATCGCCTCCGAATACGAAGGCATAATTGCGGCAAAAGCTTCTTTAGCGCATACAAAAGGTGTTGATTTTGAGGATTTGCTTCAGGAGGGATATATGGCATTGTTTAATGCCGTTAAAACCTATTCCGATGAAGCAGGCGCATCGTTTAAGACTTATGCAACAGTCTGCATCGGTAATCGTATCGCTTCAGTTGCCCGTGACCACGGCAGTTCAAAAAACCGTCCGTTTCATAATTACTCGGAAATACACGAGAATGATATGGCGGCGGATTCCAATTATGAGCCTGAGTTTGCTGTTTTTGCCAGAGACAGAATGAACATGATTTACAGTTATATGTCATTGCTTCTGTCGGAAAATGAAAATCGCGTTATGATGCTTTATTTGTCCGGAAAATCTTACGGCGATATTGCCGTGGAGCTGGGCATGACGGAGAAAGCGATAGATAACGCTTTGCAGCGTGCTCGCAGAAAACTGAAAGCGGCAATTAACGAGCAGCAATAAACCCGGCTTATACATCCGATGGGTGTTAGCGATATATATGCCCTTGACAGGTTGTGCGGAGGCAAAACTTATGGCGGGTAATTACCGTCCGTGGGCGAAAAAATTTTTTTATTCCAAAGCGAGGTAAAAATCAATGTACGAAGACAAGACTCTCATTTGCAAAGAATGCAACCAGGAATTCACTTTCACCGCCGGTGAGCAGGAATTTTATGCAGCAAAGGGCTTTGTTAATGAGCCCCAGAGATGCAAGGCTTGCCGTGATGCGAGAAAGAACGGCGGCAGAACCGAGCGTGAAACCTTTATCGCTACCTGCGCTGCATGCGGCGGAGAAGCAAAGGTTCCTTTCAAGCCCCGTGAGGACCGTCCGGTCTATTGCAGTGCTTGCTTTGCAAAGATGAGAGAGGAAAACAACGACTAATTTCATCCTACATTAACAAAAGCCGTCTCAATTATTGGGGCGGTTTTTGTTAAACCGACTCAATTATCACCATGTTATTAACAGGAGGGAAATGTGATGAATTATGTCACACTATCAAACGGCGTAAAAATGCCGCAATTGGGCTATGGTGTATACCAGGTCACAAAAGATGAATGTGAACGCTGCGTCGGTGATGCACTGAATGTAGGGTATCGCCTTATTGACACGGCACAAAGCTATTTTAACGAAGAAGAAGTCGGCAGTGCTATAGTAAAAAGCGGTGTTCCCAGAAATGAAATCTTCCTGACTACAAAGGTGTGGATTGAGCATTACGGTTACGAAGAAACCAAAAAATCTGTTATTGAGTCGATGAATAAGCTACAGACAGAGTATCTTGATTTGTGCTTGCTGCATCAGCCCTTTGGCGATGTTTACGGAGCATACAGAGCGTTAGAGGATTTGTACGACGAAAAGAAAATACGTGCAATCGGTATATCGAATTTTTACGCAGACCGCATGATAGATTTAGCTTCCTTTAACCGCATTAAACCGATGATTAACCAGGTTGAAATCCATCCGCACAATCAACAAATCGAAAGCAAAGCCTGGCACGATAAATACGGTGTTCAGCTTGAGGCATGGGCGCCGTTCGGAGAGGGCAGAGGCGGTATGTTTGAACTGCCGGAACTTAAAGTGATTGCGGAAAAATACAATAAAACATCGGCACAGGTAATTTTGCGATGGCATTTACAGCGCGGTATTGTTGTAATCCCGAAATCAACGCACATAGAGCGCATGAAAGAAAACTTCAATGTGTTTGATTTTACTCTCGGCGATGAGGACATGGCGGCTATCAGTGCATTAGACAAAAAGCAAAGCAGTTTCTTTTC
>CAZCQZ010000070.1:0-4633 GCA_964500965.1 uncultured Eubacteriales bacterium | reverse complement strand
CCATAAAATAATTTTTATTTTTTAATTTTCTCTTGACTTAATTATAGTTGGCTCCGTTGATGTTAACGCCACCATTTATAAGAAAAATAAAAGGAATACTTGACAAATGAGTTCCGCAATGATAGACTAACATCGTAACTGATAGACAGTCTATCACAACTTCCCAGATTTGTCAACAGTCAGTTGATAACGAATTTTAAAAACATTACGGAGGCAAGCGTTATGAGCAAAATATCACTTAATGATAACTGGGTTTTTACGCAATCCTTTTCGGAGAACTTTCTAAACGGCAATGTCAACGGAGAAACAGTGCGTTTACCTCACAACTGCAAGGATATTCCCATAAATTACTGTGACAATAACGATTATCAGATGATATGCGGTTATCGTAAAACCTTTGATGTCCCTCAGGAATGGCTCACAAAAAGAGTGCTGTTGACATTCGGCGCGGCAGGGCACTATGCAAAGGTTTATTTAAACGGTGAGCTTATATGTGAACATCATTGCGGCTATACGGCGTTTACCGTGGAGCTTACAGGCAAGCTTTTTGAGGGAGAAAATGCCATAACGGTTCGCCTTGATACTCACGAGACTTTAAATCAGCCGCCCTTTGGTTTTGTAATTGATTATCTGACCTACGGAGGACTTTACCGCGAGGTTTGGCTTGACATTAAAGAGCAGAGCTTTATTGCCGACGCGTTTGTTTATCCGATTCATGTGTCTGCATCAAAGGGCAAAAAGAATGCGGACAAATGGAAATTATGCGCAGAGGTTGCTCTGGCAGAGGGAGCGTTGTCCGAAAGCTCAAAAATTAAAGCGGTGCTTTTTGACGGGGAACAGGAGCTTGTATGCGGTGAGTGGAGCGTAGGCGAAATGCCCGGTTTTGACAGGGCGTTGCCTGAAAGTCTTGCAGTTTCTCACGACAGATGTAAAAAGGTAATGCTTGAACTGGCAGTTGAAAATCCCGAATTTTGGTCTGTTGACAGCCCCAGGCTGTACAGAACGGAAATAACCCTGTCTGACAACGGCAACACGTTGGATACATTCAGTGTAAATACCGGCTTCAGGACAGCGGAATTTAAATCGGACGGCTTTTATCTCAACGGCAAAAAGCTTAAAATCAGAGGACTTAACCGTCACCAGTGCATACCCTATGCAGGCTATGCCATGCCGAAATCGCTTCAGTATTTCGATGCGGAGGTGCTGAAAAACGAACTTGGTGTGAATACAGTCCGCACCTCTCATTATCCGCAATCCCACCATTTTATCGACCACTGTGACGAGCTGGGACTTATGGTGTTTACCGAAATACCGGGCTGGCAGCATATTGGTGACGGCGATTGGCAAAAGCAGGCGGCGCGCAACACGGACGAAATGGTGGCGCAGTACCGAAATCACCCCTCAATAATCCTGTGGGGCGTGCGTATTAACGAATCTCAGGACAATGACGAGCTTTACAGGCAGACTAACGCAGTGGCACACGCCCTTGACGATACCCGCAAGACCTCCGGAGTAAGAAACATTCGCAACAGCAGTCTGCTTGAGGATGTCTATTCTTACAATGATTTTTCATTTACCGGCAGTGAAAAGGTTGCCCTTGAAAAGAAAAAGAAAGTCACGTCCGACATGAAGAAGCCGTACATCGTCAGCGAATACAATGGGCACATGTTCCCCACAAAGATATACGACGACGAGGAACATTGCCGTGAACACGCCATGCGCCATGCAAACGTGCTTAAAGCAATGTATGCCCAGGACGATATTTCGGGTTGTATCGGCTGGTGTATGTTTGATTACAACACCCACATGGATTTCGGAAGCGGTGACAGAGTGTGCTATCACGGCGTTTTGGATATATTCAGAAATCCCAAAACCGCCGCCGCAGTGTACGCAAGCCAGAGCGATAACGGAACGGTTTGTGAAGTAAGCTCGTCCATGCTCATCGGAGAACACCCCGGCGGAGTTATCGGTGATATTTATGTATTTACCAATGCAGACAGCGTAAAGCTTTATAAGAATGATTCCTATGTTGCCGAGTTTTTCCCCGACAGAGAAAAGTACCCCAATATGCCGCACCCTCCGATTAAAATTGATGACCTTATCGGCAATCTGATTGCGGAAAACGAGGACTTTGACAGCAAGACCGCCGCCGCAATAAAGGAATGTCTTACCGATGCGGCTCAAAACGGTCCGGAAAAGCTTTCCATAGGCACAAAGCTGAAACTTTTAAAGCTCATGGTCAGCAAGGGCTTGACTATGGACGATGCCGTGCGCTTCTACGGAAAATATGTCGGCAATTGGGGTGAGGCAGCTCCGGAATACCGCTTTGAGGCATGGAAGGACGGCGTTATGACGGCAAGCGTTAAAAAAGCGCCGCCGTGTAAGGTTAATATCACCGCAAAGGCAAGTGCAACAAAGCTGGTTGAAAGTGATACCTATGATGCGGCGTTGATAAGAATTATCGCAACGGACGAAAACAACAATCGGCTTAATTATTTCAACGAGCCTGTAATGTTGTCCGCAACCGGTGCAATTGAGCTTATCGGTCCTGAGGTTTCGGCTCTCAGAGGTGGTGCAGGCGGTGTTTTTGTGCGCACCGTGGGAGAAAAAGGAACAGGCGAAATTAAAATAACCGTTCCGGGATATGAGCCTGCAATCGTGAAATTCAGTGTTGAATAATCCGTGAATCGCCTTGCCAAACGCGGCAATAATATGTATAATAACGGCAAGAAAATTTAAGTGAGGTCATAGATTTGAAAATAGCGGTTATTACAGGTGCAAGCTCAGGCATGGGCAGAGAATTTGTACTTCAGTTTGAAAAGTACATAAATGTTGACGAGGTGTGGGTCATAGCACGCCGAGCGGACAGGCTTGAGGAGCTTAGAGATAAAGTAAAGTGCAAGCTTCGCCCGATTTTCCTTGATTTGCTTGATTCCGACAGCTTTGATAAGTACAAGGCACTTTTGGAGGAGTATAACCCGGAGGTCGAATTGCTTGTCAATTGCGCAGGCTTCGGTAAATTCGGCAAGTTTGAAAATATCCCCATTGAAAGCAGTGTCAATATGATAAATCTCAATTGCACTGCACTTGTTATGATGACGGAGCTGACATTGCCGTACATGCATAAGGGGGCAAAGGTCGTTCAGCTTGACAGCCTTTCTGCGTTCCAGCCTGTGCCGTACATCACTGTCTACGGTGCTACAAAGGCGTTTGTGCTCAGTTATTCAAGAGCAATGAACCGTGAGCTGAAATCACGGGGCATTAAGATGATGGCAGTTAATCCCGGCTGGGTCAGAACAGAGTTTTTTGACCATTCTGCGGTCACAAATAATAATGATGTGACCTATTTTAACAGAATCAGCGAAGCAAAGGACGTAGTTAAAACAGCCCTGCGCGACCTTTATAAGCGCAACAAGGATTATTCCGTACACGGATTTTCAACCCGTATGCAGGTTAGACTTGTAAAGCTGCTCCCCCATACGTTCGTAATGGATACATGGATTCGACAGCAAAAGCACGCAAAAAACGATGAGAATATGAGCAAGCTAGAAACCGGTGAAAATTCTAAATGACAAAACATGCAAATGGTCTATAAAAAACTTCCGTTTTTTATAGACCATTTTTGTATCGTGACATTTAACATAAATCAATCCGCGATTTTGTGCATTCATACGAAAATAAAAAATCTTTCAAAAATGTGTCACATTTTGCCTTCCTAAATTGTGTATATAGGTGAAAGAGGAAATTCAATCGGAAATCGGTTAGTATTATTTCAGCCAATGCCGACTGCTCAAAATCCTCAAAAACCCAACAGAGACAGATATAGTATATTTTAATTATACTGTAAATAACGGAGGCAATAAAATGGCAGTACCTAAAATTACGTTAAAAAAGATTTTTCACGACACGTTTTCTCCCCTTATGTTAAGCCATGGGTTTAAGCGATTTAAAGACGGCTATGTAAGGGTATAACAAGTGTTTACAGTTTGTTGGTTGATACAAAAAATTGTTCACAAATTTATTATCAATTGTTGCAAGAATTGGCGGTGCGTTAGTATGTTAGATAAAGTTGTTCGTACAAAAGAAGTTGCGATAGAAATTGAAAGAAATGCGTTTAAAAAAATGTTTTTGCAAATACTGAAAGAGAATTTTGGCGGCGCGCCGAACAAAACCTCAGACGGATTGTTGGCGAGAACGTCTAAAAATACAATCAGGGTTTTCTACAGATACAAAAAACTTGAGCCGGAGGAAATTTCTTTTATTGGAGGTTATATACCGGATTTAATAGTTCATCGCAAATATGCAGTAATATCCATTGAACCTGACTCAACAAAAAACACTCATTTGAAAGTCAGCTTTGTTGATGATTCGCGAAAACATATTTTAGCAGGGTGGATAATTGCATTGTTGGCATATGTGCTGGTCTTGCTTTTTCTGATAATACCTATAGGGGTTGAAGAAAAATGGAGTTGTTGGAGTATTGTATTTGTTTCTCTGTTTTTTCTTAGATGTATGGTTTGTTTTGCTTGTGATTTGCTGTAAATCAAAGCCCCACGCCTTTTGTGAAGCGTCGGGCAGAATGATTGGAAGATGTCCGTGTGTCTCACATCGGAGCGTCGGAGAGATTTCCTGA
>CAZCQZ010000069.1:0-4795 GCA_964500965.1 uncultured Eubacteriales bacterium | reverse complement strand
TCGAACCCCCGACCTGCTGATTACAAATCAGCTGCTCTACCAACTGAGCTACACCGGCATACCGTCACGCCAAACCTCCGATTGAGGTTTTCGCCGTTCCTCAGAACGCTTGATTACTATACACCATGCAATTGCATTTGTCAAGCTTTTTTTCAAAATTCGGGAAAATAATTTTTTAAAAATGAATTTCAACGCAATTTTGCCGTAATATTCCCGGAAAGCGGAGGGATATTATGAACTGCGAAAGGCTACGCATCTCATGATATCCCTGCTGCATTTAAAATATGTCTATCTCTTCAGATAATGCACTGCCATATCAATAACAATAAGCAACATGCGCTCACCGGCTTCGGCAGTGTCACCGGCAAGAACAGGCGCACTGCTGAATTTTGTGCAAAGGTTCAACAATGCCTGACACACTGCCGTGTAATAATCCTCAGGACGTATTTCCGGTCTGATACTGCCGTCTCCAAGTCCTTTTTCAAATGCCTGAAGAAAAATCGGGTAAAACGAAGCAAGCTGTGCGGCATATTCGCCCATTGCCTCAGGTGGGATATGCTCTCTGACTACAAACTGCTCAAAGCGATAAAGCCACCGCCAGAAATCGGAATGACCCTTAAAGCTGTAATAAAACGTGCTCGTCAGGATTTCCTTTATTTGCGCCGCTCCGTTAAGTGTCTGAAATTTTTCAGACTGCACAACTCTGCCGAATATTGCTCCCTCGCTTTTCCAGATTTTAGCACCGACCTTTACCGAAACCTGGGCGGAAAATCGCTGACGGTCGGGTATACATTCGGAAAGCTGTTCCGCAGGTAAGCCCATTTTCTCTGCAATTTGTTCAAGATATAAGCCGTTCCCTTCATTCAGCACCATATCGGCGGCAATTTCCAGCGCAACGTTATACACTTCTGTCTGTATCATGTTCTCTCCCCCAATCGTATTAAAGCCTTATGTTAAGCGTTTTGACTTTATCGTCACCGCGATATTTTATTTTAATATGTCTGCCGGAATCCGAAACGGAAATGACTTCCGAGCCTTTCAGAGAAACCGTCCGGCTATACAAAGCCTTTTGCTTTTCGTCATAGAGCGCGGCATTGTCCGACATGAAAAGCACAGAGCCGAAAAGTCCGTTAACTGTGGCAAGCTGTCTCTTCCTTTTTTCGGAAAGCTTCAGATTTTCGTAACGGAGAAGAAATACGTCCGGGTCATTCCAAAAAGCCCTGCCGTCAAGCAGGCGACGATATATGGTATCGCAAATTGTGTTTTTGGTGGAAATACGTTCGCGATGTGCAAGGCGCATCAGGAGGGTATCGTCCCAGTCAAGCCCAACGTCACAACCTATGCGGCAGTAATCGACCTTGCCGAAAGCCGGCCACAGCGGAACACCGCAGCCCAGTATCAGCTTATCACCGACAAGCTCTCTGATAAGCTCCATTGCTTCGCACATACTCTGACCGCGTGTCTTTTCGGGGGTGCTTACGATAGAAGCGGCATAGAGAAAATCAAGCTTGACAAAATCAAATCCGAAGTCATTTAAAACGGTATCGAAAACATTTTTCAAATATGCCCGAACTTCCGTATTATCAATATCCAGTGCATAAAATCCGCCCCAGTTACAGCCGCAGAAAACCGTTTTGCCGTCACTGTCTCTCAAAAGCCATTCGGGTTTGTTCTTGAAAATCTCGGAATTGGTTTCGCAAACCAGCGGAGCAAGCCACAGACCTGCCAACATACCGCTTTCGTGAATAGCGTCAACGGTAGGCTTTAAGCCCTCCGGGAATTTTTTGCTGTCTATGCTGAGCCAGTCGCCTACGGCTGTTTGATAGCCGTCATCAATCTGGAAAATCTGAGGATTTACCGGCAGTGATTTCATGCCCTCAAGGTCGCTCCTGATAATCTCGGAGTTGATGTTCTGATAATGGTTGTACCAGCTTGTGTAGCCCCTCAGCGGCGTATGCTTCGGCTTTTCGATGTGCATAAGCTCAAAGTATCTGTCAAACACCTCATCATCGCCGCCGTGGAGGTTTACAATATTAAAAAGCTCGTAGGGTTGTGAAATACAAAGCCCGGCACAATCCTTTTCAATAGTAAGAAGTTGCTTTTTTGCATTGAATTTAAGCACGGTATATCCGGTGCGCTCGTTAAGAGAGCCGATAAAATCAAGCTTTTCGCCGCTTCTTACATATCCGTAGGAAAAGCCGTGAAGTATCCCCTTTTTCCCGGAATAATCAATAATGTGATAATCGCCGTAGCAGTCAATCCTGAACTTTTTAAGGGCAAATTTCGGAGTGCGGAGCAAGCCGTACATTCTGTCATTGATTGTCAGCTCACGGGTATCTGTCCATGACTGATAGCCATTCAGAAGAATGCGGTCGGATTTTGTGCAATGCCACGGACTTTCTATGGTTGCCGAGAGAATCGTAATGGGGCATTTCGGCGTAACCGTCATTTTCAGGCATTCGCCGTCATTTTCAACGGAAGCCGAAAAGCTTTCAAACTCCGTTGAATCCTCAAAAACATGAATGGATTCCGTTTCGTTTACAGATATTTTCAGACAAAATACAGGATTATTCATAGTATTGTCCTCCGTGTTTATTCTGCGCTTGTTGTTTCGGACGAAGCAGCTTCAAATGCCACAGTGTGACGTGCATCAAGCTCCTCGTTAATCTGCTTTACGAATTTGTCGTTAAGCTTAAATTTGAAAACGAAGATAAAGAACGCAATAATAAAGCCGACAAAAGGTATTCCTGCCATGGCAATACGCATTGCCATGAGAGTCGCATCGGAATTTACGGCTTTCTCGGCGGTATCAAGACCAATCCAGGTGATTATCCAGCCTGCAAGACCTGTGGCAAGACCGGAGGAAGCCTTTGTAATAAGGGTTTGCAGAGAGAAAATAACCGATTCATCACGGTGCCCGCTCTGCCATTCACCGTAATCTACAACGTCAGCAAGATAGGCGGTGATAAGCACGTTGAAGATGCCGAAAGGAATACTGATAAGAGCGCAGGGAATGAGAAGCATTCCGACGGAAACTATGTTGTTTGCAGCCATAAGGCAGAGGGTGACATAACCTGCGACACTGCATATGCAGGAGCTTATGAACATGGTTTTTCTTGACATGAACAAACGAAGCAGTGGGTAAACTGCCATGGTCGCAAGGAGCTGCATACCGGACATACCCATGTTGAACACGGTATAACTGTCAATCCAGCTTTCACTGCCGCGGCAGACATCAAACTGGAAGAAGTAAATAATAAAGTTGCTGGTTACATAGGTGGAGAAAAGTATAAGAAGCTGAGAGATTACAAGTACGATAGCCTGATTGTTTTTAAACAGCGCACGGAACATATCAAGCACACCGGGAGATTTTTCGCCGTCGGCATCGGTAGGCTTGTCAATATCCTTGATTGTGCGGCTGAAAATAAGAGAAGTAACGACATAAATAACGTAAATAATAAGCGCAAACCACTTGAAGCCCTCAATCATGTGAGCGTAGCCGTCACCGCTCGGTGATGTTGCTTTGCCCAGAAATTCGACGATTTTAAGTCCGAGAATAGATACTATGCCGCAGCCGATTGTTGCGGCGGTACGACCCATTGCCGCCATATCGTCGCGAGCCTTTCCCTCCTCTGCAACGGCAGGGATAACCGACCAGATGGGAATGTCGAACATATCATATGTAATGCTCCAAAGCATATAGAACACGCCGCACCAGACCATAAGCATTGATTTGCTGTCGGAAGCATAAACGCTTGTGGGAACGGCAAAAAGACCGAACAGTATTGCTCCGTTGATTATTGAGCCGGATATGAGCCATGGACGGAAACGACCGCTTTTAAATCGGCACTTCGCAACGATAACACCGGTTAACGGATCGTTAATCGCGTCAAAAATTCGGGCAGCCATCAGAACTGTGCCGACAAAGCCGGGGTTCAGTCCCAGGTAGACGTTGTAATACTGGAGCACATATGACGCTGTCAGCATATAAACGAGATTGCCTGCCATAAGGCAAAATGCATAGCACCATTTTGCCTTTGCGGAAAGTGTCTTTTTCATGATATTTTCCTCCCGATTTTAATATAAGTTATGCACTTATATAATTTACGTACATTTTGATTGCCAGCAACACCTCGTCACTGCTGTTTACAAGGTCATCGCTGTCAAGCAGGTGGTCTGCGGAAGCAAGCTTCTGACACAGGCTCATAAGACTGTGGGTAACAGTGAAATAAAACAGAGTTGAATCCACATCACTTCGCACAGTGCCGTCCGCAATCCCCTTTTTTATTGCCTTATCCATAAGGGTCATGGTATTGAGCACTGCGGCATTGTATTCGCAAAGCTCACCGCTTGTAAGCCCCTCTCTCATTATATAGGCGTCAAAGGCGGCAACGAAGCAGAGGAAATCACCGTGAGCCCGGTAAAGCACATTGAACACCTTTAAAAGCTCCTCAATCTGAGCAATGCCGCTTTTGGAACGGTAGTATTCCGAATCGTAAACACCCTCAAACAGAGACATCTGACGATTCCATATGTGAGCGGCAATCTTGACGGTAAAGCTCTGTTTAGTACCGAAATATCTGTAAAGAGAAGCAACGCCCAGTCCGCATTTATCGGCAATATCGGTCATTTTAACCTCATCAATGCCCTTTTTAAGGTAAAGCTCGGCGGCGGTTTCAATAGCCGCCTCCATGCGGTCGGAGCGAACGTCCTTTAGTATATCACCGTATTTTTTCATATTAACCTGGTATAATTAAATCAGCCCCAGCAAATGAAATAACTATACACAATCCTT
>CAZCQZ010000068.1:0-5128 GCA_964500965.1 uncultured Eubacteriales bacterium | reverse complement strand
TCTGTTATCATTCAGACCGTTTCCAATGCCGCAGCAAGTATTGTTTCCGCTATCCAGCAAAATACAACCGGAAACAACGGAATGGATGTGAGCAGCGCGACCACACAAATCATCAATGAGATCAACCGCAGAACACGAATGCTGGGTAAATCCCCACTAACACGATAAGGAGGTGCGATATATGAAGCCAATACTTAAAATCGGTTCACACGATTATACAGCGTATGTGCAGGAGTTGACTCCTGTTGATAATGATGTTGATGCTAACGGTAGTGGACGAAATTTGTTAAATGCGAAAATGTATCGCACCCGTATCGCAACAAAATACAAGGTCAGTGTAAAATTCCTCAAAATGCCGGAAGCGATTATGAAATCGCTTTCGGAGGACCTTGACACGGACTATATCCAGATTACTTGGCTCAAGCCAAAAACAAACACAATTGTCACCGAAGAGTTTTATAATGCCTCTCTAAACTGCGGCGTGCAACGATACGACCGCAGCAGAGGTATTTGTTATTATGAAGGTGCTTCTGTTGATGTAACAGAGAGGTGATCTGATATGCGTGCAAGAAGTACTCTTTGGAAACAAATCGTTGAGAAGGGCGATTACATCATAGAAACAAAGCTCAGTATAGGTGATAAAGAATATACCGAAATATCTGCTCCCGTAATCAATCGTGCACTGATGAATGACGCACTATCCGTTGGAAATTGCGTTTCTTCGTCTCTGAGTGTATCTATTTTAATGAAGGACGCATTACAAGCCGCTACCCCGATTATTGTGCTCGGCAGGATTTGCCGCGGCGCATCGTACAGTGAATGGCTCGAATTTGGCACATTCTATATTAACCAACGCGATACAAGCTATGAAGGATTAGTGAGTATAAGCTGCTACGATGCTATGCTCAGAACCAACCAATCTTATCTTGATCCGACAGTTGATACCTCTGCCGAATGGCCGAAATCAATGAAATCTGTTGTAAAGGAAATCGCATATCGTCTTGGCGTTAGCATTGACTCCCGTACAAGGATTGAATCGGGTACAGATTATATCGTGCCATATCCGGTTGATTTGACAATGATGCAGGTCTTGGGCTACATTGGAGCGTGTCATGGCGGTAATTGGATTATCACAGAGGAAAATGCTCTGCGGCTTGTTCCGCTGACTATGATAACCGAATCCGGCGAAATGCCGGAATCGGTTATCACAAAGCAGTACTATATTACGGACAATCTCGGTAATACAATTCAAACGGTTGAGGGCGACAGTCTTATATATGATACGGTAGCGGAATCAACGGTCGAAACGGTTAATGTTGAAGCTGTTCTTGGCAAACTGACAACAGGAATATCGACTATGATTAGCGGCGTATCAATGACCGACAACGCGGGAAATAGCTACACGGCGGGCAGTCAGACACAAGGAGTTCTAAAAATAGACAGCAATCCATACGCAGCGCAAAGCATTTGCGATATGCTGTATTCTCTATTTAACGGCCTGTCATATGAGCCGTTTACCGCTTCATCGGCTGTTCTCGATCCCGCTGTGGAATTAGGCGATAAAATCATAATCGGCAAAAGTGTCGAAAGCATACTTTATACACTCACGCTTAACTTGGATCTGGGGCTGAGGGCTGATTTATCCGCTCCAAACAGTGAGGAAATGAGTATCGAATATCCGTATTTGTCGGAAATAGCACGAATGAAGCAAACGACTGCTGAATTAAGTCAAAGTGTGTCAGCTGCGGCTAAAGACTTGTCTGAGCAAGTAGGAAATACAGATGCAACTGTTGCAAGTCTGCAAGCTGCTTTAACGGCTGAAATAAACCGTGCAGGCGGCTCTGAAAAAACCATAGCGGCTAATCTGTCTGACGAAGAAACACGGGCTAAAACGGCAGAAAATGCGCTGTCAGGACGCATATCCACGCTTGAGCAGGCAAAAGCCGGACACGATACACAAATTACCGCGTTAGAAACTACAACAGCAGACCACGAACTGCGCATCAAAGCAATTGAAGAAAATACCGAAAGCACAAGTGCTATAGCCGCGCTTGATAAAACAGTCAAAGAACACGACAATAAAATTGCAGAGCTTGATTCTGCAAGGACAAACCACGAAGCACGAATTTCCACTCTCGAAGAAAGCAATCCGTCTACGTTGGATTACAAAGGTCGTATTACGGCATTGGAATCCGCACAAACAAATCAAGAGGAACGCATAATAGCCTTAGAAGCAACTGTTACAACAATGCAAGCTGATATAGCGAACATCCTTGAACGCCTTGCAGCCATTGAGGGTAGCAATACTACAGAATAATTTATTGGAGGAAAAAGCATTATGGCAAACAAAAAAATCCCGGAATTTGCTGTACTTGAATCGGCTTCCGATGATGATTTGCTTTTAATATCATCTGCTGAAGAGACGTACACAATCAAAGTAAGCTCGCTGAAAGCCTTTTTACAAAAAAGCAATATTTCGGCGGCAACCGTCAACCTTTACAGATCGGCATGGGAAGAACAGCTTCAGACTGTAGCGTGTGCAAGCGTAAGCGCTGATTCAACAAGCTGTCATATAATCGTTGCACCCGCTCCGGATGACGCACAGGATTACGGGAAATACGGCATCGTCTGCTATGAGCAGGGTACCGGCTCATTAACCTTCAGATGCGAAACAACGCCCCTCAAGGATATTGAGGTGAGCGTCTTGATTCTGTCGTAAGGAGGTGGTGAGTATGATTTTCAATGTAACCATCGGCGGTGGGGGCGCTTCCGGCACCCTTCAACAAAAATCAGTTACGCCGACCTCTTTTGAGCAGCTTATTGAATCGGATTCCGGATATTCCGGGTTATCTGCGGTTATCGTCGGGGCTGTTCCAACCGAAACAGTGACCGTAAAATCGGCTGATATTGTTCAAACCATCTATCCGTCTGTCGGAAAATTTGCCGACAAAATCATAGTCGAAAAGGTTTCGGCTTTAGGCGGCGGGAGCGTAGCGGACGGATATACCGTAACATTTATGTCAGAGGGACTGCAATACGCTGTGTTTTCTGTAACACCCGGTCAGATGATCAGCCTGCCGACTGCTCCGACAAGCCTCGGAAAGCATTTTTCAGGATGGTATACAGCATCGACGGCAGGACTAAAGATAAATTTCCCATACACACCGACCTCAAGCATCACGCTGTATGCGCATTTCACAGAGCAGATCGTAGCCGGCGTAACGGGTTTGACGAATGAAGCAGGTATTCTAACTCTTACGGATAGTTTAACGGGACTTGAGGGCTACACGCAGAGCCAAAACGGAGAATATGTAAGCGTGCATTCTCCGTTGGTAAACTATTGGCCGTTTAATGAGATTACGGAATTTACCGATGAAAGCGGAAATGTATTTGTAAAATATCCGAAGCTGTGGATGAAATGGGAAACAGATAGTGACGGAGTTATCACAGGATATAAATTCTCAAACGGTCAAGTCGATGAGGATTATTTCATTCCCGACGCATTCCTTGATCCCACATATATCACGCAGGACACGTACCTTCCATATTTTGCGCTCGGCAAATATGAAATGAGTGGTTCAAGTAGCAAGGGCTTTAGCAAAAGCGGAGCTACCTGCTATGTAAACTGCACAAGAGCAAACGCCAGATCGGCAGCACGTGCTTATGGCAACGCATCCAATCTGTATAACGGGTATCAACAACTCGATTTTGCACAATACACGTTTTACAATCTCCTTTGCATGATGTTTTATCAGCGTTCTAACATTCAAAAAGTTTATGGTGGACGCACCGGATCCGGAACTGTAACCACGTGGAGCGGTGCATCGGTAACAGGCACTTGCGACGGACTTGAAGGAATGAATGGCTGGAACACCTCTACCGACTGCGTTAAAATGCTTGGTATCGAAAACCCATACGGCAATATTTTTAAGTGGGTGGACGGCGTTTACTTTTCATCTGCTACGATTTATGCGCACCGTTATCCTCAGCAATACGCTGACAGTACGTCAAACGGAACAGCTTTAGGCTTTTCAAGACCGACTTCCTCAGCATACATAAAATCCTTGAAGCATGGTACAGCTGTGAAAACACAGTCTTACGCTTACTGTTCTGCGACAGGAGGTAGCGCAAGTCAATATTACGGAGATTATTGTTGGTATAATTCGTCCGGTACCGTGCTGTATGTCGGCGGTGGTTGGAGCCACACTTCCTATGCCGGTCTGTGGTCCTTGTATGGCGGCTACAGCTCTTCGGGTTACGGCCCCAGCCTCGGCGCGCGGCTTTCTTTCCGACCTCTTTAGGGGGAGTTTGAGGGGGCTTTCCCCCTCAATACAGGGATGAAAGCGCATTGACTTACACTTCTATATAGCAAAAAAATCATATAGGGCATACACATCTGCACTTTTCGTGCTGAATGTCGGCGGTAATTGGAACAACACTTCCAATGCCGGTCTGTGGTACTTGAATGGCAACAACAGCTCTTCGAATTACAACTCCAACATCGGCGCGCGGCTTTCTTATTGTCAAAGTAAGAATTAAAGTCCCTTTGCGGCTTAAGATGTGTATGTCCTTGCCCCTTGGCAGAAAATTACCGTAAAGAGCACGCCTTAGTAGGTTTACTCTCGAAATGGCGTGAGGCAAAAAGAAGGAACTCTTATGAAACGAATCAGCTATTTATACGAACAGATATATTCCGTCGAAAATATAAAACTTGCAATACGAAATGCGGCAAAGGGTAAACACGATAAGGGATATATTCGTAAAATTCTTAATAACTCGGACCGCTATGCAGAAATCATCTCAGAGTCATTACGCACAAACACATATCAGTTAAGCCCTAATCGGTATAAAACGATTAAGGACGGCGCATCCCAAAAGGAACGAAATATTACAATTCCTGCTTTTTATCCTGATCAAATCATTCAATGGGCGGTCATTCAAGTATTGCAGCCTGTCTTTATGCGCGGTATGTACTCTTACTGTTGTGGCTCGGTTCCGGGGCGTGGCGGTCTAAAGGTGAAAAAGTACATTGAACGGGTACAACGGAAAAAGGACGCTCGTTATATTTTGAAGCTTGATATTCGCAAATTCTTTCCATCTGTTTCACACGATAAGCTGAAACAACTGC
>CAZCQZ010000067.1:0-5150 GCA_964500965.1 uncultured Eubacteriales bacterium | reverse complement strand
TTCCCGGCGCACTCTTTATCGTTGACCCCCGCAAGGAAAAGATTGCCGTTGCAGAAGCTAAGAAGCTCGGTATTCCCGTTGTTGCAATTGTTGATACCAACTGCGACCCCGATGATATTGACTATGTAATCCCCGGTAACGATGATGCTATCCGTGCTGTTAAGCTCATCGCTTCCGCTATGGCAAGTGCTGTTCTCGAAGGCAGACAGGGTGCCGAGACTGCTCCCGAAGCTGCTGAGGCAGAGGCTGAAGCACCTGTTGCCGAATAATAAAATATAGGAGGAAAATATAATGGCTTTTACCGCTAAAGACGTTGCCGCCCTCAGAGAAAAGACCGGTTGCGGCATGATGGACTGCAAAAAGGCTCTTACCGAGACTGACGGCGATATGGATAAGGCAATAGATTTTCTTCGTGAGAAGGGTCTTGCCGCTGCCGCAAAAAAGGCAAGCAGAATTGCTGCCGAGGGCACTGTTTATACCGCTTCCGAAAACGGCGTTGCTGTTGTTATAGAGGTTAATGCAGAGACTGACTTCGTTGCTAAGAACGAGGATTTCGTAAGCTTTGTTGACCTTTGCGCAAAGACAGTTATCGCAGAGAATCCCGCAGATGTTGAGGCACTTCTCGCAACTAAGGCTGTCGGAACCGAGAACACCGTTCAGGAAGTTCTTACCGAGAAAATTCAGACAATCGGTGAAAACATTAAGATTCGCCGTTTTGTAAGATATGAGGGAATCACCGAATCCTATGTTCACATGGGCGGTAAAATCGGTGTTCTTGCCAAATTCAACACCAGCGATGAGATTGCAGCAAAGCCTGAGTTTGTAGAGTTTGCTCACAACATCTGTATGCAGATTGCGGCACTCAATCCTCTTTACCTCAACGATGCGGCAGTACCTGCCGAGGTTGTTGAAAAGGAAAAGGAAATTGCTACCGAGCAGCTTAAAAACGACCCGAAGAATGCTAATAAGCCTGCTAACATCATTGAGAAGATTGTTTCCGGTAAGATTGGCAAGTATTTCGAGGAAGTTTGCCTTGTAAACCAGGTTTATGTTATTGACAGCGACCTCAAGGTAAGCCAGTATGTAGCTAACACCGCAAAGGCACTCGGCGGCGATATTGCTATTGAGAGCTTTGTCCGTTTTGAAAAGGGCGAGGGTCTTCAGAAGCGCGAGGACGACTTTGCAAGCGAAGTTGCTAAGATGGCCGGCAACAACTGATTTTAGTTTTAACGAATGCACTGGTATTCCGATTTCGGAATGTCAGTGCATTTTTGCTTTATGCCGAAATTATTAGTTGTATAATGAAATGCGATATGTTAAAATGTCAGTAATCATAATATCAGGAGGCACAAACATGAGTAAACATGCAGATACGCAGTCTGTCAAGCCGACTAAGAGGCAGAATTATGTTCAGGCAGTCAAATTCTTTTTGATTTCAATTTCGGCAGGTATAATTCAAACGCTTTCTTTCACTTTGCTTAATGAAATCGCAAAGCTTGAATACAAGTGGAGTTATCTTATCGCGCTGGTGCTTTCGGTGCTGTGGAATTTTACCATTAACCGCCGCTACACCTTTAAGTCTGCCGCCAACGTGCCTGTAGCAATGCTCAAGGTCGCGATTTTCTATCTTGTATTTACTCCGCTCTCAACCTGGTGGGGAGATGCCCTTAACAGCATCGGAATAAATGAATATATTGTCCTTATTGGTACAATGATTATCAATCTTGTGTCCGAATTTCTCTATTGCCGTCTGGTTGTATACCGTGGTAAAATGTACACAAATGATTTAGGACAAAAGGAAATGGACGAAATAGCGAATATTGAAAAGGAAGATATTGCCGATGAAAAAGCTTAATTCAGTTATAAATGCCTTTGATAAAAAATCTCACATAAACCCGGAGATTTACGGCCATTTTTCGGAGCATCTCGGCAGATGCATATACAAGGGTATTTATGTCGGAGAAAATTCACCGATTCCAAATACCGACGGAATCAGAAATGAGATAATTGAAGCCTTTAAAGCTATTAAAATGCCTGTGCTTCGCTGGCCGGGCGGCTGCTTTGCAGACGAATATCACTGGCGCGATGGTATAGGAGAAAAGTCAGAACGTCCCAAAATGGTTAACACTCACTGGGGCGGCGTGACAGAGGATAACTCTTTTGGCACGCATGAATTTTTCAATCTTTGTGAAAAAATCGGCTGTGAGCCGTATCTGGCAGGAAATCTGGGTAGCGGTACAGTTGAAGAACTTGCCGATTGGATTGAATACATAACCTTTGACGGCGTATCACCTATGGCGGATTTGCGGCGCAAAAACGGCAGAGAAAAACCGTGGAAACTTAAATATCTCGGTATCGGAAACGAAAACTGGGGTTGCGGCGGAAGTATGCTTCCCGAATTTTACGTAAATGAATACCGCCGCTATCAGACCTATTGCCGCAATTTCAGCGGCAACGAGCTATTTAAAGTTGCCTGCGGACCGAATACCGACGATTACAATTGGACTGAAAAAATTATGCAGAATATCAACGAATGGCACGCCAAAGCCATTTCTCTGCATTATTATACGCTTCCCACAGGCGATTGGTATCATAAGGGAAGTGCAACGGTATTCACCGATGACGAGTATTACGAAACTGTCAGACGTGCTCTTATTATGGACGAGCTTATCGAAAAGCACGGCGCGATTATTAAGCGCTATAGTGACAGTATAAAGCTGATTGTTGACGAATGGGGTTGTTGGTATGATGTAGAGGAGGGTACAAATCCCGGTTTCCTCTATCAGCAGAACACCATGCGCGATGCTGTTGTTGCCGCAATAAATCTCAATATTTTTAATAACCGCTCGGATATTGTCTGCATGGCAAATCTCGCTCAGGCGGTGAATGTTCTTCAGGCACTTATTCTTACCGAGGGTGAAAAGATGGTAAAAACCCCGACATATCACGTTTTCGATATGTTCAAAACGCATCAAAACGGTGAGCTCGTTTATTGCTTTACCGAAAATGAGGTTAAAAACGGCGTTCCTGCTGTTTCCTGCTCTGCTTCGGTAAAAGATGGTGAAATGACCGTGACATACGCAAACTGCGCTCTTGATGAGGATTATGAAATTGTCTGCGATTTGAAAGGCTTTGAATACACATCGGCAACTGCCGATGTGCTTACAAACGATGTTCACGCCTTTAACGATTTTGAAAAGCCGGATAATGTCGTGCCGATTAAGCACCCAATCACACTCTCCGAAAATTCAATGAAGCTTTTACTCCCGAAGTGCTCGGTAGTTTCCGTTGTTCTGAAATGAACGGTATAAAATGTGGGAAGTGTCTGCTTTCCCAGGCTGACAGCAGACTTTTTGCCGAAACAATATCCGAATATATTTCCGTAATGCCCTCATATTTGAAAGTGAGCGACGAGGAATATCGCAGGAGGCTTGACATATGCCTTTGTTGCGATATGCTCAGAGACGGCATTTGCGGAGAATGTGGGTGCTTTGTGGAAATTCGCGCATTGAAAAACTCAAAATCCTGTCCGCATTGCGAGCACAAATGGTAATAGGGAGGAATCAATTTGAAATCATTTATAGGAATTGAACTTGGCTCAACACGTATTAAAGCCGTCGCGATTGACGAAAACCATATTCCCGTTTCAACCGGTGACTACACATGGAAAAGTACTTATGAAAACGGCATTTGGACTTATTCTCTTGACGAAGTTGTAAAAGGATTAAAATCGGCTCTTTCTCAGGTTGAATACAGAGACAGTGCGGCTGCCGTCGGAATATCCGCGATGATGCACGGCTATCTTGCATTTGATAAAGACTGGAATCTTCTTGTACCTTTCCGTACATGGCAAAATACAATTACCGGGCAGGCCGCAGAAAAACTGACTGCGCTTTTTGATTTTAATATCCCTCAGCGTTGGAGTATTGCGCATCTTTATCAGGCGATTCTCAACGGAGAAAAACACGTTTATGACATTGCGCACATAACAACTCTTGCAGGCTATGTTCACCACATGCTCACGGGAGTAAACGCTGTCGGCATCGGTGAAGCTTCCGGCATTTTTCCCATAGATTCAAAAGGTCTTTGCTACGACAGAGATATGATTGACAAATTCGATGCGCTTGTTGCCGAATATGATTTACCATGGACATTGACCGATGTTCTGCCGCAGGTTCTCGTTGCCGGTCAGAATGCCGGTTATCTTACCGAAAGCGGAGCAAAGTTGCTTGACGGTCTGCTTCCGGTCGGTATTCCTTTCGCGCCTGCCGAGGGCGATGCAGGTACGGGCATGACGGCGACAAATGCCGTAGCCGCACGAACCGGAAATATTTCAGCAGGTACATCTGTATTTTCAATGGTTGTTTTGGAAAAGCCGCTTTCAAAGGTTTATGAGGAAATCGACATGGTAACAACCCCGACCGGGAAGCCGGTTGCAATGGTACACTGCAATAACTGTACAAATGATTCAAACGAATGGGTCGGCATTTTCAAAGAGGTTGCAGAGCTGTTCGGCTGTGAGCTTTCCGCATCGGAGCTTTATTCAAAGCTTTACGAAAAAAGCCTTGAGGGTGCAACTGACTGCGGCGGCGTTTTGGTTTGTAACTACCTTGCAGGAGAAAGCATTACCCATATGACGGCAGGTATTCCGCTGGTGGCGCGAAGCTCAGGCAGTGCGTTCACGCTTGCGAATTTCTTCCGCGCTCAGCTTTATTCCTCCATGGCTACGCTCAGTCTCGGTATGGACATTTTAGCGCGAGAAAATGTTGCAATAGATTCAATTACCGGGCACGGCGGATTATTCAAAACTCCTGTTGTCGGGCAGAAATATATGGCAGCCGCCTGTAATGCACCTATAACATGTATGGAAACTGCCGGTGAGGGAGGACCTTACGGCATGGCGATTCTTGCATCATACAGTATTTGCAGGAGCGATAACGAGAGCTTGGAGGATTATCTGAACAATCGTGTATTCAAGAGTGTTAAGGGAACTACAGTTGTTCCCGACGCAGAGGACGTTGTCGGATTTAAAATGTACATGAATAAATACGTTGAGCTTCTCAAGGTCGAAAAAACCGCAGTTGAAGCTGATATATAAGGAGCCAACTATAATTAAGTCAAGAGAAAATTAAAAAATAAAAATTATTTTA
>CAZCQZ010000066.1:0-5305 GCA_964500965.1 uncultured Eubacteriales bacterium | reverse complement strand
CAAGGGTACGCTGTTTGCCTTCGCCATCGACGGCAAGGAAGCAGGCAGCTTTACATTATAAGGAGGAAAAACAATGGGGAAACTATCAATTACCGGAAAAGCGGAACGCGAGGTAAGCTATAACGCAATAGAAATGTGTGTCACATTTTATATTCATGCGAAAACAACTGCAGAAGCACTGCAGATTGTTATGGAGCAAAGTGAAAAGTTTCTCGAACTGGTTACTGCAGCAGGCATTGACATGAAAGACATCCATATCGGTGATAACTCCGTGGATCAGCGCTACAGCGACGATGAGTTGAAGGTGCAAGCATCCAGAGAGATGAAGATTCGTCTGCGCTTTGATATGGCATTCGTAAACGGCCTCATGGATATGATCAGAGAACAGGATTTTGCTGTAGATCTCGATTGTGATTATCACCTTACCAACTGCGCTGAGTTGCATATGGAATTGATAAAGGAAGCACTGGCTGACTCAAAGAAAAAGGCAGAAGTCATCGCAGAAATCATGGGGCAAAAAATCATCGGTATCGACAGCGTTGAGCATGACCGGCACAGTGACATGGAATGGATGTGCTGTGAGCAGGAGCGCGGAATCATCTGCGCTGGTGCAGCACCTCTCTCTAATCAGCTTGAAGCACCGCTTACGACTGAAAGCGAAACAATCAGCGTGGTATGGCTGATTGAGTAATTGCGGAAGAAATGCATCGGGTAGGTAGTTGCGCACCTTTTCTTCGTTTTTACCCCTGTTTACGCACCTTATTGCCCGTCTCTCGCAGCATAAAAGGTCTCTTTTGTCTACAAGACAAAAGAGACCTTTTTAAGTGATGCTTTATTAAGCCGTAGGCATAGCTTCACTAACAAACCACAGGCTATCTGTAATTTTCAAGCAGTGCTTCTGCACATTTTATTCCGTCTACTGCGGCGGATACTATTCCGCCGGCATAACCTGCTCCCTCTCCGCAGGGATAAAGTCCCGAAATATTCGATTGCAGTTTTTCGTTTCTGATTATGCGAACAGGAGAGCTGCTTCGTGTTTCGGGAGCGGTCAGAACGGCATCGGACATATCAAAGCCGCTGAGTTTTTTGGCAAATTCCTTTATACCCTCGCGCATGGAATCTGTAACAAAATTCGGGAGGCAGTCCTCCATTTTTCCGAGTCTGACATCGGGTGAGTAGCTCGGCTTAACACAGCCGAGCTTGTCTGTTGCTCTATTCTTGAGAAAATCGCCTACAAGCTGAGAAGTCGCACGATAGTCTCCGGCGGCGATATATGCGGCGCGTTCTATTCTGCGCTGAAACTCGATTCCGGCAAGAGGGTGACTGCTTCCGAAATCCGACGGTTCAACGCTTACAAGCAATGCACTGTTGGAATTATCATCGTCACGGGCAAAAAGGCTCATGCCGTTCGTGACAATGTGCCCCTCCTCACTGGCTGCGGCAACAACACGTCCGCCGGGGCACATACAAAACGTATACACGCCGCGTCCGTTTGAAAGATGTGTGCTCAGTTTGTAATCAGCCGCGCCCAGTGCTTTTTCATCGGCGGCAGCTCCGTATTGTGCCCGATTGATAGTTTTCCGGGGGTGCTCGATTCTCGCGCCGACGGAAAAAGGCTTCTGCACCATTTCAACGCCCTTTTCATAAAGCATATGAAAGGTGTCACGTGCAGAGTGACCGGTTGCAAGTATTATGTCCGAACAGGGAAAATCATATGTTGTATCGCCGTTTGTAAGAACTGCTCCGGATATTTTTCCGTTGTCGGTTATAATGTCACAGAGTGTGGTTTCAAACCGAAATTCACCGCCGAGGGAAATGATTTTTTCTCTCAGATTTTTTACCATATTAACAAGCTTATCCGTACCGATGTGGGGCTTGCTGTCATATTCTATACACTCAGGCGCACCGGCATTGATAAACTCACGAAGCACCTTTTCAATGCGTATGTCCTTAATACCGGTGGTAAGCTTTCCGTCTGAAAACGTACCTGCACCGCCCTCACCGAACTGCACATTGCTGTTCGGATTAAAGCTCCCGCCCGAAAAGAAAGTCTCAATTGACGCCTGCCTTTCTTCAACGCATTCGCCACGTTCGATAACAACAGGCGAAGCACCGCATTCGGCAAGCACCAGTGCGGCAAGCAGACCGGCAGGACCGCTTCCGACTACCAACGGTTTACTGCTTACAGAAACATTTTCAGGCAGAATATATTGCTGTGGTTTATATATTGAAACGTCTTTGGTGTTAACATAATTATTCTCATTTGACACTTCTGCCGCAACGGTATACAGAATTTTAATGCTATCCTTTTTTCGTGCATCAACGGAACGTTTGAGTATTTTAAGCTTTAACAGCTTGTTCTCCGAAATATGAAGCTTTGTACATACAGCATGTTTTAATTCGTTTGCTCCGTCACTTTTTACAGATATGGCTATATTGCCGATTTTCAGCATAATTACACCTCTTTTGCGGCATTGCTTCCTGCTGTCGCACCGCTGCTCCATGCCCATTGAAGATTGAATCCGCCGCATTTTCCGTCAACATTCAACACTTCTCCACAGGAATACAATCCCTTGATTTTTTTCGACTGCATGTCGGAATTAAACTCCGAAAGCAATATGCCGCCACGGGTTATCTGGGCATTTTTCCAGTCACCCAATCCGGTTACGGTAAACTTAAAATCCCATATTGTGTCACAAATTTTTTTCAACTCATCGTCCGACAGAGATGATACCGGTCGTGAAAGAGGCGACAGTCCCGAAGCTTTGAGCACACAGTTGGCGATGCGTTTGTTAAGCATACCGTTTAAGTAGTTTTCAAGAGTTAGATGACATAAGTCCGCTTTCCTGCGATCCAGAATATGTCCTATTTCGCTTTTTGATAAATCAGGCATCAATCTCAGTGATACAACATCACCGTTTTTGGCAAAACGGGAAATATTGAAAACAGCAATTCCGGACAGCGCATTGTCCGCAAACAATACTTCGCCGCGTTCTTTTGCGACAATTTTGCCGCTTCTATTCAGAGTTATTACACATTCGGCGCGGTTTCCTTTAAGTGCGCCGCTGTAAGGAGAATTTATTTTGATCTGTGTAAGTGCAGGATACGTTTTTTCCGAGGCAAGTCCGAGAGCTTCCAGCAACTTAATACCGTCGGAACAACCACCGAGATTAGGGGCGGCAGTACCGCCGCAGGCAATGATTACTTTTTTACATTTTATTTTTTCACCGCAGTTTATCAAAAAACCGTCTGAAAGCCTTTTAATCTCGCTAACTCTCGCCTCCGTTATACAGGCAATGTTCAGCCGTTCGATTTCAAAGCGGAGCATATCAAGCACAGACGCCGCCTGCTCGCTCATCGGGTAAGCTCTCCCCTCCGCTTCCTCAAAGCTTTCTATACCGATAGACCGAAAAAAATCAATTGTTTTTGCCGCATCAAAGCTTTGAAATATGCTTTCAAGCAGCTTCGGAGAATCGGTATAATAATCTGCGGCGGAAGCTTGCAGATTTGTCAGGTTGCAGCGACCGTTGCCGGTTGCCAGCAGCTTTCTCCCGACACGTGATTGTGCCTCACACAAAACAACATTTTCACCGCCTGCATCACGTGCGGCAAACACAGCGGCAATCATGCCCGAAGCGCCGCCGCCTATTATTGCGATTTTATATGTTTTCATAAAAGACCTCAATACAATAATAATTCTGAAATAAAAGGGGCTTTTCAGCCCCTTTTAATATTACTACTATTTAAGCTTCCATGCAAGGTCATTAAGGAAAAGTTCTTTTTCAAGAGCTTCCACCGTTGTATCCTTAGTAATATGAACAAATTCAATGTCCATCATTCTTGCCCAATCGCGCATCTGCTCCGCGGACACGTCATAGGAAAGAACGGTGTGATGTGCGCCACCGGCGGTTATCCAGCATTCGACGCCGGTAGTAAGGTCGGGCATTGCACGCCACATAACTCTTGCCACGGGAAGATTGGGCATAGGCATTATAGGCTTTACGCAAACAATATCCTGGCAGATAAGGCGCAGTCTGCCGCCCATATCAACAAGAGAAACAACTATTCCGTCACCCTCCTTGCCCTCAAAGACAAGACGTGCCGGGTCTTTTTCGTTCATGCCGATTCCCAGATGATGAGTTTCGATTTTAGGCTTATTTCCGGCAAGGCTCGGACAAACCTCCAGCATATGCGCGCCCAGAGAATATTCCTGACCTTTGACAAGATGATAGGTGTAGTCCTCCATAAACGCGGAAGCACCGTTGCCGTTTTCGCCCATAGCTTTCATGATAGCTGTCATTGCGGAAACTTTCCAGTCACCCTCACCGCCGTAGCCGTAGCCCTGAGTCATAAGATGCTGAGAAGCAAGACCGGGGAGCTGTTCCATTCCGTAAAGGTCCTGGAATGTGTTTGAAAACGCCTTGCACCCCTCGCTGTCAAGCATTTTTTTGATTGCTATTTCCTCTCTTGCCTGATAACGTATGGCATCAATATCATCGGTATTTATATCATAATTTGCGGTGTATTCGTCCATGAGCGCAGCAATTTCGCTGTCGGTAACGGCAGACATTTCCTTAACAAGGTCACCGACCGCCCAGGTATTGACCTGCCAGCCAAGCTTCGTCTGCACTTCCACCTTATCTCCCTCGGTTACCGCAACTTCACGCATATTATCGCCAAAGCGCATCACTTTCATTGACTTTGAAACGGCAACACCTACGGCGGCTTTCATCCAGTCACCGATGCGGTTCAAAACCTTTTCGTCCTCCCAGTAGCCTGCGATAACCTTACGGGGAGTTCTGAGACGTGCGGCAATGAAGCCATGCTCTCTGTCACCGTGAGCTGCCTGGTTGAGATTCATGAAATCCATGTCGATTTCATCATTCGGAATCTCTCTGTTATATTGAGTTGCAAGATGACAATAGGGCTTTTGAAGCTGTGAAAGACCGTTAATCCACATCTTGCTCGGAGAAAAAGTGTGACACCATGTTATGATACCGGCACAGGTATTGTCATAATTCGCCTCTCGAATTATATCGGTTATCTGTGCATTACTCATTGCCGTAACCTTATATGTGAGCGGATACGGCAGCTTATCGCTCATCTTAATTGCCATTTCTTCCGCTCTTTCGGCAACGGTTTTCAACACCTCATCACCGTAAAGTGCCTGAGAGCCTACAACAAACCAGAATGAATATTTATTCATTATATTATCCTCCTTATATATCAGCTTCAACTGCGGTTTTTTCGACCTGGTATAATTAAATCAGCCCCAGCAAATGAAATAACTATACACAATCCTTTC
>CAZCQZ010000065.1:0-5618 GCA_964500965.1 uncultured Eubacteriales bacterium | reverse complement strand
TTTACACAAGGGGGACTTTGGTTTGTTGAAAAAATTTACTCTATTGCGCAAGGGGGACTTGGCTTTTTTTGATAATTTTAAAGCTTGCTTTTTCAAACATCTCTCCCTCTGTCAAAAATCTAAGATTTTTGACACCTCCCTCGTCAGAGGGAGGCTTTATTGATAAATCAAAATTTACCGTTCAATCCCACAACGGGACGCCGAGGACGTCGTCCCCTACAATCGAATCGCATCAGAAAATCAGGCTTCTGTACTTCTCTTTAAGCTGTGCGCCGCACCGCTCTATGCCCTCGGCGGCAAGCACCTCAAGCACATCTATATAACTGCCGCGCAGAGAATTGTCGCGCTTGACAACGGAAAGCTCGGTACAGCCCAGAATAAGGCACTGCGCACCGGCGTGGCGGAGCATATGCTCGGCAGAGCCGAAAAGCTCCATATCCGCCCTTTTCGATGCCTTAACGTAATCGTAAATCGTGCTTGTTATAGCCGCCTGAGCCTTTTCATCGGGCAGCACCGCCCGTATGCCCTGAGCTTCAAGCTCCTTTTGGAAAATCCCTGCCCGAACAGTGCCCTCCGTTGCCATAATTCCGGCGGCGGTAACACCTGCCTCTTTCAGGCGGCGCACCGTTTCACGGGGCGCATGGATTACCTCGGTTTTAAGCTCGGCGGTAAGCTCTGCGTGGAAATAGTGAGCGGTGACGCAGGGTATCGCCATACAGGCAACCCCCAGTGCTTCAAGAGCCTTTCCGGATTCCAGCATATAGGGGAGAGGGGAATTATCGCTTTTTCCCAGAATATACGCCGTCCTGTCCGGAGTATCGGGGCGGCTTATAACCGCCATGGGAAGATGTTGCTGGTCGGTTGCCGCTTCGGTCATATCGGTAACGGTCTGCATAAAATACGCCGTTGCCATAGGACCCAAACCGCCGATAACGCCTAACTGCTTCATTTTTCCGCCTCCTTAACCGTTAAAGCTCTCAGTGGGAGTAGCCGGATAAAGTGCGGAATTAAAGCGGTGGCTGTTCTTGTGATTTGAAGAATATGTCTTAATCTGCTTGTCCGTTCTCATAAAGCCGTTAAAGCCGCCGACACGTGGCGTTGCATCGAAATGATAATATCCCGTGCCTACATCAACCAGGCTCCAGTAGTGGCTGGATTCGCTTGACGAATTTTTCACCTTAACAACATCAATATTTTCAATTCCGCAGTATTCAAACAGCGCCTTTGAGCAGGCGAAATAGGTGTAGCAATCGCCGGAATGCTTCTTAAAGCCCGTAATTGCCGCCTTTTTCCAGTTGCCCTTGTCCGCATGTCCGGAATAGCTGATATTACTGCGGCACCAGTTGTAAATAGCTTTTGCCTTTTGAGCATCGGTCATTCCGCTTTTGAATATCTTATTCGCCACTTTAATAACGTATTTTTCAAGCTCCACATCAATATCAAGTTCTGCCTGAGTACCGAATTTGAAAGTTACGGTGACAGAGGAAGTGTTGCCGTTTTTGTCGGTGGCAGTGTATGTTACGTCGTAAGAGCCTGCCTTTGTGGGGTCAACCGCGCTTGAATCCACCTTAACATTTACTTCGCCGTCGCGGTTGTCCATCGCCGTAACGCCCTGCTTGTAGGAGACGGTTTCACCGATGACAACGGTTCTGTTTCTCGCACCGCTTATCACCGGCGGCTCTGTATCCTCATTTATAACAAGATAAGCCGCGTCAAAGGGAGCTTCGTTTCCGCTGATGTCCTTAATCTGCAAATAAACAAGCTGCTCACCCACCATTGACAGGTCAGGCGCGCCGTTAGAATAGCTGACCACCAGAGGAGAAACATCGTCACTGTCGCTGACGAACATCTCCGGCGAAACGCTGTCCCCAAGCCAGATGTTGACGGTTTTCAGCGTGACGGAGGGAGCTTTGGTGTCCTTAACTATCAGCAGGACATTACGCTCCTTGCCGCCGGTGGAAATCCTCAGAGTGTGACAGCCGACAGTGCCGAGCTGTTCACGGGTAGGAGCAACAACAAATTCAATGTTTCTGTTGCCGTTTATGCCGTAAACCGTGGGTGAAAGTTCCTTTGTGCCTGCTTCGACCACATAGTAAAGCCTTATATTAAGACCCGATGCGGAAAAAGAATCAAGACCCGCTTTCATAACCGCGTCCATTCTTTTACCGCTGTCGGCAGTGCGAATGTCACATTCGCTGACAAAGGAAATCACCGAATTGCTCTTTTCCTCCGATTCACCGCCTATGACAGCATCGGCATCGGAAACGTCCGTCTCGGAATAGGAGGAAAGCTCACCCAGGTTGTACCCCTCCTGCTCCGGGGCTTTTCCGTTGGGATTATAGGCTTTCAGCTCGCTGTAATAAATGCTCAGTTCGGAGATAAGCTCCTCCGAGGAAAGGGTTTTGAATCCGGCGGTAACAACCGCGCCGAAAAACAGAATCACCACTGCCGCGATAATAATTACCGTCTTTGATGCCGCCTTGAGATACGGCCATGCGCGCACCTGACGAGCGGCATTGCCGACCTTTTCGCCCACAGCGCGGACAGGTTCGGGGGCATTATTGTATAGCTCCTGCCATTTCTCTCCCAGCGTTGCCGTGTGCCTTGCGGGAGCAGGCGCGCCGTTCAAATATGCCGCCTTGTCTTTTTTAAGCAGGTCACGCATACCTGTGTTTCGGGACTTTGCACCGGGTCGCGGCACACAGTTTTCCCGTGAGTATAATCTCAAATACGTCTCCGTGCCGCTTCGCCCGTTAACGCGGAAATGCGAATAGTTACGGTTGTTGCTCACCGTTATCACCTCAGAAAAGGGAAATATAAAATCTTATCGGATTTTTTCATTCAGAGCCACTGCCGCACACTACCCGGCGGCGGCATTTGACTTCATCATAGGATTATATCATATGCGGCAGCTTAATTCAACGGCAAAAGAGCTGTAATTTAAGGCGTAATAGTAAATATTATGTAACCACTTTGCTATATTTGTGACTTTCTATAATTAAAACTCCGACATCAACGCTGTATGGACAAAATGCAAGTGAGAAATTTTGATTTATCAATAAGCCCAAGTTTCTCTTGCACAATAGCGTGATTTTTTTCAACATACCAAAGTCCCCCTTGTGTAAATGGGGAAAGAAGATTGCGTGATTTATCCGCAATCTTCAAGGGGGATTGTAGAATTTATCAATAAGCTAAGCTAAAACGATAAATCCAAGCAATAGACAATCCCTCAATCAAAGCCGCAGGCTTTGATATTTAACCGTAGGCTTTGATATTTAACCGTAGGTTTTGATATTTAACCGCAGGTTTTGATAATCAAAGCGTAGCTTTGATACGCTCCCCATTTGCACAAGGGAGCCGGTAATTGTTAAATTTTAACCAATAGCACAAATCCAAGCCATAGAAAAAGGCAATCCCTCAATCAAAACCGCAGGTTTTGATATGCTCCCCATTTACACAAGGGAGCCTTAATAACCGAAAATTTTCAACTGCTCTAAAATCTCCGCAGAGGACGACGTTCCCGGCGGCTCGTTTCAAATAATGTCATTGTTTCAAACAGTTCCGCGTACTACGAAAAGGGCTTGTAAAAACGCAGGTTTTTACAAGCCCTTTTCGTCTATATCGTCACAAAAATCAGGAATCGGAAAAGATTAAGCCGCCTCTATTTTCCGGTTTCCGACTGCTCAGCCGCCGTGGTTTCCGCCGTAGTCGCGGTTGTGGTTGTGACCGCAGTTGTAGTTTCACTCGCAGTCTCACTCGTAGTTGCGCTCGTGGCTTCACTTACGGTAGTGGATTCGGTTGAATTACTTTCGGAAGTTCCGCTTGTCTGAGTGACATCGGTATTTTTCGATGTTGTGGTTTCCGTATCGCCCTGCTCATTATTCTCCGCAATCGTGGTCACGGTCGTTTCACCGAAGGTCGTAACACTGTCATCGTCCGATGTGTCGCTTGTGTTATCGACATCACCGGGCACGGTGGTAGACTCTCCCGCCACGGCGTTGGGAATTTTAATAACCAGACCGACAGACAGATTATATACGTCCGTAATGCCGTTGTAAGCCTTAATGTCGTTTACCGACACGCCGTAAATTTCCGCAATGGCACTGAGCGTATCGTTTTCCTTAATGGTATACTCCACATATACCGTTTCGGAAACATCAATTAAATCGCCGTCAAAAATATCGCCGTCATAGCTTCCCCAGCTTGCGGAAAAGCCGATGACCGTTCCACGCGTCGCCTTTATGGACAGCGTTCTGCTTTCGCCCTTTGCAACATTCACAACGTATTCCGCGCCGTTTATGCTGATAACGCAATATCCGCCGGAAACCGTACCCGTTGATTCAAGGGTAAGGCAGTGAGTATCGTTGACCGTGAGCGGACAGCTGTAAGTGACCGTTTGCACACTGTCGCATACACCTAAATCATCTCCGCCCATTTCAACAGACAGCGAATATCCGCCGGAAGTAACAGGCGCAACGGGAGAAACCTGACGGCTGTTATACCACGCAAACGCCGACGAGCACAAAATCGCGCAGCATACAAGTATTGTCAGCACCGATATACTTATGTTGGTTTTAAAAACCCGGTCTGACATTTTTCCATTCTTTTTAGCCTCTGCCGAAAAAATCCCTAAAATCTTTTTCAAACAGGTGTGCCTCCTCTCGCACTGTCTATATTTTTCACCGATTTCGACAAACCAATAGCAGTATTATTTTCCCGAACTCATCGGGCAGCCAAAGGATACAAGCGCACTTGCACCCTTTGGCTGCCCCTCCACCCGGAGGTGGAGAGACGCGCCGATTTTATAGGAGTTCGCTTGTGGGTTAAGTTAATCAGTCGGCTTTAACGACTGTGTACCAGACTTCGCCGCTGTCCTTTGTCTCGGAGGTTACGGTGTAACCGTCCGCAATCTTGATGCTGTCAGCCTTAGCCGCAGCAGAGGACGGGTCAAAGCCTACGAATGTACCACCGGAAACTACGATTGAAGCGGTGCTTCTTGCGCTGTTGTTGACATTTAACGTGTGTGTGCCGTCACCGTTGGAGAAGAATCCGCCGGTAATATAAATCTTGCCGCTTCCGTTAGCGTATATAAGGTCGGAAGAACCGTCACCGACAAACTTGCCGCCGTTGATTGTAACAACCGCATTGTTTGTTGCCCATACAGCAACCGCATTTTTAGCGTTTGCGTTAAATGTGCCGTTTTCGATTGTGACAGTAGCATTATGACGTGCATAAACGAGAGACGGATACTTTCCGTTGTCAACACTTTCGTTGAACTCATAAACGCCGTTGCCGGTTATGGTAAGGTCACCGTTATTTCCGTTCTCACTGCCGACATAGAACAACATATTATAGTCGGAATTGTTGCCGGTGGTGGTGGAGTTGGTTATCTTCTTGCCGTTTGCATCAACGGTAACTTCGGTGCTGATAACACTCTTGCCGAAAAGTGCGCCGTGACCGCCGTTAACACCGGTCAGATTGATGTCCTCCTCAAGGACAACAACGCCGCTGTTGCCGGACTTGATTGCTTCTCTCAGCTCATTTTCATCGGAAACTTCCTCGGCGTACTCAGCGTCCTTATCATACTGATTTGTGGTGCTGTCGTACTCAACGGTATC
>CAZCQZ010000064.1:0-7248 GCA_964500965.1 uncultured Eubacteriales bacterium | reverse complement strand
CACGCAAGCTGATTGCCAAGATATGTCTTTGAGTCATCTAAAAATTTCACCGAATCTCCATTCGGAAGATTGTATTCAAGATTAACGAATTTGCCGACAAGTGCATTAAGCTTTTCGACTTTCGGCATTCCTTCTACATGAAGTTCGTTTATTTCCTTAATCAGTTGCATTTTAAATTCTTCAAACTGTCCATTGTCGCTAAGCTCATCGTAACGCTTCCAATAATCCAGCTTCGGAAGCAAATCTTTCATATAAGAGCGAGCCTGCTCCTCGGTGAAGTTTTCACTTGCCATATTTTTAACACAAACTTCAAGCAAATCGTCCATATTGCTGTAGGTATAAGTTCCGTCGGCATAGCACCATTTGCAATATTCTTCGTTAAATGTACCGTTTTGATTATGACTTATGATTTCATCATCGTCAAGCGGCATACCGCAGCATTGACAGATCAGCTTTTGCGGAGAGCCTAAAAGTGTATTGATAGAAACATTGAACAGCTTTGATAATAATTTTAATGTTTCGGTATTAGGTGTTGTCTCGCCGTTTTCCCAACGGGATACCGCCTGCCTGGTTACATACACCTTTTCGGCAAGTTCGTCCTGTGACAATCCTTTTTTGGTTCTGAGTTCGAAAATAATATTTTTCGTATTCATGTAATTATCACCTCGAACATATATTACTCCAAACGCGATGATAAAACAAGCAACTCGCTGTTGCTGTCACAGTACGATTTTCAAAAAAAGACAGAGTAAAAGCATTCTCGCCTTATACTCTGCCTCTCTTTACTTATTCTCATGGTTCCTCCGTACAGGCTTTCCCGAAGAAAAACACTGCCAGAGAATCGGGTCCTATATGAGTACCTGTCATCGGCTCATGGTATCTGACTATAAGTTCCAACGGTTTTGCAATTGAGTTTATCAAATCTGCCAAAACACCGGCCTCCTCCGGACAATCACAATGAGAAATAGCCACAAGCTGTTTTCCGGCACTTATAACCCTCTGCCTGTAAAGCTCCGCAAGCTCAAGTATGGCACTTCTGCGACCTCTTACCTTTTTAAGTGATTCGATTTTTCCTTTACAGCCGTAAAGAATCGGCTTTATTTGCAGGGCACTTCCGACAATTGCGGTTGCGTTTGAAATTCTGCCGCTCTTTTTAAGCCAGCCAAGGCTTCCGACCGTAAAAAACTGACAAAGACTTTTAGTCTGCTCCGAAAGTATCTTAGCCGTTTCCACGGCGGTTTTCCCTTCTTCTCTCAGTTCTCCTGCCCGACAGACAAGCAGACCTATTCCGAATCCCGCGCCTTTTGAATCAACGACATAGAGCTTGTTTTCATATTTTTCCGAAAGGATTTCCGATGCCATAACAGCGGAATTATATGTGCCGCTGATGCCGGAGGAAATCAAAATCAGCACAACGTCCCGACCTTTTGCAAGCGTCGGTTCAATCTCCTTTATAAACCTGTCCGCGTTTATCAGTGAGGTTTTAGTTTCCGCTCCGTTCCTAAGACGTTCGTAATACTTATGACCGTCAAAATCATCAATGCTATCTCTTGTTGTTACCTCTCTGTCGTCAATCGTATATGTCCAGCGGATTACCCCGACATCGTACTTTTCAATATGCGTTTTCGGAAGATTGCACGATGATTCCGTAAATATCTTAAACATAACTGCTCTCCGATTTCATTTAATATGCTTTATTATATCACATGGCGTTTGATGTGTAAAGTGAAGAATAAAACATATTTACGTTATAAAAATTTAACTGTTTTCTATTTAAAAGTTAAAATATGTATGCTAAAATATTACGTACACTACCGTGAAAGGATTGTTTAAATTGAAAAATTCCGTTTTAAGGCTTTTATCGCTCGTATTCGCCCTTGTTCTTTCTCTTTCGCTTCTTGCCGCCTGCGGCTCCGATACCGATAACGGCGACATCTCCGATGAGCAGAAAGAAAATGTCACTACCGGCAATCCTGCCGTTGATGCCGGCTGGGAGCTTATTCTCGTAAACGCCGATAATCCCGTTCCCGATAGCTGGACTATTCCCGAAACCACCGAGCTTTCGGAGGGCAGACTTATTGATTCCAGAATTTATCCCACACTTCAGGAAATGTTTAACGATGCCCGCGCCGCCGGTCTTAGTCCTGTTGTCAGCTCCGGTTACAGAAGTTACGAAACTCAGCAGCAGCTTTGGGACGAAAAGTATAACCAGCTTATTGCAGACGGCTATTCCGCGTATGATGCAACAATTGAAGCAAGTCACTGGGTCGCGCCTGTCGGTACAAGTGAGCATCATCTCGGCATTGCCTTTGACATAGGTATTACCGACGATATGTCAATTGACACATTCTATGACTGGTTTGAAACAAACAGTTGGAAATACGGTTTTGTCAGAAGATACCCGGACGAAAAAATTGATATTACCGGAATCGGATACGAGCCGTGGCACTATCGCTATGTCGGTACGGAGGTCGCAAAGGAAATGTACGAAAGCGGTATGTGCCTTGAAGAATATCTTGCTCAAAAAAATTAAATTTTTATTCCAACCAAAACGCAATCCTGTGTGTTTTGTATTTGTAGTCCGATGAATACATATTAACATCGCGGCTAAAAATAACAACACGAAACAGGAGTTATCAAAATGAAGAAAATTTTCGCACTTATCCTTTCTCTCACCCTTGTACTTTCCCTTGCTGCCTGCGGCTCAAAGGAAAACAACGACAAAAACAACGGCGGCAACTCTGTTGACAACATTTCTCTTACAGACCTCGTTGCTCAGACAGCCAGCGGCTCTGACGTTGAGTTTTACTACTTCACCACCGAAGTCGTTGACAGCACCGCCGCAGCCTATATTATAGGTGCCGAGAGCCTTGATGCTCAGTTTGACGAGGCTGTTGCCTACATTCCCTCCATGAACACAAATCCCTTTGCAATGATTATATTCAGAGTTTCGGAGTCTGCCAATGCTCAGGTTCTTGCCGATGAGCTTGAAGCCAAGGTCAATCTCAGAAAGCTCATCTGCGTTGAAGCCGAAACTGCCGATACCGTTATCAACGGCAATACCGTTCTTTTTGTAATGGGTTCTGTCAGCGATACCGACGCGGTTGTTAACTCGTTCAATTCCATTTCCGAATAAACTGTTGCCTGAAATTCGGTAAATCAGTGCCGGGCGCACGGGAATACCGTGCGTCCGATTTTCTTACGGAGGTTATAACGTGCTTTTTTCCAGTATTACCTTTCTATATTGGTTTTTGCCTGCTGTAATCCTTATTTACTTTCTCACCCCCGACAAGGCAAAAAACTACGTTCTCTTAGCCGCAAGCTTTTTCTTCTATTTCTGGGGTGAGCCTGTATATTGTCTGCTCATGCTTGCCGCCTGTATCATCGGATATTTTGCCGGTCTGCTGACGGAAAAATTTTCAGGCACACCCTACAGCAGGGTCGTTCTCGGCTGCTCTGTGGGAATCCTGCTCTGCATACTGGGCTTTTTTAAATATGCCGACTTTTTTATTTCAAGCTTTTCAGCCCTGACCGGTATAAACGCAAAGCTCCTCGGCATCGCACTGCCAATCGGCATAAGCTTTTACACCTTTCAGATTATCTCCTACATTATCGACGTTTACCGTAAGGATGTACCTGCTCAGAGAAATGTATTTACTCTTGCCGCCTATGTTTCTCTTTTCCCTCAGCTCATCTCAGGCCCTATTGTCAGGTACCGTACTGTCGCCGCCGAGCTTGAACACAGGACACATTCCTTTGAGCTTTTTTCCTCCGGCGTGACACGCTTTGTTCTGGGATTATCCAAAAAGGTCATTATTGCCGATTCACTTGCCGCTTTCGCTTCACAGTTCGGCACAGGCTCCGTTGCCGCCTGCTGGCTTTCGGCAATCTGTTTTACTCTGCAAATTTATTTCGACTTTTCCGGCTACAGCGATATGGCAATAGGTCTTGGCAGAATGTTCGGATTTAAATTTCTCGAAAACTTTAATTACCCTTACATTTCGCGCAGCATTTCGGAATTTTGGAGACGTTGGCACATCTCTCTCGGCTCCTGGTTCAGAGATTATGTCTATATTCCCCTCGGCGGCAACCGCTGTTCACGTCCGCGCTGGTTTTTCAACATACTGGTTGTGTGGGCGCTTACCGGTCTTTGGCACGGTGCGGCTTGGAATTTTGTAATATGGGGACTTTTCTTCGCTTTTTTTTTGCTCATGGAAAAGCTGTTCCTCGGAAAGCTTCTCAATCGCATACCTCCGGTTTTTTCCGTGCTTTACGTTCTGTTCTTTGTTAATATCAGCTTTGTTATTTTCAATGCGGAAAGTCTTTCTGCCGCAGCACAACACCTGGGCGGCATGTTCGGACTTACCGGTCTTTCACTTTCCGACCCCACCACAGCTTACTATTTCGGAAGTGCCGCTGTGCTTCTCATAGCCGCCGCACTTTTCGCAACTCCGCTGCCTGCAAAGCTTATCCGTAAGCTTCGCACCTTGCCTGTTTTCAAGCGTATTTCCGCTGTGGCTGAGCCGATTGTTCTGTTCGCGCTGCTCGCTCTTTGCACCGGCTTTATTGTTGACGGCTCTTTTTCGCCGTTTCTTTACTTCAGATTTTAGGAGGGTGAAAATTGAAAGCTAAAAATATTGTTATTTCTGTTGCCTTTGTTGTATGGCTTGCATTTTTCGCCGTTTTTTCTCTGTTTCTTTCGGACAACGAATTTTCTCTTTCCGAGCGGCGTACCCTCGAACAGTTTGAAACGTATTCGGAAAAGAAAGAAGCCGCGGAAAAACGCGGCAGAGATTACGGTCTGACCGATTATTTTTCATGGCTCGAAACCTATCTGCTTGAGCAGTTTCCGCTCCGTGACGACTTCCGTTGTGCAACTGCCGCAACCCGTTTTTACCTTTTGAATCAAAATGATTACAACGGTTATTATATTGCCGACGGCTCTGCCTGTAAGCTTGACCCAATTCTAAACGAAGAAGCCGTTTCAGCCGCTGCCGCAAGTATAAACAGGCTCTATGAAAGCTTTGTGCAAAGCGGCAGTGATGCCTATTATTGCGTAATTCCCGACAAGAATTATTTCTTTGCGGAGAGCAACGGCAGTCTGCATTACGATTACTCTGCTCTGCTTGATATACTTTCGGAAAATACGGAGGATGATATTTCATATATTGACATCTTCCCTCTCCTTAGCGGAGACGATTATTATTTCACCGACCCTCACTGGAAGCAGTCCGACATTCTGCCTGTCGCCGGTCACATTCTCGCGGAAATGGGCTGTGAGCTTTCGGCAACCGATTACGAGCAGATAACTCTCGACGGCTTCAAGGGGACATATGCAAGTCAGATTGCACTGCCGTTTTTGTCCGAAAGCATTGTTCTTCTTACCAATGACGTTATTGACAACTGCGTCGTTACCGACTACGAATCAGGAAAGTCTCTTTCGATTTACGAGATTTCCGACTTTAAAAACAACGACCCGTATGACGTATTCTTAGGCGGTGCAAAGGCTCTTTTGAAGATTGAAAACCCAACTGCAACTAATAAAAAGCAGCTTGTGGTTTTCCGCGATTCATTCGGAAGCAGTCTAATTCCGCTTCTCGTTGAAGGCTACAGCGAAATTATCGTTGCCGACACACGATATATCACACCGTCATATATTGAAAACTTCGTTGATATTGCCGATGATTGCGACATTCTCTTTATCTACAGCACATCGGTGCTCAATTCAAAGGGCGTTTTTAAACAATAGCAAAGAAACAGGAGAGGTAAAAAACTTTCGTTTTTGCCTCTCCTGTTTTTTAGTACTATAAAATTTCCGTTATTCCGCCGATACCGAAACATCGGCGTCGCTCTCTGCCTCGCACTCACCGTCTTTGTCCTCGGAGGTATCGTCTGCAAATGGGTGCTTTATCGCGCCGACATCATACAGTCTCTTGCTGATTATACAGGTCAAAGGCAATGCAAAAATACCGATAACGCCGAAAAGCTTACCGCCTACATATATCGCAACCAACGTTACCACCGGATGCATACCGTACTTTGTTCCGATAATTTTAGGCTCAAGATAGTTTCTTATCACCGTAATTATGATGTACAGCAGTAATATCATTATTCCCAACTGCCATTCACCGATTATGAAATCAATGATTCCCCACGGAATCAGCACAGTACCGACTCCCAATACGGGCATTATATCAACAAGGGCGATTATCAGTGCCAGCAACACGGCGTATTCAATCTTAATGCCCATGCTTTCACCTATAAGGTTAATTGCGCCGAATCCCAGGGCAAGCTCCGCAAAGGTCAATGTCATAAGAAGTATATAGGTTTTCAGCAATCCGACTACCGTATCCGCCGCATATTTTTTCACCTTTTCAACTGTCGGTCTTGCTTTTTTCGGGAACAGCTTCATTATCATCGCGGTAAGATTGTCGTAGTCAAGCCCGATGAAGAATGTCGCAATTATCGTAACAATGACGACAACAATCACCTCCGGAATATTCAAAAGCAGGTTTATAAGTGCTCCGATAGTTGATGTTCCGACACTCAAAAAGCTTTTTATCTCTATCTCCGCGCTGAATTTTTCAGCATATTCCGTCAGCTTTCCGGGCACATCTTCGGACAATCCGACAACAAATTCCGTAAGCGGTTTACCCAGCCACGATGGCAGTCCCGAGAAAAATTTCGATATTTCTTCCTGTGACGATGATTCGATGATACCTGCAAAATCCGTAAGATATCCGGGTATATCGGTTATAAACGAAACCGCCTCTTTGACAATCCACACGCACAGCAGAACAAGCCCGACACCGATAGTTCCGTAAAACAGGAATATCAAAACTCCCGCTCCCAGCTTTTTCGGGATTTTAAGATGCTTATTTACAAATCTCGTCAACGGCTGTACGACAGCCGCAACGACAAATGCAATAAAAAACGGCATGATAAGCGGCAATGCATACTGCAACGCCAGAAAAAACAGGGTTATAATCGTGGCATAAAACGCCAAATCAACAAGAAACCGCACTTTAGGATTACTCAATTCTTTCATCTCCCTCAATTCTTTAAAATCATTATACAACCTTTTTTTACCATTACAACCGAATTTTTCGCAAATTTTAAGAACAAAGCGTTAATTTTCAAAGCAACTAAATTGTTGACTACAACAAAATTCCCTTATATAATGTAGTAAATACAGGAGCCAACTATAATTAAGTCAAGAGAAAATTAAAAAATAAAAATTATTTTATG
>CAZCQZ010000063.1:0-7385 GCA_964500965.1 uncultured Eubacteriales bacterium | reverse complement strand
ATTTTGAGGTTGCTTCTCTTTTTTTATTGGGTCACATCATTTTAGCACATACATTAAAAAAATGTTTTGCAGGGCAGAATGCAATTGTTGTTGAAAGCTGACGGCATTTTATATATAATGTATTCAGAAAAGAGCTAAGGGTGTGATGATATGAGAGTGGCTGTTGTCGGCTCAAGAAATATCAATATGAGTTACGAACGTTTCGGAGTGCTGCTTTCCTCCATGCTTCCCGATGAAACCGCCGCTATAGTTTCGGGCGGTGCAAGGGGTGTTGACCGTCTGGCGGCACGGTATGCAAAGGAGCACGGACTGTCCGTAACGGAATATCTCCCGGATTATGAGATTTTCGGCAAAACTGCTCCCCTTGTCAGGAACCGCACTATTGTCAACAACGCGGATTTTGTCATTGCCATATGGGACGGCAGCTCAAGAGGTACTCTGAATTCCATTGATTACACCCTTGAATGCGGCAAGCCGCTTGCCGTTTACTACACCCGGCAGGACGAAATACGATTTTTTAAACCTCGCAGCAAGGAGCAATGACTATGAAAATAAAACTTATCGCACTTATTACGGCCGTTCTCATGCTTGTACCTCTTTGTGCCTGTTCCTGCGGCGGCAATGAACAGCCGAAAGCCGAGCCTGTCGCAAGCGAATCCGATCCCGTTGTAATCGACGAAATCGACCTTGATGACGCCGCAAAAGCTATCGTCCGCATATGCGGCGATTACGAAGCCTTTGACAGCGGTGATTTTGCCGCCGTTCTGGAACGCTATAATGAGCTTCTTTACGAAGCGGAAATGTTGGGATACACTCCGGTTATAGTATTCCCCAACGACGAGCTGGTGCGCAATATTTACTCAAATCTCGATTTGCTGGACTATCAGAAAAGCGGCTTTGACACTGCACCGGAAAGCCTTATAGAGCTTGGAATCAACACCATACGCGACCGCGCTGTCGACGCCGACAGCACCCTGCTTTTAACTCAGCTCAAAGCCGACAGAAACGCAAATTTTGACACAATCGGTTTTAAAACCCGTTCCGGCTCTGTGGGCAATATTGCGGACACTCTTACCGAACCGGACGTTGACTGCAACGTTATACTCATATTGAAATTCCAAACCTCAACTCCCTGGGACGTGCTGTGCTCACTGCCCCTCGGCGGTTGGAATGAGTGCCCCTCCTCTTACGTGCTTGCCGCCATAGCAAAGCGGTGGTATATCGAAACAGGTGCAGTGCCTGCTCTGGTTTCAAGCCGCTCGCTCCAGTTCCGAGCGGTAAAAACGCTGTCCGCAGACTACGCAAAGGAGCTGGCGTGTGAAATGTACTGTGTTGCTCCCCAAAGCGAGCTTTTTGCCTGCCGCTCGGCTTCCGGCGTGGGCAAGCACCTGCAAAATGCGAAAATTTGGCGTTTTGACTGGATAAGAACCAGATAGTGAGGATACGATACCATGGCATACGAAAAGCAGTTTATCATACCCGATGAGCAGATAAAACAGATATTGACCGGCAGGGGCACATGCAGAATCCCCGACACTCTGCTGGTAATGGGCAGAAAGCTTTCGACCTTTTACCGCGTAATGCCCGTCACATATTCCGACAGTGGCTGGCGTTTCCTTTCCGGAACGGAAACGGAGGAATATCTTTCCCGTCCGGAGCTTTGCGGCACATATGATTTGAATATCGCCGCAAATTATTTTCCCTCCGTTATACCGCTGCTTAATTCACCGCCGTACTCGGCATATTGCTTCGACAAAGAGCGCAATAAGTGGGCTGATATTTCCCTGTCTATGAATTGGACAGAGCTTGAATAGCAAACCACGCCACTGTTAAAAACTTACAGAAAGGAATCACAGGCTATGATTAAGGATAATGATTTACTTGAAAGATACGAACGGCTCAAAGGCATGGTAACAGACCGCAAGGAGGAATGGGACAGGCTGATAAACTTTATCGAAACCGAAACGGCATGGCTTACCTCTCCTGCTTCAACCCGATTTCATCTTTCGGAGGAAAGCGGACTTTTGCGCCACTCATGCAACGTTGCGGAAAATCTGCTTCGCATTAAAGAGGTGCTTGCTCCGGAGATAAGCGACGAAAGCTGCGTTATTGTGGGACTTCTCCACGACCTGGGCAAGGCGGGTATGCCCGGCAATCCGCAATATGTCCCCAACGAGCCTACTCCGCGGCAAAAGCAGTTCGGCTACGGACCTACATACCCCTATTCCTTTAACGATAAGCTTACATACCTTTCCGTGCCGATTCGCAGTCTTTACCTTATAATGCAATATCTGCCCCTTTCCGAGGACGAAGCTCAGGCGATAGTTTACCATGACGGGCAATATGTTGAGGACAACCGTTCCGCCGCCACGAAAGAACGCCCTCTGACACTGCTAATCTCCTATGCCGACAGTTGGAGCAGCTTTGTCACCGAGAAATAAGGCGGTGAGGTCATGAAGAAAATTTGCTCCTCCTGCGGAGAGCCGTTTGATGGCGTAATCTGCACCAACTGCGGCGGAAATCATGACCGCACTACCGTAATAACCGTATCAAGACCCGTACCGGAGGAAAATAAAAAGCCGCAGGAAATTTCACAGCACACGGTACGCGCTCTGGAAAAAAGCAGAGAAAAGGCACGGCGTGCCGATGAGCGTGTAAAAAGGCTTGAAAAAGCAGAAACGAAAAGAAACAGCCGTGCCGAAAAAAGAGAAAAACGGCTTGTTAAGAGCGAACAGAGCAACAGCAAAACTTCAAAGCTGTTCGGACAGCTTTCCCATGTAATGTCCCTTTCCGTATCCGGAGCTACAAGACAGGCGATACATTTTGTCATATCCCCAAGGGGAAGCCTTGCGTTTATTCTTTTAATACCCATATGTGCGCTGATTCCGATTTTCGCCGCCGTAATTGCGGTACTGTATTCGGGGATTGATACCTCTCCGGAGCTTATAGCCGCCGTGGGAGAGGTGATTTCCGCGGCAATGCCGACAGTGATAAAATCGCTTCTGCTGTGGCTTGAGCTATCTTTTACGCTGGTGCTCTATCTTCGTGCTCTGTCCTTTGTTGTCGGCGGCACCATGACATTTCAAAGTGCAACAGGTCTTGTTTGCGTTGCGCAGCTTCAGGCGCTTTATCTTATGCCCCTCATTGCCGTGTGTCTTTTTATAACCCCCACCATTTCACTGCTGCTTGCGACAGTAGCGGTTTTCCGGTTTGTCATCATGCTGTTTATGGGAACGGAATTTGCGGCAATGGACAAAAAGCGCGGAGTGTTCGCCGCCTTTTCCGTAATGCTCGGCGCGTATATATGTACCTGCGCGGCAATCACCGCAGTAAATTTCCCCTCCGCCGCTGAATATATTCGGGCGATTCTTTCATTATAAATAATGCAGTGAAACTACAGGTCTGCTTTTCAGGCAGGTCTGTAGTTTTCAATATTTTTATACATTATGCACAAGCGGAAAGGTGCGTATAAGTGCAATTTCACCGTGTACTTTTGCGCATTTTTGTGTTATACTATAACTTAGAGAAATTTGTGCCGACACAGGCAATCGCCCATCGGCACTGAAATATCGGGAATATGAATCAGCGAGGTATCGGAAAATGAGAAGAACAAAAATCGTGTGTACGCTGGGACCGGCAAGTTCCGGTGAAGAAATGATTGAAAAACTGCTCCGCGCCGGAATGAACGTGATGCGTTTGAATTTCTCTCACGGAGAGCATAAGGAACATAAAAAAACCATAGAAACATTCCGCAAGGTACGCGACGAGCTTGGAGTACCTGCATCGGTGCTCCTTGATACAAAGGGTCCTGAAATACGCCTGAAAACCTTTGAAAACGGCAGTGCGGAGATTGTTACCGGCGGCACATTTACTCTCACAAGTGAGGATATTGTGGGCAACAGCGAACGCGCTTCCGTTTCCTGGCCGCAATTTCCGGCATATCTCCATGAGGGCAACCGCATTCTTATTGACGATGGCAGAATCGTACTTCGCGTTCGCGAATCCAACAAAAGGCAGGCTGTCTGCGATGTTGTCAGCGGCGGCGTTCTCAAGGACAGAAAGAGCGTAAACGTCCCCAATGTCAGTATGCCCATGGAATATCTCAGCGATGCCGACCGTGAGGACTTACTGTTCGGAATCAAGCAGGAGGTGGATTTTGTTGCCGCTTCCTTTGTCCGCTGTGCCGATGACGTTCGGGAAATGCGCGCATTTCTCAGAGCCAACGGCGGCAAAAATATTAAGATTATTTCAAAAATCGAAAACAGCGAGGGCGTTCACAACTTTGACGAAATACTTGCCCTTTCCGACGGCATAATGGTTGCCAGAGGCGATTTGGGCGTTGAAGTGCCTTTTCAGGAGCTTCCCGGTCTGCAAAAGCATTTTATCCATAGCTGCTACAGTGCCGGAAAGGTGGTTATCACCGCCACTCAGATGCTCGAATCCATGATAAACAACCCCACTCCCACAAGAGCGGAAATAACGGACGTTGCAAACGCCGTATTTGACGGCACTTCCGCTGTTATGCTGTCGGGAGAAAGCGCTGTCGGCGCATACCCCGAAGAAGCGGTAAAAACCCTTGCACAGATAGCAACTCAGGCAGAAAAGGACGCTTTCAGAATGAAGATGTTCCAATCCCTTGCCTTTGAAAAGGGCGACAAGCACGACATCACAAATGCCGTCTGCGATGCCGCCTGCATCACCGCAAAGGACCTTTCGGCGGCGGCAATAATCGCTGTAACACAGCTCGGCGGCACTGCCAGAAACGTTTCAAAATACCGTCCGGAAACCCCGATAATCGCCGCAACTCCGGAAAAGCGCACCTATCATCAGCTTTCACTTTCCTGGGGCGTGTTCCCGGTAATGACTAAATATCAGCGCACCTCCGATGACCTGCTCAACCACGCCGTTGCCTGTGCCGCGAAAACCGGTCTTATCTCCGACGGCGACTGCGTTGTTACCGTTGCCGGCATACCTCTTGCCACAACCGGTAGCACAAATCTGCTTAAAGTTCAGATAGTCGGTGAGAAAAACTGATTTTGCTCAACGGCATAAATTTTTCGGAAAGGAGTCGGCAGTATGGGCAGAAGATTAAAAATCGGTCTTCTTGTCAGCCATTTGGAGGACATACACACAAATGAAATATGTCGTGGCGCAACCATAGCGGCAAAGGAATCGAATGTTGACCTGCTGGTGATTCCGGGACGATACATCGACCCACCGTCGCACAATCATCTCAACGACGTTCTTTCAAGCAACTATTCCGCCGTGTTCTTGCTTGCCCGTGACCTGGGACTGGACGGACTTGTTGTGTCCGCAGGTACCATTTCCTGCCACATTGACCTCGAAAAGCTGGAAAGCTTTTTGCAGTGCTTCGGCAATATTCCCATGGTCACTATAGCTATTAAAACCGCCGACCGTCCCTGCGTCAGCGTAAGCGCACAGCGCGGCGTCCGCGATGCACTTGAGCATTTCATAAATGTGCACGGTGCAAGGAAAATCGCATTTATTTCAGGTCCGAAAGGAAATGCCGATGCGGAAATGCGCCTTGCGATATACAAGGACACCCTTATTAAAAACAACATTCCCTTTGACCCGGAGCTTGTCCATTACGGCACATTCGCCAGACGGGGGCAGCCCTCTCTGGAACGCTTTCTCGAAAGGAAGCTGGGCGTAGCCGATGCCTTCTTCTTCGCAAACGATGAAATGGCTGCGGCAGGCATTGATTTTGCCGAAAAGCACGGTCTTGTCGCAGGCAGAGATATGCTCATTGCAGGCTATGACGATATTCCAGCCGCCGCAAGCTTCTCCCCTGCTCTCAGCACCGTTCGTGCCGACCCCTCTCATCTCGGCTATCACGGCATAAAGCTTATGCTCGATGTGCTGTCGGGGCACAAATGCAACGATGTGGTGCTTCAGTCTAAATTCATAATCAGGGAAAGCTGCGGCTGTAAGCTTTCCGATTCTGTCAGCGTTACAATCCGTGACCCGGAACAGCTTGCGGAAAATTTTATGACCGAGCTGCTCGATGTTTATTCCGGCTCTCCGATTGCCGCAGACAACATGTCCGCTTTCGGAGATACCTTGACGGAATTTTTCTCTGCGGTCGAACAGCCGAATGCCGCAGGTCTGTCCGCTGCCCTTGTCTCCGAAATCTGCGTACACATGACCGAGCCCGACAGACTTTTTCCTATCCCCGTACCGCGAATGAGCGAGCTTTGCACAAGGCTGTTCGCCATTGCGGAGCAGATTGCCTGCGATGACGGCGCACGTTTAAGGCTTTTGCATGCCAAAAGCGAAGCCATGCGCATTGTGGCAAAGCGCGCCGCTCACCTGGAATATGAAATCAACAACAAACGCCTTAACATGATGTTTTTCTCAAACATTATGCTTCAGGACTATTCAAAATCTCACTATTCGGATATTTACGAAGACGTTTTCAGCGAGCTTTCCGTTGCAAACATCAGCTCAAGCCGACTGTATATCTACCCCGACCCCTGCGAAAGCGACAGCCTTTGGAGCTGGACATGTCCCGATTCAATGCAGCTTGCCGTTACGTTCGGGAAAAAATTCTGCGAGCCGCTTCCGCCCGACAGACTTATTCCCTTAAAGCGCATATTCGGTGAAATGTGCGACAGATACGAAAATCCTCCCGTTGTCGCGGTGCTGACCCCTATCGTCCACAGCAACGTGCATTACGGAATACTGCTTACCGAAGCGGATTTCAACGAGTATTACTACATACAGGACGTAACCGTCAAGCTCTCCTCATCACTGCGCATAGCTTCCCTTATCGGCAAGCTGAATCGGCAGGTGGAGGAGCTTAACAACGCCGCCGAAGCCATGAAACGTATTTCCGTGACCGATGACCTGACAAAGCTGTTTAACAGGCGCGGCTTCTACGAACGTGCCGGTGCCCTTGTTCACGATGTGAAAAATCTCGGCTCACGTGCGGCGATTTTCTACGGCGATTTGGATAATCTCAAGGTCATAAACGACAATTTCGGGCACGGAACAGGCGACATGGCGCTGCGTGCCGCAGGCTTCTCCCTTAACATTGCCCGTGATATGCCTACCGTAAGTGCCCGTGTCGGCGGCGATGAATTCGCAATGTTTACGCTTTTGGACGAAAACGAAGGTGTGGAAGACGTTATCGAAAGCATTGACAGATTCAGAAGCCTGTACAACGAAACTTCCGGGCAGCCATACCGATTGGAAATGAGCATAGGCTGCTGTGAGTTTAAATGTGCGCCCGATGTTTCACTGCCGGAGCTTCTCGAAGCGGCGGATAAAAAACAGTATGAATGTAAGCAAAAGCGAAATAAAATAATTATGGCTCTATAATAAATGTTGGGGTAGCCAAATAGAGCCTACGAAAGAAAAAATCA
>CAZCQZ010000062.1:0-7862 GCA_964500965.1 uncultured Eubacteriales bacterium | reverse complement strand
TGCGCTTTGTCTTCTTTTTTTATCGAGTGTTGCACTTCAAATTATAACCTGCCCACCTCCCCTGACAAGGGGAGCCGGTAACTGAAAATTTTCAACCTCTCTAAAATTCAACTCCGTAGGGGACGACGTCCTCGGCGTCCCGGTGTGGGATTGAACGATAAATTCCGATTTTCAAAAGCAATCCTAAATATGCCAAATAGTAACATTAAAGTCGCGTATATTGATTAAACAATGTCATTTTAAAAATTCTCAGGTTTAAAATATATCGAAATACACTAAAAGGAACGGAGAATTAAAATGACCTACGGTTACATCAGGGTATCCACCAGAGAGCAAAACGAAGCGCGGCAAATAACAGCACTCGGAGAGTACGGCGTTGAGCCGAAAAGCACCTTTACCGACAGACAGTCGGGTAAGGATTTTGAACGACCGCAGTATCGGAAGCTGCTGCGGAAAATAAAAAAAGGCGACACTCTCGTTGTAAAGAGTATCGACCGTCTTGGACGAAATTACGATGAAATTCTTGAACAGTGGCGATTTATCACAAAAGAAAAGTGCGCCTATATAGTCGTGCTGGATATGCCCCTGCTGAACACCGAGAACAGCAATGACTTAACCGGCACGTTGATAGCCGACATCGTTTTGCAGCTTCTTTCCTACGTAGCCCAGACGGAAAGGGAATTTATACGACAGCGGCAGGCAGAGGGGATAGCGGAAGCGAAAAAACGGGGAGTTCAATTCGGACGGCGACCTATGGCGCGTCCGCCTGAGTTTTACGAGCTTTCGGCAAAATACGAAGCCGGAGAAATCTCCGCCAGAAAAGCGGCAAAGGAGCTTGGCATAGCGCACCGCACATTCCTTTTGTGGGTTTCGCAAAAAGAAAACGGATAAATTTGTATAGTATTATATCCGCTGAAAATAATACCGCAATTTATCCGATTTAATAATAAAACAGATAGTAAAAAATGTCAATATCGAGGTGGATATAATACTATACTTTTTTATCCAAAGTAAATATGGGAGGGTGCAATTTTGAAAAAGGCATTGAAGAAACTCGTTTCGGCAATGTTGGCAGTTCTTATGGTTTGGTGCTGCTTTACACTGTTACCGCAGACAGTCGGAAAAACTGTTTACGCTTCAACCGACAAAACAACGCTGAAAAACATTTACGGCTGGGAATCCGGCGTCACCGCCAAAAGCGGCAAGTGTGGCGACAACCTCACATGGAAGTTTGAGAACGGCACACTTACCATCTCCGGCACAGGCGATATGTGGAACATTGAGCCTGAAGGCGGTCAAAGCGACGGCTTCTATTTTCCGAACGGTTGGTTCACAGGACACTATTACAATAAGAACGGCAAAATTACCGCATCGGTAAAAAAGGTGGTAATCGGCAAAGGCGTAACCGCCATCGGCAATTGGGCTTTTTATTTGTTTGATATTGAAGAAATTGTTTTGCCCGATAGCGTAACGCAAATCGGAAACAGTACTTTTTACGGTTGTGAAAAGCTGACAAAGATAACATTGCCCGATTCTCTGAAACATATCGGTGACTATGCCTTTTACAGTAGTGGATTAAAAAGTATTACCATTGGTAAAAACGTTTCTTATATCGGACATGGAATCGTAGAATCCGACGGTAGTGCTAAGCCATTGTGTACGGCTATAAATGTAAACAGTAAAAATAAGTCTTATAAAAGTATTGACGGTGTTCTTTTTAACAAGGCAGGCACAACGCTGATTGCTTATCCGAAAGGCAAAACCGCCACCTCTTATGAAGTGCCGGAAAGCGTTACCAAAATCGAATGCACATTTTATGATACCTGTTTAAAGAACATTACTATCGGTAAAGACGTAACCTCCGCTTTTGGCGGAAATGATTTTTTCGGTGAAGCGTGTACTGCAATAAACGTTAACAGTGAAAATAAAAACTATTGCAGTGTTGACGGTGTTCTTTTTAATAAAGCAGGCACAACGCTGATTGCTTATCCAAAGGGCAGAACAACCGCTTCTTACGAAGTGCCGGAAGGTGTTACTAAGATTTGCGAGGGCGCATTTATTGATTATAAAGGGCTTAAAACAATAACACTGCCGTCCACTCTTAAAACTGTCGAGGGCGGAGCATTCGATATTTCATATGGCGACATAGCCGATAATTACGGCACGCTCAAGACTGTTTATTATAACGGCACAAAAAACGAATGGGATAAAATATCAATTACCGGGGAGTGGAACCCTGATAATTCCTATTATCCCGATTCTGAATTACCCGACACAAATAACTCTATTCTCAGCGCAACCATAATCTACAAGGGCACTCCTGCAACAATAACCGTTACCGGCTCTAAGGTTAACGTCCGCAAGGGCGCAGGTACAAACTACGGCGTTGTTGCTTCTGTCAAAAAGGGCAAAACCTGTCTCTACACCGCAACAAAAAAGGTTAACGGCGTAACATGGTACAAAATTACCGTTAACAGCAAAACATCAGGCTGGATAATCGGCACTTATGTTAAGGTCAATTCCACTTCCGGCAGTTCTTCGTCATCTTCATCGTCTTCATCGTCTAATGCAGGTGAATGTACTCTTAAAATTACCGCAAGTACTTTAAAGGTCCGTAAGGGTGCAGGTACGGGCTATGGTGTTGTTACAACTGTCAAAAAAGGGAAAATATATCCCTACACCGCTACTAAGAAAGTAAACGGCGTGACCTGGTACAAGATTAAGGTCAGCGATTCCGTAAGCGGCTGGGTTAGCGGAAAATACATCAGTCTTGTTACGTTTAAGGTGAAAATTACAGGCAGTACGGTGAGTGTCCGCAAGGGCGCAGGCACAGGCTACGGCGTTCTTACCTCTGTCAAAAAGGGCAGTACCTATACATGCACCGCAACTAAAAAGGTTGGCAGTGTGACATGGTACAAAATCAAGGTCAACAGCTCCGTAACCGGCTGGATTAGCGGTAAGTACGCAAAGAAAGCGTAATACCGCTACTTAAAAAAGTATTAAAAAAATGTTGGAAGTGTTAATGTGATCGTACTAAGTATTATTATAATTATTTTAGGACTTGTTTTTTATTATCACGGTTGTTCGCTGAACTGGAATGTCGAAGAAAGAGTGGACTACTTCTTCGAGAGCGGTAATTACGGAACCAAATCCGGTGCTACCTTCGTCACTTTCGGAGAAATTTTGTTGATTGCCGGCTTTCTGTTACTGATAGCGTGGATATTAAAAAAATACCGTCGCGGCATAGGTGTGACAATTTTAGGGGTGTCATTCTTTTTTCTTGGGTTTATTATAGATGGCTACGGACAAGAGTTGAATAAAGCGGCGGAAGAATATTTTGAATTCCCCGGTAATCCGTGGATTGAGGTGAGCAATGTTTTCGCTGTCGCATCTTTATCATTTGTGGCGATTGGCATTATTGCCTCAATTGCGTTTTGTGTTTACAAACGTTTCTTTGCCGGTACACGTATACTTATCACGCGCGTTCCGAATACTTCGTCAACTGCAAACGGTCAAGGTCAGACGGTACGGTGTGAAAAATGCGGTTCACCTGTGCCCTGCGGTGACAAATTCTGTACTAAGTGCGGCAAAGAAGTCAAATCGAAATGGCTGGCGACAACATGTCCGAATTGCGGTGCTTCAGTTGGTAGCAGTAACAGATATTGCACCCAATGTGGCGCACCGATGCAACAGGCGAAAAAGACAGTTTGCCCCGAATGTGGTGGCCATGTTCATGGCGGAAGCAAATTCTGTCAGCAATGTGGCACATACGTTTCGGAAAATTGACATAAAAAATATGTGAAGAAAATCAAAAACTTTAAGGAATTGTTTGATGTGTGTGCTCTGACAGAAACGGAGTATGAACAGAAACGAGAGAACATCATTTACGAAGTATAAAACGGAGGAAAAAATATGCCACTGGTACCGGCACTTTGCACTCAATGCGGTGCACAACTGGAAGTCGATTCATCAAAAGAGGCTGCCTTGTGCCCATATTGTCACACCCCTTTCATAACAGAAAAGGCTATAAATAATTATAACACTACCAATGTTACTAATATCGGTAGTCTGCACGCTGATGTAGTACAACTTTCCGATGAACGCTCCATAGATAATCGCGTGAAATCCGGAGATACATTCATTAAGCTGAAAGAGTTTGCGAGAGCCGCCGATGTTTTCAGTTCTTTGGTAGAAGACTGCCCTTATGATTATCGCTCCTGGATGGGCATGACCAGGGTTTGTTCGAAAGACTATACCGATTTTGATATCAGTAAAAAAAGTTAGATAAAATTGAATATTATTATGCGAATGCTAAAAAAGTAGCAACTTCCCAGAGCAAAATCAGCGGTGCGTGTGATAAATACATAAAAACCGTGAAAAGCAACCTAGACTCATCGGCACAGAATATATATCAAAGTATTAAACAAGCGAAAGACTCCTTTAAACAAACGGAAAACTCATTTAAACAAGCGGAAAACTCATATCATTCAAAAATTCGAGAACATAGAAGAAGGATTGATTTACTGGAGCAGAAGGAAAAAAAGCAAAATTCCACAAGCAATCATATTTGTTCTGCAATTATAATTATCGCTATTATTTTCGCTATTATAGTATATATTGATGATTATAATAAATACGGTGATGATTCTAGTACTTGTACGACAATAGCGGCTTATACTTTCTTTGGTCTTATTTTTTTTGGTATCGTTCTTTTATTAGTTCGTCTTATTTCATGGATTTTTGATAAGATAACATCAAAACTCGAGGATAGCATCAAAGCAGAAGAAAACAATATATCTATGTTAGAACAAGAGCTGGAAAGGACAAGACAAGGACTGGAAATGTCAAGACAAGGACTGGAAACGGAATTAGTGCATTATTGTGAACGTTTAGAAGAAGCAACTGGTTCAAAACCAAATTATCAAGATATTAATTAGTGGTATTCAAAACGGAAAACGGTTTTTATATCGGAGCAAAGCTCCCGGTGACGATTGCAACAGTCGCCGGGAGCTTTGCGACTTCGTTATACATTTTAGTGGATTTAATTTGAGAATTTTTTTATCCTGTGAAATGGTATAGACAATTATTACATTACAGACAAAACTATAGCAAAACCTGAAAAAACAGTAAATTAAGAGTGGCTGATAACTGCAATAACCATGGGCATAACACGGTTCTTTATTAAAAAAGCACAGGGCTGTAAAAACATGACATATTTAACCTCCAACTGCCGAGGTTTCGTCCACAGTGTCCCACTGTGAGATTCATAATCGAGCTTAAATTGATAAATTATGATTTATCAACCGGTCCAACGTCCTCTTGTGTAATAGAGTAAATTTTTACAATAACCCAAGTCCCCCTTGTGTAAATGGGGGATATTGAAGCCATTCGGCTTCCATATTGAATCCTGCGGCTTCAATCGGGGGATTGTCAGATTAACCGGCAAGCTAAATTTCAACCAATAGTACAAAGCTAAGCCATAGGCAATCCCTCAGTCACTCCGTGACAGCTCCCTTTACACAAGGGAGCCGGAAATCGGAAATTTTCAGCTAACCGATAAATCAAAATTTATCGGTCAATCCTACAACGGGACGCCGAGGATGTCGTCCCCTACGGTTGAAAATTTTATACTAATTTCAAATAAGACGTCTGGAATAAAAATCCTTCGCGTCAGTCAAAAAGCAATACTTTCCGCTGGGATTTTTATTGACTTTCTAATTTGAAATAAGTATTAAGAGCAAATTGAAAAGTCCAAAATACAAAATCCGGGCGAAAGCAATGCTTTCGTCCGGATACGGAAACACAATTCAATACACGGCAATGCGCTCCGATTCACAGAAACACAGCCGCACAGCCGTGCCGTCGGCTATACACCGTCGTTGCGAAATCACTCGGCAATCTTATACTCGATGCTGTCAACCACATCGTCAACGGTGAGGATTCTCAGGGTCATATTTCCCTTTGCGTAAACATACAGACCGTTCTGCGGCTCGCATTCGCCGTAGATGGAAACAACATCCGCGCCGGTCATGCCGACCTCAAGTCCCTCCGGTGTTGCAACGGCATCGGAAGTAACGGTCACGGAATAAATATAGCTGTCGCCCTCGTTGGGGTATGCAAGAAGAATCTCGTAATTGCTGTAAAAATTGGTAACGTCCTTACCCTCGAAAGCACAGCTTGCTTCCTCAAAGGTATCGGCAGGTGTACCCAGTGCATCAATAGTGGAAACCGGCGCGCCGATTTCGATTTTCACGCCGCCGTCCTCGAAAACATAGCCGGTTTCATCAACAACAGGCTGATTATCCTTGTTGTCATCGGCGGCGGTGTCGTTGCTGCCGCTACAGGCGCAAAGGGTGAGAAGCATAATTGCCGCAAGAATTGCACATAAAAATTTTTTCATTTTTGTCCTCCGTTATTTTATTTATCAGAGCCGCTTACGTCGGTATACGAGACTTCGGCGGCATTGACTTCTGTTGTGGTGTCGGGCTTTTTAGCTCCGTAGCTCTTGAGGTAGCCGTAAGCTTCAAGCTCGTACTGCTGGTCGGCAAGCATATCGTAATACCGCTCGCACTTTTCCGCCCAGTCCGCAATCAGGTCTTTGTCCTCGCTGTGGTTGGGGAAATCTATGAGCTTTGTAATTATTCTGCCAAACACACGTGTATGCTTTTCCGCACCCTGCAAATTCAGGTGCAGTCCGCCGTCATAGGTATCAACGCCGAAGTCAAGCATATCCGATTCGCTGACGATAACGCCGCCCAGCAAATCGCTTGCGCTGACTTCCTCACCGCGGACAATCAGGGTCGCATCGGAATTTGAAGTATATTCAATATACCCTCTTTTTGACGGGAAATCAATACCGTAAATGTCGATAAAATTGATATATGTCAAATTATTTTCCTTTGCGAACTCCACAACCTGTTCGTCCCACTGAGGATACCAATAGGGGAGAGTAGGTGCTTTGACCAGAATAAGCTCCACGCCCTTTTCATCGCAAAGCTCTTTCATCTTTTTTAGATAGCCCAACGCATTATCACCAAAGGCGAAGCTGTCGGGAATACTGGCGGTTTTTATCATACCTGCCGACAGTATGTCACTGCGCATTACAAAGCCGCTGTGAGTGACCTTTTCCGTGTCCTCGAAAACATATTTAAGGTCATCCGCCGTCAGCTCGCTCCAGCGGGAATGGAATCTGAGAATGGGGAAAACGTAGGTAATAAGCTGCTCGTCCTCGGTCATTGAAGCCTTTACCGCTTTCAGCTTTGTGGCGGACAGCTTCATGCCGTCAAGGGTGAGGCGGTTAAATTCGGCGTCCTGCGGCTCATCGTATATGAGGGACTGGACGTTATAAACCACCGCCGAGGGTGTTTCGTTGTCAAGCATTTCCTCAAGAAGATAGTAGCTCTGCCAGATAAGTTGCTGACCTGAGCCGCGAATATACGAGGTTATGCCGTATTCCTCCCAAAGCTCAATGGGGGAATAGTTTTCAAAAACCTCGCAGTCACCCACGAAAAGTATATCGTGGTCGTGTTTTTCGTCATAGTATTCCGCAATATATGCGCCCTCGGCATTGGATTCAAAGGTGTATTTGGGCATTACAAGAGCCTGCAAAAAGGCGAAAACGCACACAAACAGCACCGCGAAAGCAACTCCGACGGCAATACGCGATATGATTTTTTTGTTCATCAGAGCTTGAAACACTCCTTTTTTACAAATCTCTCTCCCTCGTCAAAAGCGTACAATATGGCTCCCCTTGTCAGGGGAGCTGTCACCGCAGGTGACTGAGGGGTAGTCAATCTAACAATCGAGCTTAAAATTATTCAACAACCAGAGTCCCCCTTGTGTAAAGGGGGAAGAAGATTGCG
>CAZCQZ010000061.1:0-8186 GCA_964500965.1 uncultured Eubacteriales bacterium | reverse complement strand
AAGGATTGTGTATAGTTATTTCATTTGCTGGGGCTGATTTAATTATACCAGGTTATAAATCATGTCTAAGGAAAAACCACAGAAGAAATCAACCCTTTCTTACATGAAGAAGCATTGGGCAATGTACCTTTTTTCCATTGTGATGCTTGCTTTTGTAATCGGTCTGAAAGCGTTACTGCCTCAGGTCACGGAAAGGATAGTCAACGAAGGACTTGCCGCCGATGTCGGCTCTCTTGAAGAACGCATGGCAATAATTATGCCTCTGCTCTTTGCAATGCTTGCTCTCGGTATCGGCAGAGCTGTTGCCAACTATTTTAAGGAGTACACAGCCGATAAGATAGGCGTTTATATCGGCAGGGATATGCGCCGCGACCTTTTCTCACATGTTGCCGGTCTTTCAATGAATTATTACAATAAGACCAACACCGGTGAACTTATGGCGCGTATCAAGGACGATGTTGACAAGGTCTGGTTTGTGCTGGGATTTGCCGGCGTTCTGACTGTCGAATGTATCGTTCACACCATAACCACCCTCGCCTGCATGTTTAATTACAGTCCGCTTCTTACCCTTCTTCCTATCGTATTCATGGTAATAGTCGGCATTGTTGCTCTGAAAATGGAAAAGAAGCTTGACGAATCATTCAGCGATTTAAGTGAGGTCAACGCCGAGCTTACAACCGTTGCTCAGGAAAATCTTGCCGGTGTTCGCACTGTAAAGGCTTTCTCCCGTGAGGGACACGAAATACTCAAATTCAGAAGCAAAAACCGCAAGTATTATGACACAAGCCTTGTACTTGCAAAGGTGTACCGTACATATCAGCCATACATCAACGTTATCGGAAGTCTGCTTACGGTTCTTGTTGCTGTTCTCGGTGCTGTTCTTGTACTTGCGGAAAAAGGCTACCTCAGTCTCGGTTTCCTTGCTCCCATTGCCGGAAACATGGACGAGGGCAAGCTTATAGCTTTTGTTTCCTACGCCACCGAAATAATATGGCCTATGGAATGTCTCGGCTGGCTTGCCAACGAGCTTGCTTCCGCTCTTGCTTCCGCAAAGAAGCTTAATAAAATTTTCAACGAGGAAGCCGATATTGTTGACCCTCAGTCACCCGTTGAGCTTGAAGACCTCAGAGGCGACCTTGAATTTAAAAATGTTTCCTTTATGCCGGAGGGCAAAACCGTTCTCGAAAATGTCAGCTTTTCCGTGCCGCAAGGCTCAACCCTTGGTATTATGGGTATGACCGGCTCAGGCAAGAGTACAATAATCAACCTTGCAGAGAGATTTTACGATGTGACAGACGGCGAAATCACCCTTGACGGCGTTGACATTCGCAAGCTTCGGCTTAAAACCCTTCGACAGAGTATGGCGGCTGTTATGCAGGACGTATTCCTGTTTTCCGACACCATTGCCGAAAACATCAAGCTCGGCTCTGACGGAAAGCTTACACAGGAAGAAATGGAAAGTGCCGCAAGAGATGCAGGCGCGGCTGAGTTTATCGACAAGCTCACCGACAGATATGAAACGGTAATCGGTGAACGCGGCGTAGGTCTGTCCGGCGGTCAGAAGCAGAGAATAAGCATCGCACGTGCGCTTGCCAAGAAGCCTAAAATTCTCATTCTCGATGACGCTACCAGTGCTCTTGATATGGAAACGGAATACGAAATCCAGCAGTCTCTTGACCGTCTTGACGGCTGCTCGAAAATTATTGTCGCCCACAGAATAAGTGCGGTCAGAGATGCCGATGAAATAATCGTTCTCGACAACGGTAGAATTGCCGAACGCGGCACTCACAGTGAGCTTATGAAAAAGCGCGGTATGTATTTTGAAACCTACGTTGCTCAGTACAATACCGAGGAGGATATGGTTGAAAGGAGTGATAAATAATGGCAGTCAACTCTTTCCGCGAAGATGAACAGCAAAAGGAAGTTCTGAAAAAGGACACCCTTATCCGTCTGCTTAAATATCTTCTCGACTACAAAAAGGAAATTGTCGGCGCATTGCTGCTGACAGGCACATTGATTGCAATTACCCTTATAAATCCGCTGATAATTCAGCGTGCAATCAACGTCAATCTGACAAACGGAGACTGGCAGGGACTTCTTATTCTCGCAGGCATTGCCTTTGCGATGTATATTTATTATCTCGTTGCGCTGAGATGCAGAATGAAGATAATGCAGATAATGACAAATAAAATTCTCGTGACTATCCGTGAGGATTTGTATAATCACATTCAAACTCTCGGATTCGGCTTTTTTGACAGCCGCCCTACGGGAAAAATTCTGGCAAGAATAATCGGCGATGTAAACAGCCTTAAAGAAGTACTTAACAGTGCCGTTATAACCTTTCTTCCCGATTTAATCAAAATAATCGCCGTTGCCGTTATTATGTTTATTCTCGATGTGAAAATGGCAATAGCCGGACTTCTCATGGTGCCTGTTCTCGGCACTGTTATGGTTGTGATTCAGCGCGTTTCTCACAAGCGCTGGCAGCTTCACAGAAAGAAATCCTCAAACCTCAACGCATTTCTCCATGAGGACCTTTCCGGAATGAAAATCGTCCAGTCCTTTTGTGCGGAAAATGAAGCGAAAAAGGATTTCGATGTACTTACCGACCAGGACTGCAACACCTTTGTAGATGCCGTTCGCATAAACGATATGTTCGGTCCGTCTGTTGATATTTGCACTGCCGCCGCAACCTTTTTGCTTTACTTTGTCGCTATTCGCTTTTGCGGCATAAGCAGTACCGCAGAGGCAGGTACGATAACCGCATTCGCATTTTATCTCAGCATGTTCTGGTCACCCATAAGAAACCTCGCCAGCTTCTACAACCAGCTTTTGACCAACATTTCCGCCGCCGAGCGCGTGTTTGAAATAATGGATACCGAGCCGGAGCTTTACGACAAAGACGGCGTAGGCGTTCTTCCCGAAATCAAGGGTGAGGTCAAGTTTGAAAATGTATCCTTTGCCTATGCCGATGATATAGAAACTCAGGTGCTTCACAACGTCAGCTTTACCGCAAAGCCCGGCGAAACCATTGCCCTTGTAGGTCCTACCGGTGCAGGCAAGACAACCGTTGTCAACCTTGTCAGCCGCTTCTACGATGCGGTTGAGGGGAGAATACTTGTTGACGGTCACGATGTTAAGGATGTTTCCATTGCAAGCCTGCGTGAACAGATGGGTGTTATGACGCAGGAAAACTTCCATTTCTCCGGCACGGTTAAGGATAATATCCGCTACGGCAAGCTCGACGCCACCGACGAGGAAATAATCGAAGCCGCAAAGGCCGTAAACGCTCATGATTTTATAATGCAGCTTGAAAACGGATACGATACGGAGCTTTCCGACGGCGGTTCAACTCTTTCCTCCGGTCAAAAACAGCTTCTTGCCTTTGCCAGAACTATGGTATCCAAGCCGAGAATACTCATACTTGACGAGGCGACCTCCAGTATCGACACTCACACCGAGATGCTGGTACAGCAGGGAATCGAAAATATGCTTCGCGGCAGAACGTCCTTTGTTATCGCTCACCGTCTGTCAACTATCAAAAAGGCAGACAGAATATTTGTTATCGACCACGGCTGTATTCAGGAATCGGGCAATCATAAAGAATTGATTGAGAAAAAAGGACAGTATTACGAGCTTTATCAGGCTCAGTTTAAGAGCCTTAAAACCGCTAAATAATGCAAAAAGCAGGTTTCCGGGTCAACACCCGGCAGCCTGCTTTCTATTTAATAATTATTCGCTTAACTTGCCGATTTGCATTATTTGTTCTCTGTAATGAAGTCAACAAGTGCTCCAACAGTCTTGATATTTTCAACCTCATGGTCGGGAACTTCAAATTCAAACTCATCCTCGATGGACATTATAAGGTCTACAACGTCGAGAGAATCAGCACCGAGATCTTCCTGAATATTGGTTTCCGCTGTGATGGAATCCTCCTCGACATCAAACTGCTCGGCAAGGATAGCCTTTACTTTCTCGAATACCATTTTTCGCACCTCCTTATCAGGTCAAATTATATTCGATATTCGCCGCTATATTACGGCTCACATACCGTTAATGAAATCTTATAGGGTAATCCTGTCTTTGTCAATAGAATAAATCATATTATTTAAATTTTATTCTTATTTTTATAACTTGCCCTCACATTTAAGCATATCGGTTACGGCTATTGCAACCGCCGCTTCGATTGCAGGCAACGCACGAGGGACGATACACGGGTCATGTCTACCGCCGATTGCAAGCATTGTTTCCTGCTTTTCACGCAGGTCAACAGTCTGCTGCTTTTGGGAAATTGAGGGTGTAGGCTTCACTGCCGCTCTCATTATTATCGGCATACCGTTGGTAATTCCGCCTAAAATACCTCCGCAGTTATTTGTAAGAGTGACAACATTCTCACCCTCCAGCGCAAATGGGTCGTTGCACTCACTGCCGCGCATACGGGTCACATTAAAGCCTGCACCGAACTCCACGCCTTTAACGGCAGGAACACCGAAAACAATTGATGACAGCACATTTTCAACGCCGCCGAACATGGGGTCACCAACACCTGCCGGAACTCCCGTGACAGCTATTTCAACCATGCCGCCTACACTGTCAAGAGCTTCCTTTGCATCGGTTATTACTCTGCGCATGGCTTCCTCCTTGGATTCGTCCACAAGTGCGAAGTAGTTTTTGGAAAGCTCGGAAAGAAGCCGTGAATTTACTTTTACCGGGTCAAAAGGTCTGTCATATACGTTTCCTATAGCATAGATATGTCCGCCTACGGTTATGCCTCTATTTTTTAGAATCTGCTTGCAGATGGCACCTGCAAAGGTAAGAGGTGCGGTCAATCTGCCGGAGAAATGCCCTCCGCCCCTTACATCGTTATAGCCGTTGTAGCGCACAGCGCCGGTATAGTCCGCATGACCGGGACGCGGAAGCCGTGCAAGCTTTTCATAATCCACCGAGCGCATATTCGCATTTTCGATTACCGCACACAGCGGTGCGCCTGTAGTCACGCCATTGAGTATACCGGAACATATTTCGGGTATGTCCTGCTCTTTTCTCGGCGTAGCGGTACTGTCATTGCCCGGCGCACGGCGGCTCATCTGGAACTGAAGCTCATCCATATCCAGTTTTTCTCCGGCAGGAAGCCCGTCAATAACCACGCCTATACCTATACCGTGACTTTCCCCGAATATTGAAATTTTTATGCTGCTGCCCCAGGTTGATGACATTTTATTCACCTCATAAGATTTTTGCGCATTGTCATAATTCTACAACAAGCTCCGTAAGCACATTATAGCACATTTGCCGTGGGTTTCAAGGGCAAATGGTCAGGCGTTTTTACCGAGGTATTCCTTGGTCGATGCTTTAACTTCAGGCGAAAGTATGACCAGCGCCGCAAGATTCGGAAATGCCATAAGCGCGTTGAGAATATCGGAAACACACCACACGGCGGTAAGCTCCATAACACTGCCCAGCACTGCCGCACCGATAAAGCCCAATCTGTATACAATTGTATACTTTTCTCCGAAAATATAGGTGAAGCTTTTTTCGCCATAACAGCTCCAGCCTATCATTGTGGAAAAAGCAAATAAGGCAATTGATACGGTCAAAAAAATTCCTCCGAATTTTCCGAGCACCGATTCAAACGCCGCCGCTGACAGCAATGCCCCGTCAAGCCCGGTTGACAATGCTCCGCTCGTAAGTATGGCAAGTGCTGTCAGTGTACAAAATACGACGGTATCTGTGAACACCTCGAATATTCCCCACATTCCCTGAATTGCAGGGTGTTCAACCTCGGCACAACTATGTACCATTACCGAACCGCCAAGCCCGGCTTCGTTTGAAGCTATACCTCTGCGCACGCCTATCAGCAGTGCTCCCAGTATACCGCCTGCCGCGCTTTTCGGTGCAAATGCTCCGGCAACTATATTTCCTATCGCCTGTGGTATTTTTTCGCCGTTTGCGGCAATTACAATAATGCACACGGCAATATATGCAACCGATATTGCCGGTATAAGCTTTTCGGTAAAAGCCGCCGCTCTTTTTATGCCGCCCAAAAGCACTGCCCCCACCACGGCGGCAATTGCAACACCTGTATAAATCGGCTTTATTCCGAGGCTTTCCTCCGCCGACTGAGCAAGGGCGTTTATCTGTACCATATTCCCCATGCCCAATGCCGCCAGCGTACAGGCAACGGCAAAAATCATCGCAAGCCATTTGCTGCCCATGCCGTATTCCATATACTGCATGGGTCCGCCACACCACTCCCCTTTGGAATTTCTGCGGCGGTACAATATTCCCAGAACATTTTCCGCGTAGCAGATTATCATACAGAACACCGCACTTATTACCATCCAGAATATTGCGCCTGCTCCGCCGATTGTTATGGCTGTTGCAACACCCACGATATTCCCTGTACCCAGCGTTCCGGCGAGAGCAACGGTCAGGCTCTGAAACTGCGAAATCGACTTTTTGTCTTCAGCTTTCATGGAATTTCCCCGCCTTATTACCGAGCCAACCGTATTTTTCAGCCATAATTTGCCATGCTTTATCTGAAGCATATCCGTTTTGACTGTGAATATTATTCCCACAATTATTATCAATCCTATTGTCGCCGGTCCCCAGAGCATATCTGCGACTGATTCTAACAGCATTTCGATTTTTTGTGACATTTTCGCTCCCCCTTGACTAATCCCTGTATACTGTTGTATAATATATTTATCAGATAGCAGATTTATGAAAAATCTGTGTGCATGGCAGTTTTTTCAATGCGTTCACGCAACAAACACATTCATGCTTTATAATTATTTTCACGGATTCAAGGAGGCTGCTTATGGAGCAGAACAATATCACGGCTTCTCAGGAGCAGCAGACAATAAACACGATTTCCGACGAGAGCTATATTGCTACCGCATATGGCGTTGTGTCACGCAGTTTTGTTGAAACTTTGATTGCTGATTCAGGCAAACCGAAGAAAAGACCGGCTCGTGTTTTTCTCTATATTTCCGGTATTGTGTCTTCCGTTATGCTCGTTATCATTCTGATTTTTTCCTGTATACATGTTTACGATCACTTTAACGGCAACACTCCCGACGTCAACGGTTCTTACGATGACGGTTTTTCTTACACGCCGGATAGCGATGACGATGGCATTTATAACGGCGGTGAGGCTGATGATTACGGCGATTACTCTACATCAGATTCCGATTCCGCATTATCGTCTTCCCGAACCTCCGATGCAGGTCTAGGCGTTATCGTCTCCGTTCTCGATTCTTCCGTTGCAAAGCTCTACGGAATTGACGGAGGACTCGTTATCGTCGGCATTCCGGATAATTCCTCCTTTATCGGCAGTGATGTCAGAGAATACGATATTATAACAGGTGCAGACGGGGACAAAATCACTTCGACCACTTACCTGTCATCAATTTTAAATAAACATGATGTGGGTGACGAGCTTACATTGACTATCACCCGTTTTTCGGACGGCTTTGCCGAATCCTTTGATGTTACAGTCACGCTTATCAATAAAAACGAATAAGCGTACCCTTAAACAGATTACGTCTTTATCCCCAATATACTCTTTTCAAAACCCAAAACGGGCAGTCGCATGACTGCCCGTTTTGGGTTTTTGTATGATGGGCATATCAATGCTCTGTGCTGGAAGTCCACTGAGGCGTAGTTACCGACAAAACTTGAAATCCGAGGACAACGCTTTACACGGTGCGCAGATGATGCGGTACAAAACTCAGAATAAACCCGTGGCAAGCAAAACTGACGGCAGGATTCGGAAACATATATGGCAGCGAGCAAAATATCTGCCGTAAAGAAAGCGATATTCAAAGAAAGACCGACTAAGCGAGGCTTAGTCAGTCTTTCGGATTATTACGCTAAAGTGCGTATTTAATTTTGAACCACACCGCCGTGTGCCGAACGGCACGCGCGGTGGTGTGAGAGGAGGGATAAAATCCCTCCTACTCGATTTTATTATGTTTTGCTTACTTTACAAAACGCTTTTTCTTTTTACTGTAAACCGCTATACCTGCCATTGTTCCGCCGCTTAAAAGAGCAAGTGCAATCCACGGTATCATGTGGCTGTTGTCGCCGGTTTGCGGAGATTTGTTATCGCTATCTGTCTTTACAATTCTTGCGATAACGGTATCGGCAAGTTTGATTTCGTTTTTGCCGTCTTTATCGCTGAA
>CAZCQZ010000060.1:0-8407 GCA_964500965.1 uncultured Eubacteriales bacterium | reverse complement strand
GTGTAAAGGGGGAAGAAGATTGCGTGATTTATCCGCAATCTTCAAGGGGGATTGTCAGAATTTATCAATAGTTAAGTCAAAATGATAAATCTGAGCTGTAAGGCAATCCCTCAGTCACTTCGTGACAGCTCCCTTTACACAAGGGAGCCATGGTAATTTGTTAAATTTTCAGCCAATAGCACAAAAACAATCCCTCAATCAAAACCGTAGATTTTGATATTTAAGCCGTAGGTTTTGATATTTAAACCCTGTGGTTTTACCGAAAGAAAAATATTTTAAGAAACAGACTTAAACAAGGAGCGGATGAATTTGCACGAAACCAAAAAGCTGTCGCTTGTAATCCCCTGCTACAACGAGGAGGAGAGCATCGGCAGGCTTTACGAGGAAATCGCGCTTGTTATGACAAAGGAAAATGTCAGCTTTGAGCTTGTACTTGTAAACGACGGCTCAAGCGACAAAACCGCCGATATTATGCGCCGCATCGCGGAAACAACGCCCTACTGCGTTAAGGTCATAGATTTTTCCCGTAACTTCGGCAAGGAAGCCGGCATGTACGCAGGACTTTCCCATGCCACCGGCGAATACACCGTCATTGTTGACGGCGATATGCAGCAGTCTCCCGAAACCGTAATAAACATGCTGAGATTTTTAGAAAATAATCCCGAATACGACTGCGTTGCCGCCGTTCAGGAAAAGCGACATGAAGGCTGTTTAATATCCTTTTTCAAACGCGCCTTTTATTCCATAATAAATAAGGCGGCTTCCGTCCGCTTTGTGTCCGGCGCAAGCGATTTCCGCATGATGCGCCGCCCTGTTGTCGACGCCATACTTTCCATGTGCGAATACTTCCGCTTTTCAAAGGGCATTTTTTCTTACGTGGGCTTTAATACCTATTATATGCCCTATGAGGTGCGTGCAAGAGGCGGCGGAAAAAGCAAGTTTAATTTCTTCAAGCTTTTGCGCTATGCCTTTGACGGCATTAACAGCTTTTCCACAATGCCGCTGAAATTCGCCACTGTTACAGGCATTATATCGGCTATTGCGGCTTTTGTTTATCTGATAATCGTTATTATCCAGAAGCTTACCGCCGGAATCGACGTTCCCGGCTACGCCACTATTGTGGTGCTGATACTGCTGCTGGGCGGCATACAGCTTTTGAGCCTGGGCATAATAGGCGATTATGTCGGCAAAAATTATGTGGAAACAAAAAAACGCCCTGTCTATATCGTCAGGAGCGTTATTGAAAGCAACGCATGTAAAGAAGATGAGGAATAATAAATCAGGGGCTGTAAAAGCGAAAGCTTTTACAGCCCCTGTTTCTTATTTTGCCGCACTTCCTACCGTAGAACCTCTGTGAAGCTTAACGGCGACATCAACTCTTTTGCTTGCGCCGCCCACCGAAAGCTTATCGTATTTAAGCATCAGCTTTTCGTGCAACGTATCAACGCAGGCTTCGGCGCAACGACCTATGGGCTGGTCAAAAAGCGTCAGGTCAACAGGCAGGACGCCTTTGCGCTCCGGACAGTTTCTCACGCCTACCAGCGAAATGTCCGCCGGCACACTGTACCCCATTCGGTGAAGCTCCACATACGCGCTGACGGTAACATCCTCGCTCAGACAAATCACCGCCGTTGGCGGATTTTCATGTTTCATAAGCTTATTGACACTTTCCGCACCGTCTCCGCAGCACAGCTCAAGACATTTTATGCCGTACCTTTCGGCGACCTCCGCAATACGTGCCCCACGGCGTTCAAACGCCGCCAGCCTCAATGCCCCGGACATAACGCCGATGTGCCTGTGTCCCTGCTCTTTAAACTCCAGCATAAGCTCCTCAAGAGCCTTTTCACCGCGCAAAGCAACGCAGTTTGACGGATATGTGGGGATAAACTGGTCGAAGAAAACAAAGGGCAGATTCTGCTCCTTGAGATAGTCATAGGCACGGGTCGTATTACGGCTGACCGGCATAATTATCATGCCGTCAATCTGACTTGCCTTTAGCCTTGAAACCAGCTCCTGCTCGCGTTCCTCGCTGTTTTCGCTTGCGCACACCACAGGAACAAACCCTTTTTTCATCAGCAGGCTCTGACATTCGCGGACAAACACACATATCATTGATATTTCAAGATTCGGCACTATTATTGCAATAATTCCGCTTCTGCCGGTTTTCATCGACCGCGCGGATTCGTCTCTGACATATCCGAGCTGCTCAATGGCATCTTCAATCAGCTTGCGGTTTTCACGGCGCACATTTTGTCCGTTTATGCATTTTGAAACAGTGGCTATTGAAAGCCCCGTCATTCGGGAAATATCTTTCATTGTTGCCGCCATTGTTTTCGCCTCCGTATTGCTAGTTATACCGATTATACAAAAGCCGATGTTTTTTGTCAAGAAACGAGCACAAACCGCCGGCGATTATGACAAGGTACAATAGCGTCAGAAAGAGTAAAAATTTTATAATAAAAACGCCCTTTGCCTTTTAAAGCATCATTCCTCCGTAAGCGGTCTGTTCATCAGCTCGTGCAAAGCGGAAGACGGGTGCTTGCCATTGAAAAGCACGTCGTAAATACTGCTGATAATCGGCATGGAAAAGCCGTAATTAGCCTTTGCGTCCTCATAGATTACCTTGCAGCTATACACGCCCTCCACGGTTTTTTTATTGTCTCGCAAAAAGCCCATGGAGCTGTCGTCCTGTCCCATTATAAAGCCTGCCTGATAGTTTCTCGAATGAGGTGAAAAGCACGTTACCATAAGATCGCCTATGCCTGCAAGTCCGCAGCATGTCTCGGCTTTGCCGCCCTTTGCGGTGCAGTAGCGCATCATCTCCGTAAGACCTCTTGTTACAAGCGCCGCCCGGCTGTTATCACCGAAGCCAAGTCCCGAAAGCATACCGCTCGCCAGAGCGATTACATTCTTTATGGCAACGGCATACTCAGCCCCCACCTCATCGGTGTTGACGTAAAGGCGCATATAATTGTTTGAAAAAATCTGCTGTGCCAGCTTTGCCGCCTCAGTGTCCGTTGACACCGAGCATATACAGGTAACTCGCCTTAAAATGACCTCCTCCGCATGGCTCGGACCGATTACCGAAACCACCGGCATTATGCCGCATTCGCCCAGAATATCGCGAACCGTCTCCGTCATGCGCTTGTCGGTGTTAATATCAAAGCCCTTGCTGGCATTGACTACCAGCGTTCCCGGCTTGACATAGGGCTTTACGGCGTTCAGGGCGTTTGACACGAATTTCGTAGGCACTGTAATAAGCACAAGCTGTGCGCCGTCCATTGCCTGTTCGGGGTCAGCCGTCGCACGCAAGCCCTCACCGAGCTTTATGCCGTGAAAATATCTTGTATTGGTGTGCCTTTGATTTATTTCGGAAATTTCGTCATTATCAACGCCGTACATCGTAACGTTATGACCGTTATCATCAAGAACCTGCGCCAGAGCAGTGCCCCAGCTTCCCGTTCCCAGAACTGCTACTTTCAAAAAAACATCCCCTTTAAGGTAGTTGAATATATATTACCCTCCGCGGCGGCATTTGTCAACAAAGCAAACCGCACCTTCATAATAACTTCTTTTAATCCGCGCTCTTAAATCACTTGCAAATATCCGTCTATGCTCGTATAATAAAAAGGTATATAACCGAAATAATCTTACAGGGAGGGTTTATTATGGGCTTACGGCACACAATCAAAGAAATGGTCGGTCCGTCTGCCGCATTTATCGACAGAAATAAAAGCACAATCGAACAGATAAACTCCCTTGATTTTACGAATAAAACCGACAATGCACTGCGCGTTTTTGCCGGCTGGCTGCGTGAGCAGATGGCGGGACAGAGTGAGGAGTACTGCAAAAAATTTCTCATTCCCTGCTTTGCCCTTGCAAAGGAAGCCCTGCGCCGCGTAACCGGTCTTACCGCCTATGATACCCAGGTTTTGGGCGGCGTTGCTCTTTTTGAGGGCAACCTTGTGGAAATGTACACCGGTGAGGGAAAAACCCTTGCGGCGGTCATGCCTGCCGTCATGTACGGTCTTATGGGGCACCGTGTTCACATGATAACCTTTAACGACTACCTTGTTGAACGTGACTATGAGTGGATGCATGAAGCTTACGAAATGCTGGGGCTTTCCGTCGGCTATATAACCGCCGAAAGCGATTTTGAAACGCGAAAGGAAATGTACAAAAAGGATATTCTTTACATCACTCTCAAGGAGTGCGGCTTTGACTATCTGCGAGACTTCCTTGCAAGCACAAGAGATGAGCTTGTGCAGAGAAAGTATCAGTATGCTATTGTCGATGAAGCGGATTCAATGCTTATTGACGAAGCCCGTGTACCTCTTGTTATCGCCGGCGATGTTCCTTTTTCCACAAGCATCGCGAAAAAAGCCCGTGATATAGCCAAAATGCTGACCGTTGACGTACATTTCAAGGTTGACCAGTTTTCAAATCAGACCAGCCTTACCCAGAAAGGCATAGTCACTGTCGAAAGAATACTTAAAATAGATAACCTTTTCGGAGAAGATAATCTTGAGGTTTTGGACGCTATTCAGAACGCCCTTAAAGCGGAGCATCTTCTGAGAGCGGACAGGGATTATCTTGTCCGTGACGGAAAGATTGAAATAATAGACGAGTTTACCGGACGTGTTGTTGAAAACCGCCACTACCCCGACGGACTTCAGGCGGCGGTGGAAATTAAAGAGGGCATTTCAAACGTCAGTGCAGGCATGATAATGTCCCAGATAACCATACAGTATTTTATTACCATGTACGCCAAATTCTGCGGAATGACCGGCACAGCCTCCACCTCCGCAGATGAATTTTACAATATGTACGGGCTGAAAATCATTGAAATACCGCCCAACAAGCCCCTTATCCGAAAGGACAGGGAGGATAACCTCTTTTCCACCAAGGAAGCCAAAATGCGCGCGGTTATAACGGAGGTTAAGAGCCAGCACGCAACCGGCAGACCGGTGCTTATCGGCACGACCACCGTTGAGGAAAGCGAGTGGCTTGCAGGAGAGCTTAGAAAAGCGGGCGTGTTCACTCAGGTGCTTAACGCACGTCAGGACGACCGTGAAGCCGCCATTATCGCAAAGGCAGGAACTCTGGGAGCTGTCACCGTTTCCACCAACATGGCAGGTCGCGGAGTTGATATTAAGCTTGGCGGAGACAGTGAAGCTCAGGCGGAAAAAATCCGCTCACTGGGCGGACTGCTTGTTATCGGCACAAACCATTATGAGAGCCGCAGAATAGATAATCAGCTTCGCGGACGTGCCGGCAGACAGGGTGACCCCGGCGAAACTCAGTTTTTCGTATCCATTGAGGATGACCTGATGGTAAAATTCGGACTGCAAAAGCTGTTGCCGAAATACGTCATGTCCTATTCCGGAACGAATGTAATAAGAGATAAGCGAGTGGCAATAGAGGTTGAACACGTCCAGAGGATAGCCGAGGGCTATTATCAGGACATGAGAATACAGCTCTCCCGTTACACGCAGATAATTGACGACCAGCGCCGTGCGATACACTCAAGGCACTACCATATTCTGCGCGGAGATATTGAGCCGCGACTGCTTGCGACTAAAAACCCCGAAAAGGCAATACGTCTGCAAAAGGCTTACGGTGCGGAAAAGGTTGCCCTTGTGGAGCGACAGCTTCTGCTGTACTTCATGAACCGCTACTGGGCGGAGTACCTCGACCATATAAGTGACGTCAGACAGGGTATACATCTTGTGGTAATCGGCGGCAAGAATCCTCTTGACGAGTTCAGACGAGAGGCGATTATCGCTTTTACCTCCATGTATGAGGCTATAGACCGTGCTGTGGTTGATGCATTCGATACCGCTGTCATAGGGGAAAACGGCGTTGATTTTGAACGCTCCAATATGCGTGGTCCGACCTCCACATGGACATATCTCATTGACGAATCCGCCGACCAGTTCAGCCGTATGCCCGACCTGCTCAGAAAGCTTATGGGTATTAAAGGCGTTGACGACGATGACGATACGGAGGATTATGACGAGGAATAACGGCAGTGGGATTGATTGATAAGTTCCGATTTATCAACAAACTTAAGTCCCCCATTTACACAAGGGAGCCATGAATTGGAAATTTTCAACTGCTTTAAATTTCTCAACCACAGCGAACGGCGTACCATCGCGTGACCGACCACCCACCCTATCGCATTAAAACTTTGAAAAAACAAAGGAGAAAATCACCATGATAGAAGACAGCAGAATCAAAAAAATCCTCTACGGCGGCGACTACAATCCCGAACAGTGGGAGGAGGAAATATGGCAGGAGGATATGCGTATACTTCCTCTCGGCGGCATTGACGTGCTGACAATAAACGTTTTCTCCTGGGCACTGCTCCAGCCCTCGGAGGACGAATACAATTTTGAAAAGCTTGACAAAATTGTCAAAATGGCAACCGACAACGGTTTTAAAATATGCTTTGCAACCGGCACTGCCGCACACCCGGCGTGGATGGCAAAGCGACACCCCGATATTCTGAGGGTAACAAAGGACGGTATGCGCCGCAATTACGGCGGCAGGCACAACTCATGCCCCAACAGCCCCACCTACGCAAAATATTCCGTTGCGCTGGCACGTAAACTTGCCGAGCGGTACGGAAAGAACGAAAACATTGTTGCATGGCACGTTGCCAATGAGTTTGAAGCCGCCTGCTACTGCGAAAAATGTGCGGAGGGCTTCCGCCAATGGCTGAAAAAACGCTACGGCACAATAGATAAGGTCAACGAAGCGTGGAATCTCAACTTCTGGAGCCACACCCTTTACGATTTCGACGAAATAAATCCTCCCACAAATCTCAGTGAGGAGTGGGGCTACCACCGCTCGACCTTTTCCGGTCTGAGCATAGATTACTGCCGCTATCAGAGCGAAGCGGTGCTTAATATGTACCGCCGCGAATATGAGGTGCTCAAGGAAGTAACGCCCCACATTCCTGTGACAACAAATCTCATGGGTACATACTGGCCTCTCGACTATCACGAATGGGCACAGTATCTTGACTTTATTTCCTGGGACAGCTATCCTGTTCCCACCGATTCATATACTCGCACCTCCATGATACACGACATCATGCGCGGTTTAAAGCAGGGCAAGCCTTTCTGCCTTATGGAGCAGACCCCGTCGGTTACAAACTGGCACACCCACAATGCTCTCAAACGCCCCGGAGTTATGCGGCTTTTGAGCTATCAGGCAGTAGCTCACGGAGCGGATACGGTCATGTTTTTCCAGATGCGCCGTTCAAAAGGTGCCTGTGAAAAATTCCACGGTGCGGTCATCGACCACTGCGGTCACGAAAACACAAGGGTGTTCCGCGAAATCGCGGAGCTGGGCGATGAGCTTAAAAGACTTGGGGACGAAACCCTCGGAAGCCGTATGAAAAGCCGCGCCGCCGTTATCTGGGACTGGAACAACCGCTGGGCACTTGAATATTCCGCAGGACCGAGCAACGACATGGACTATGAAAGAGAGGTTCACCGCTACTATGCCGCTCTTTCAAAGAACGGCGTTTCCACCGATATGATAAGCGTTAAGGACGATTTTTCAAAATACGATATTCTTGTTGCCCCTGTTCTCTACATGATGAACGAGGGCATCGCACAGCGTATTGAGGAATTTGTTAAAAACGGCGGAACGCTTGTCACCACATATATGTCCGGTCAGGTTGACGAAACCGACCGTGTCTTCGGAGCTTACCCCGGAAAGCTGCGCAATGTGTGCGGCGTTTGGGTTGAGGAGGTCGATGCTCTGCCGCCCGAACGCAAGAATACCATTTGTATTACAAACGGAGATTTATCCGGAGAGTATAGCTGTTCCTTCCTCTTTGAGACAATACGTTCCGAGGGCGCGGAGGTAATAGCTTCCTACGGCAGTGATTTTTACGCCGGTGAAGCGGCGGTTACGAAAAACAACTTCGGCAAGGGCGAAGCATGGTATATCGGCACTGCCGCCGAAGATGCGTTCCTTTGCAGGCTTTTCGGCAAGCTGGCAGCGGCAAAGGGCATTGATTGCATTGTTTCCGATGAGAACGTGGAAACAACCAGAAGATATAAGAACGACAAATGCTATCTTTTCGCACTTAACCACAACGATTTTGAAAGCGCCGTCACCGTGCCCTCGGATTGCACCGAGCTGTTGACAGGGAAAAATCACCGGGCAGGCGATTTGGTCACACTGCCGAAATACGGCGTCGGGATATTTAAGTATTGATACAGCCGATTAAGAAGAATGCTTAAATTCTCAAGCGTAGGGGACGACGTCCTCGGCGTTTTGTTGGTAATTTAACCGATAAATTCCGATTTATCAATAACCCAAGTTTCTCTTGTACTGAAGTATTACACTTTAAGTAGAGTCGACAAACGCCCTAAAAGGAGATAAAATA
>CAZCQZ010000059.1:0-8594 GCA_964500965.1 uncultured Eubacteriales bacterium | reverse complement strand
GAGCGCCACCTTGCCAAGGTGGAGGTAGCGAGTTCGAGCCTCGTATTCCGCTCCATGAGCCTGATTTGTTCTTTGAGCAAATCAGGCTTTTTGTAAATTTCCGTTAAAAATGTATATCGAGATTTTAAATGCGAGCATTTTGGAGGATTTCAAAGAATTTAAGAGCATTTCGTAGTATTTTTCAGATGTTTTAATATTTGTTGCGGAATTTTCACGGATAATTACGGAAAATCGCGGCTAATTCAAAATTTTTCAGTCGAAATTTGCGTTATTTACTTGACATTTCCGTACAATATAAATATAGTAATGTTGATGTGACTATTTCGTGAGAAACGTCATTTCTTTTTCTATGTATAAGGAGGAAGGCAAGTTGTCTGATACTATCATCAGCTTAAAAAATGTATCGGTGTCATTTGATGGGGAGAGCGTCCTGAATAACCTCAATCTTGATATTGACAATGGAGCCTTTGTTACGCTTCTCGGACCCTCCGGCTGCGGCAAGACTACAACACTTCGTATCATCGGCGGTTTCATTGACCCTGATGAGGGTGATGTTTATTTCGGCGGAGAACGCATAAACGATTTACCGCCTCACAAGCGTAAGCTGAATACTGTTTTCCAGCGTTACGCTCTGTTTCCGCACATGAATGTTTTTGAAAATATAGCTTTCGGTATGAAAATTCAGAAGAAACCGAAAGACGTTATAAAAAGCAGAGTACGTGAGCTTTTGAAGCTTGTATCTCTTGAGGGCTATGAAAAGCGTACTGTCGATACTCTTTCCGGCGGTCAGCAGCAGCGAATCGCAATTGCCCGTGCTCTTGCCAATGACCCTAAGGTGCTGCTTCTTGACGAGCCTTTGGGCGCACTTGATTTAAAGCTGAGAAAGGATATGCAGGTTGAGCTTAAAAAAATTCAGCAGCAGCTCGGCATTACATTTATATATGTAACTCACGACCAGGAGGAAGCGCTTTCGATGTCTGATGTTATCGTGGTTATGAATCACGGTGTTATTCAGCAAATCGGCACTCCCGAAGATATTTATAACGAGCCTGAAAACGGCTTTGTTGCCGATTTTATCGGAGAAAGCAATATTGTTGACGGTATTATGCACGCCGATTACGATGTTGAATTTTGCGGTGCGAGAATGGAATGCGTCGATACCGGATTTGCAAAGGACGAGGAAGTTGACGTTGTTGTACGTCCCGAAGATGTACTGGTTGTGCCCGAATATGTTTCCAAATTCTCCGGTACGGTTGTGTCCACAACCTTTAAGGGTGTTCACTATGAAATGATTGTGAATATTCCCGACCAGGACGAGGATTGGCTGATACAGTCAACCGTTCCTCAAAAAGAGGGGGACGTAATCGGAATGACCGTTGCGCCCGAAAATATTCACATAATGAAGAAATACACCGGAGACTACGCAAGTGACATAGAATTTGCGGAGGAAACAGAATGAAGCAGAAAAGAAAGCTAAGCTGGCTTGCAGCTCCTTACGGACTGTGGATGCTTCTTTTCACAGTTGTCCCGTTGTGTATAGTTGTTTACTATGCATTTACCGACAGTGCCGGTAACTTTTCTTTCGATAACCTTTCGGAAATCGGCAGATATGTCGATGTGTTTTTCAGCTCCCTGGGCTTCGGAATTGCCGCAACGGCACTTTGCCTGCTAATCGGCTATCCCATTGCCTACAGCATTTCCCGTATGAAAGGCTCAAGACAGCAGATTATGGTTATGCTGGTCATGATTCCCCAGTGGATGAATTTTCTCATTCGCACCTATGCATGGATGACGCTTCTTGAGGATACCGGTCTTATAAACACGGTGCTCGGATATTTAGGCATATCGCCGCTTCATATGATAAACACGGACGGAGCTATTTTGCTGGGACTTGTTTATACATTCCTGCCGTATATGATACTGCCGCTGTATTCCATAATGACAAAGATTGATAACAGAATTATCGAGGCGGCACAGGATTTGGGCGCAAACGGTGTTCACACTTTCATTCGTGTTATACTGCCACTGAGCGTTCCCGGAATAATTTCCGGCATCACGATGGTGTTTGTTCCGTCGCTGAGCGCGTTCTTTATCTCCGAGCTTTTAGGCGGCGGAAAGACAATGCTCATCGGTAATATTATCGAAATGAAGTTCCTCGGTCAGAGCATCAATTTCAATGTAGGCTCAATGCTTTCGCTGATACTTATGGTGCTTGTTCTTATCTGTATGTTCTTTATGAACAAATTCGGTGACGAGGACGGAACGGGGGCGTTGGTTGCATGAAGATTTTCTACCGTATCTACAATACCGTTATTTTTATATTCCTTTATGCTCCCATTGCGGTGCTTGTTGCATATTCGTTTAACGAATCCAAAAACCGTGCGGTATTCACGGGATTCACTTTTAAATGGTATAAGCAGTTATTCCAGGACGAGGCAATAATAAACGCGCTGGTGCTGTCGCTGGTTATCGCGGTAGTTTCCGCGTTTGTGTCAACGATAATCGGAACGGCAACGGCGGTGGGCTTGCAGCACGCAAACAAAAAGCTCAAAGCCGTAATGCTCACGCTTAACAATGTCCCGATGGTCAACCCGGAAATAGTGACCGGTATTTCCTTTATGCTGCTTTTCTGTGCGCTGGCAAAGCTTACAAATTATGTCATAACGCTGGGTATCGCATCGCTTCTCATAGCGCATATTTCTTTCTGCATACCCTATGTCGTTCTTTCGATCATGCCGAAGCTGCGGCAGATGAATCCGCATATTCAGGAAGCGGCACAGGATTTGGGCTGTCCGCCGGTTAAGTCCTTTTTCAAGGTTGTACTGCCGGAAATCATGCCCGGCGTAATGACCGGTCTTATCATGTCGTTTACACTGTCTCTTGACGATTTTGTTATAAGCTATTTCGTCGGCGGAACAGGAACCGAAACTCTGCCGATGCTGATTTTTTCACAGGCAAGAAAGGGCGTCAGCCCCAAAATATATGCGCTGACATCGCTTATGTTCTTTACGATTCTTCTGCTGCTTCTTCTGATGAATATAATCCAGTCCGGGCAGCTTGCGAAAAGTGAACGCAGACAGCGTAAAAACGGCAGAAATGCCTGATGATATACAATTTCTAGGAGGAATGGTAAGTTGAAAAAAAGAATCCTTTCGGTACTCATCGCAATTGTTGTTGTAGCTGCATCTTTTGCAGGTCTGGCAGGTTGCTCTAATTCAAACGTGCTTTACGTTTACAACTGGGGTGAATACCTGTCGGTTGGCGAAGACGACCTGATTGACGTTAACGAGGAATTTTACGAGGCAACCGGAATAAAGGTTGTTTATACAACCTATCCCGATAACGAGAGCATGTACGCAAAGGTTGCAAGCGGCAGTGCAAATTATGATATAGTAATCCCCTCGGATTATATGATTTCAAAGATGATTAACGAAGGTCTGCTTGCAGAGCTGAATTTTGACAATATTCCGAATTTTCAATATATTGACGAGGATTTCGTAAATCCCGAATACGACCCGGAAAACAGGTATTCCGTTCCTTATATGTGGGGAACTGTAGGGCTTTTCTACAATACCACCATGGTTGAAACGGAGGATATCGAGGAGCTTGGCTGGGATATTCTCTGGTCTGAGAAATACGCCGGCAAGATTCTTATGTTCAACAATCCCAGAGATGCTTTCGGAATTGCACAGTTGAAGCTGGGATATTCCCTTAACACCACAGACGAAACGGAAATCCGTGCCTGCGCTCAGGCGTTGCTTGACCAGAAGCCCCTTGTTCAGGCATATGTTATGGATCAAATTTTCAGCAAAATGTCAAGCGGTGAAGCCGCTGTTGCTCCTTACTATGCCGGTGACGGCGTCAGAATGATGGAGGACAATGACGATATTGCCTATTATGTTCCCGAAACAGGTACAAACAAATTCGTCGATGCGATGTGCGTTTTGAAGTCCTCACAGCACAAGGACTGGGCGGAGCAGTATATCAATTTCCTTTGTGAAAAGGAAATCGCTCTTGCAAATGTCGAGTATGTGGGCTATTCAACTCCGCTGACAACTGTTTTTGATGCCCTTGACGAGGAAACAAAGAACAATCCTCAGTATTATCCCGGCTCTGCACTGCTGGCAAACAGTGAGGTTTTCGTAAATCTCCCCGACGAGACAAACGAGCTGATGAACCAGCTTTGGGAAGATGTTAAAATGAGCTGACAACTTGATTCGGCAGGAACGGAAAGCTTCCGTTCCTGCCGAATTTGTATTTGGAATTATTCGTTTGTCATAATTTTGTTGCTCATTGAAATGATTTCGTCTGCGAATTTCTTTTTGCGATTGTTTAATATTCCTTTATAGACAGGGTAGTTAACAATCGCAATAAGTAAGCCGACGCTTCCGATGATAATACCCCAAAGCATAGGATTTGAAATGCCGATAGCATCGGAAATATCGGTCATTACAAGGCTCATGCCGCTACCCAGAATCAGTGCGCCGATAGTACCGAAAACATAGGCGAATACATTTGCGGGACGTTTCACTTTTTTGTCAAGGGCTTTAAGCTCATCAAGCTCGGTGCTTTCTTTTGTAACATACTGTGCGCGGATTTGCTGTGCGATAAAGCTGTTGTCTTTGTTCATGTGTTTTACCTCTCTTTGATTTTGATGACTGAATTATAATTTTGCCTTGTTATTGAAATGATTAAATTATGTTTAAGTTTTGTTAATCAGGAAAATTGACGAATATTTTCCTCAAAAGCCGGTATGATATTTATTTTTGCTTTAATCTATGGTAAAATAACGGCAGGAGGTTGATTTGCGATGAATATTCTGCATATGAAATATGCCTATGAGGTGGCGCGTGCAGGCTCATTGAGCAAGGCGTCGGAAATTTTGCTTATTGCCGTGCCGAACATCAGCCGTTCAATAAAAGAGCTTGAAGCGGACATCGGAATAACAATTTTTGAACGCACCGCAAAGGGAATGAGCCTTACACCCCAGGGCGAAGAATTTATGGGCTATGCAAAGAGCATTCTCGGTCAGATTGAGGAAGTGGAAAGGGTATATAAATACGGTGCTCCGGCGAAACAGCGTTTTTCAATATCCGTGCCGAGAGCCTGTTATATTTCCGAGGCGTTTACCCAGTTTTCAAAAACATTAACCGATGATGCCGCCGAGATAATATATAAGGAAACAAATTCAAAGCGCACAATAGACAATCTGTTAAATCACGATTATAAGCTGGGAATAATTCGCTATGCGGAAAATTATGACAGGTATTTCAAGGAAATGCTTGATGAAAAAGGGTTGTGCTATGAGCTTGTGACGGAGTTTTCATACTGCCTGATTATGAGCGCGGAAAGCCCTCTTGCGCGGCTGGAAAGCATCAGCGTAAACGACCTGTCGAGATTTATTGAAATCGCTCATGCAGACCCATATGTGCCGTCTTTGCCGGTGTCACAGGTTGTGAAAAACGAACTGCCGGATAATATCGAGCGCAGAATATATATTTTTGAAAGGGCAAGTCAGTTTGATTTGCTGTGTCAGAATACGGAAACCTTTATGTGGGTTTCGCCTGCACCTCCGGGCGTTCTTGAAAGATATAATCTGGTGCAGAGACGTTGCAGTGAGAATACCAGGGTTTACAAGGACGTTCTGATTTACAAAAAGGGATATGCAATGTCCGAGCTTGACAGGAAATTCATAACCGCACTGTGCGAATCAAAAAGAAAGCATCTGAATATTGATTGACCATTTTCGGCGTTATCTTATTTGATAACACCGATTAACAATTTGAGAATACACAAGCGGCGAAAAGATTGTTAAAATATAAACGAAGTCTGGGGAAGGTAAATTCACCTGATTCTCAGACCGCTGAAAATGTTTATAAATAATATAGATACAGGAGGACAATCAATGGAACTCAAAAGCTATGAAATCATTGACGGAGTTGAAAAGCTGATGGACGCCATCAGCCGCACAAGAGAGGCTCAGAAAAAGTTTGCGCTCTATACTCAGGAGCAGGTGGATAAGATTTTCCTTGCTGCCGCTTCTGCCGCGAACAAGGCGAGAATTCCGCTTGCGAAGCTGGCTGTCGAGGAGACAGGCATGGGCGTTGTTGAGGACAAGGTAATTAAGAACAACTACGCCTCCGAATATATCTATAATGCATATAAGGATACGAAAACCTGTGGAGTTATCGAGGAGGATAAGTCCTACGGTATTAAGAAAATTGCCGAGCCTATCGGCGTTATTGCCGCGGTTATCCCCACGACAAACCCCACTTCAACTGCGATTTTCAAATGTCTGCTTGCACTTAAAACCAGAAATGCCATTATTATTTCTCCGCACCCCAGAGCAAAGGGTTGTACAATAGCGGCGGCAAAGCTGGTGCTTGAAGCTGCTGTTGCGGCAGGTGCTCCGGAAGGAATTATCGACTGGATAGATGTTCCGAGCCTTGAAATGACAAACACGGTCATGAAAGAGGCTGACATCATTTTGGCAACAGGCGGACCCGGCATGGTTAAGGCGGCTTATTCCAGCGGCAAACCCGCTCTCGGCGTCGGCGCAGGCAACACCCCTGCGATTATCGACAGCAGTGCCGATATTTTGCTTGCGGTCAACTCCATAATTCATTCCAAAACCTTTGACAACGGCATGATCTGCGCTTCCGAGCAGTCGGTTATTGTGCTCAGGGATATTTATGACGAAGTAAAGACAGAGTTTGCACGCCGTGGCTGCTATTTCCTGAACGGTGAAGAAACCGAAAAGGTGAGAAAGACAATAATTATCAACGGCGCGCTTAATGCAAAAATAGTCGGTCAGAAAGCCGCAAAAATTGCCGAGCTTGCAAATGTCCATGTTCCTGCCGGAACGAAGATACTCATCGGAGAGGTTGAAAGTGTTGAGCTTTCCGAGGAGTTTGCACACGAAAAACTTTCGCCGGTTCTTGCAATGTACAAAGCCGAAAGCTTTGAGGACGCTCTTTCAAAGGCAGAGCAGCTTGTTGCCGACGGCGGCTACGGACACACTTCCTCTGTATATCTTAACGAAGTGACCGAGAAAGAAAAAATCAATACCTTTGCCGCACGTATGAAAACCTGTAGAATACTTGTCAATACCCCGTCATCTCACGGCGGTATCGGTGACCTTTACAATTTTAAGCTTGCTCCGTCGCTTACGCTGGGCTGTGGCTCATGGGGCGGCAATTCGGTATCCGAAAACGTCGGAGTTAAGCATCTTTTGAACATTAAGACCGTTGCAGAAAGAAGGGAAAATATGCTCTGGTTCCGTGCTCCCGAAAAGGTATATATCAAAAAAGGCTGTCTGCCTGTTGCGCTCGATGAGCTTCGCACTGTAAGAGGTGCTAAAAAGGCATTCATCGTAACCGATAACTTCCTCTATGAAAACGGCTATACAAAGCCCATAACCGATAAGCTTGACGAAATGGGCGTTGCTCATACCACATTCTTTAACGTACAGCCCGACCCCACACTGGGCAATGCCAAGGAGGGCGCAGCTCAGATGGCGGCATTCAAGCCCGACACCATCATTGCTTTGGGCGGCGGCTCTGCAATGGACGCCGCAAAGATTATGTGGGTGCTTTACGAGCATCCCGATGCAGACTTTATGGATATGGCAATGCGCTTTATCGACATTCGCAAGAGAGTTTATACGTTCCCGAAAATGGGGGAGAAGGCTTACTTTATCGCAATTCCCACCAGCGCAGGTACAGGCTCCGAGGTAACGCCCTTTGCGGTTATCACCGATGAAGCAACCGGCGTAAAATATCCCCTTGCCGACTATGAGCTGCTCCCGAACATGGCTATTATTGATACCGATTTCCATATGTCCGCACCTAAGGGACTGACTGCCGCATCGGGTATTGATGCAGTGACACACGCAGTTGAAGCATACGCCGCAATGCTTGCGACAGATTATACCGACGGTCTTGCACTTCAGGCACTTAAAAATATCTTTAAGTATCTGCCCAGAGCCTATGATAACGGTCAGAACGACATTGAAGCAAGAGAAAAAATGGCAAATGCCGCGACAATGGCAGGTATGGCATTTGCGAATGCATTCCTCGGAGTATGCCACTCCATGGCACACAAGCTGGGCGCATTTCATCATTTGCCTCACGGTGTTGCAAACGCTCTTATGATTGAGGAAGTTTTGAGATTCAACGCCAGTGAAGCTCCTGCAAAAATGGGTACATTCTCCCAGTATGACCACCCCCACACTCTTGCACGTTATGCGGAGATTGCCGATTACCTCAATCTCGGCGGAAACAGTGACGAGGAGAAGCTTGAAAATCTTATCAAAGCAATTAACGAGCTGAAAGCAAGAGTCGGAATTAAGGAGACAATCAGGGATTACGGTATTGACGAAAAGGTATTCCTTGATAATCTTGACGAAATGGTCGAGCAGGCGTTTGACGACCAGTGCACCGGTGCAAATCCCCGTTATCCTCTTATGAGCGAAATTAAGCAGATGTATCTCAATGCTTACTACGGCAAGCATTTCACCGAAGAAGAAATGCCCAATGCATAAAGGAGCCAACTATAATTAAGTCAAGAGAAAATTAAAAAATAAAAATTATTTT
>CAZCQZ010000058.1:0-8631 GCA_964500965.1 uncultured Eubacteriales bacterium | reverse complement strand
TTCGATGCCTGAGAGAACATTGGTATCTAAATTGCGGCTTTGCCGCTTGGTGCTTCGCACCTGCTTGTGCTTTGCACAAGTATTTATGCTATAATAACCTCACGGCATTAGCGAAAGCCTTGAAAATCAAGCCTTTCGATGCCTGAGAGAACATTGGTATCTAAATTGCGGCTTTGCCGCTTGGTGCTTCGCACCTGCTTGTGCTTTGCACAAGTATTTATGCTATAATAACCTCACGGCATTAGCGAAAGCCTTGAAAAACAAGCCTTTCGATGCCTGAGAGAACATTGGTATCTAAATTGCGGCTTTGCCGCTTGGTGCTTCGCACCTGCTTGTGCTTTGCACAAGTATTTATGATATAATAACCTCACGGCATTAGCGAAAGCCTTGAAAAACAAGCCTTTCGATGCCTGAGAGAACATTGGTATCTAAATTGCGGCTTTGCCGCTTGGTGCTCCGCACCTACTTGTGCTTTACACAAGTATTTATAATATAATCTGACAATATAAAAGAACAGCTTCGGGGTGTATTGTAATGAGATGCAAAAGATGCCATGCGGTAATAAGCGAGGGGCGAAAGGCGTGCCCGAACTGCGGCACGTTAATAAGGAAAAAGAGAGGAAGCATAACGCTGTCCGCGCGTTCGGGCGTAAAAGTTAATCCTGTTATGGATTGGCTCGGCAATCTGTTTTACCGATTCGGCGCCGCTGTGCGCAAAGACGGCAGAATACTGATACTGACGGTGTCTCTGCCACTGCTTGTTTTAGGCATTGTGTTGCTTATCGTAAGCGGCGCAAAGTCCTGCTCATGCTCCTGCGAGGGTGACTTAAAAACGGCGGCATATGAGATGAGAGAAAACTCACGTGAGCCGTCACTGCAAATCGCAGTGGGGGACAGTTTGTATTACATAGCGGACGGAAGCATAATGTGCAGAAGCGCGGACGAGAGTTACAGAAGCATTTACGACAGCGTAAGCGCAACTGATTTGCAATCGGACGGGGAGTACCTGTATTTCAGGGAGGACAATTGTGTAAAACGCATAAAGACGGGTGCATCAGAAGAACACACAGCCGAAACAGTTCTTGACTATACCTCTGAACAGGCATATTCATTGGGATATTTTATTGCCGAGGGAGATATTTATTACTATCTCAGAGAAAACGGCAAGGCTTTGACGGTGCTGTATTCAGACGAAACGCTTGTGAGCGGCGAAGTGTCAAACTTCGGTTATATGAACGGCAGAGTGTATTATACGCTGTCCGATTCCGATGTATCCGGAGTGTATTCGATGAAAGCGGACGGGAGCGACGACAAGCTTGTAATAGGAGGCATATCCGATTATCAGCTTGGCGGCGGATATATTTATGCCGTAAAAGCCGAGGGCGATGAAAAGTATCTGACGAGATTTGATGAAAACGGCAACGGACTTGTGCGTTGGGATATTTCCGCACTGACCGGCGGTGAAATGTCATCATTTGCGGCAAACGATACATGGCTTTGTTTTGCAGTGACAACGGAGAGCGGCAGTGCGGTATATAAAATCGAGCATAACAGCGAGAGTATATCAACTGTGTTTGCCTATTCAAGCGCAATAAATCTGACCGGAGTAAGCGGCGACTGGTACGCCTTTGAAAGCGGCACGGAAACCGAACGCACCTATTCGATTAGAAACAGTAAAAACGGTAAATCTGCACTGTAGAAAGGAAAAAGCATGAAGCAAAAGTGGTTTCGGTCATTATTCAGAAGAAGAATTTTTATAGCATTGCTGATACTTATACAGCTTGGAGCATTTCTTCTTCTGCTTTACAGCGGAAGTGCGTATTCAAAGGCGCTTTCCGTGCTCTTTACGGTCATAAGCCTTGCGGTGTTTTTGTTCCGCATAGTCGTGCGGCAGGACAAAGGCGAATATAAGCTTATATGGTCGTTTCTGATTTTAACTTTCCCTGTGTTCGGCGGTCTGTTCTATCTTCTGCTTCATGTACAAGGTTCAAATAAGAGATTTTTAAAGCAAATGGAAAAGGCGGAAAACGACGGGCGTGAGCTTTATCTGATGCCGGGGGACAGACTTGACGAGGCAAAAGAGAGTGTAGTCACGCACACAAGGCAGCTTGAATATTTGCAGAAAACCGCGGGCTTTCCGGTGTACAGAAACACGGAAACCGAGTTTTTGCCGTCAGGCGAAAGTATGCTTGAAAAGCTTCTTGAGGAATTGAGCAAAGCGGAAAAATACATTTTTATGGAGTTTTTCATAATCGAAGAAGGCGTGATGTGGGATTCAATACTCGATGTGCTGAAAGAAAAGGCGACACAGGGAGTTGAAGTGCGGCTCATGTACGATGATATGGGCTGTTTTCTGCGTTTGCCCTCCGATTATCCGGAACAGCTTGCCGAGTACGGTATAAAGTGTTCGGTTTTCAATCCTTTCAGACCGTTGCTTTCGACGATTCAAAATAACCGTGACCACAGAAAAATCGCGGTAATCGACGGCGTGTGTGCGATAACCGGCGGCGTAAATCTTGCCGATGAATACATTAACGCCGTTGAAAGATTCGGAGTGTGGAAAGATGCCGCACTGCTTTTGCGCGGAGAAGCGGCATGGAGCTTTACGCTGATATTTTTGCAAATGTGGGCATTGTCCAACGGTGTGACGGAGAATTGCGCAAGCTATTATCCGTGGAAAGATACAGAATGCACCAACGAAAGTGACGGCTGGGTAATTCCATATGCCGATAGTCCCTTGGACGATGAACACGTCAGTGAGTATGTTTACTCGGAAATAATCGACAGCTCAAAGCGTTATCTGTATATCTGTACACCCTATCTCGTTATTGACGAAAGCATGATTGCGCGACTTTCTCTTGCGGCAAAGAGTGGAGTTGATGTGCGAATAATCACACCACACAAGTGGGATAAGTGGTATGTTCACATGACAACGCGCTCCTACTATCGTGAGCTTATGAAAGCCGGAGTGCGGATATACGAATATTCCGAGGGCTTTATTCATGCAAAAACTTTTGTTTCCGATGATGAAACGGCGGCAGTGGGAACAGTTAATATGGATTTCAGAAGTCTGTATCTGCACTTTGAGTGTGCGGTATGGATGTGTGGAAGCTCGGCGGTACAACAGGTAAAAAGTGAGTTTATCGAAACGCTGGAAAAGTGTCAGGAAATAACCGATGAAGACTGTCACTGCGGCTTCTTTATGCGCTTGCTTCAAAGCATTTTCAGACTTTTCGCACCACTGATGTAATAAATAAACAATCGGCTGTGAAAATAAGAGTTTTTACAGCCGATTGTTTATTTTAATGTTCTTATGCTGATTTCGCCTGAGTAAAGTGTTTCACTTGAGCCGTCATCGTAACGGACGAGAAGTCTGCACCTGTCATCAATATCCACCGCAAGGGCAGTGCGCGGAATTTCGGAACCGATACGAAAAACGTTAATCTGTTTGCCGAGTACACAGCTTCTTTTTTTGTACTCGTCGATAAAATTCGCGTTATCAATGTCGGCAATAATTTTTGTAAAACCATTGATGAAATCAGCGGCAATATCATTACGCAGGTTTTCGCGCTGTTTGTCGAAAACATGTCCTGCAACAGAAGAAATTTCAGGGGGAAATCCGCCGTCGGGCTGATACATATTTATTCCGATACCGATAATAATGCCGGTATCGCCGTTAGTAAGTGTGACGGCTTCGGTAAGTATGCCGCAGACCTTTCTGCTGTCAAGAATAATGTCGTTAACCCATTTTATGCCTAGCGGCTTGCAGCCGAACTTTTCGATGGCTTCGCACACGGCAACGGCAGCGGCAGGAGTAATAAGCATGAGCTTTTCGGGAGATAACCCGGAGACGTTTACACGCAGGCTGAGATAAAGCCCGGTATCCCGTGGAGAAAAAAACGAGCGACCCAACCGCCCCCTGCCTGCACTTTGGGACATCGCGATAAGTGCGCGGTTTTTGCCGTCATCATTCTCTTTTAAAACAGTGCTTGTAGAAGTGACCTCATCGCGGCACTTAATTATTATATCCGATGCATCGGGTGAAAGAGAATTTTGGATTCTTTCGGCACAAAGTATGTCTGCTTTATACAAATTCAATGACCTCATTTTCTGTTATAGACCTGTTCCTGACCGGTGGAAATCAGGGTAAAAACGGCGGAATCATTATTAACACTGTAGGTCAGAGTAATAAATTCGCCGTCATTGTAATGTATGGTCAAAAGCTCACCGTCAATTGAATATTGACCGCTGCGGTACAGCTTTTCGTCATCGCCGCTGACAACGTACATATTGATTTCGCCGCTTTCGGTAAACTCAACGGTAAGTAAGCCGCTTGAATCGGCGGCACTCCAACGACCGCAAAGTCCGTCAGAGGAACAGGCGTTACAGCAAACAAGTGAAACGACAATTAAAAGTGCAAAAAACGCAATTATCGTTCCGTAAGCCAGCAGGCGGTTTTGGCGTTTTGTGGTTTTCGTTTTCAGCAGAGAGTTGACTTTGCCGGCAAAGTCAACAACAGCGTTATCGACTGCAAAGAAAACTGCTTTGATGAGGCTGATAAACGGGTCGAAAAAGGAAGACGGTGCAGGCTCATTTTGCACAGAATCGCCAATTTCGGAAATTTTCCGAGCCACGCCTCGGTTTCCGCCGCCCCAGCATTCACCGCATTTAAGGCATTTTCCGTTTTTATCGTCAATTTCACCGCCGCATATGGCACAGCGCATTTCATCAGCTCCAAAGATATTATTTTCTGTTAAGAGTTATGTCACCCTCGGAACAGCGGAAAACTATTCGGTCGTTGTTTACAACCTTGGAATAGCCTGCAACGCTGATGGTGTCGCTGCTGTAGGGTACTTTAATAATAAGGTCTGTTTTGCCGTCATTTGAAACTGTAAATGAACCGGTTGTTTTAACGGTAACAAAGCCGACTTTAAAGTTCACATTTGCATTTCCGTTTTCATCAATGGTAATATTTATGGTTTTAATCTTTGAACCGAGAACGGAAATATTAAGTGCTGAAATATCGGCAGTCCACTTGCCGACAGACGTATCTCTGACGAGCTGTCCCACAGGCGTAGTTGTAGTAGTGGTACGGGTGGTAGTGGTCGTTCTTTTTGTGGTAGTTGTTTTCATAGTAGTTGAAATTACAGTCGTAGTTGTGGCGGTAGTTGTTGAAATATCGTCTAAAACCGGCTCGGAATCCGAAATGAATGAGGACGAGGAAACAATGTCGCTTTCGGATGAAGCGGTCGATGAGAAAAGCCGACCGACATATTTTATCGGGTTTTCGCCTTTGATAAGCAGAGCACCGCAAAACAGCAGAGCGATTATTACTATGGCACAAAGGCATGTAATGAAAAGTTTTAAAATGCACCCGAAAGTTTTAGAATGTTTTTGTTCATCAACATTACTGTCGGAAAAGCGTCTGTGCTGACCGATGTACTCACGTTCTTCGTAAGGAATATCTCCGTCAGCGGAAGGAGCGGCAACCGGTCTGCTTTTTACGGGAGCACCACAGCGCGGACAAAAACGGTCGCCGTCAAGAACTTCTGCGGAACATTTTGTACAGAACATCAAATCACTCCGTTATTTAACTTTTTCGAGAGTATAAGTGTATGCAGGAGCTTCACGGTTTGAAATAAACAATGCACCGTCATCCTTGTCAACGGTGTAGATAAGCTCAATGGAAATGCGTTCTCCGTTATAGCTTAAATCCAACGAAACAATGCTGTCACTGCCGCTTTGTGAAAGCTTGTAAGTGCCGCTGAGAGAATAGCCGGCGAGCAGTGATTCCTGAGGCGTTACGGTTACGGTTTCGTCATCTTTAAAGTCCCACAGTGTATCGACCGATGTAAAGGGGATACCCGAAATGCCGAAACGAAGCGGCTCAATATAGCCCTGCCATTTCCCCACGATAAGGGCTTTTGAACTGCCGCCGGTGATACTGAGAAGCAGAATGATCAGAAAAACAGTTATAACAGCTGCACCGGAAACCGCAAGCACAAGAGGCTTAGGAAGCTTTTGTTTTCTGCTTAAACGGTCAGCCTCGTCAATCGGCATTTTGACATACACATATCCCTCCGGAAGCCGTTCCAAAACCACCTTTGAACCGTCATCAAAAGTTTGGCTTTCGCGAAGCTGCGCTTTCATGCGATTATATTCGCGAACGGCGGTTTCTGCGCTTGAAGCCTCTTTTATTGCCGCGAAAGTAAGAGTGCGGTCAAGGTCTTCTTTTTCCTCTGCCGGTTCGTTCGCAATTTCAGGCTCGGATACCGGGGCATAGACAGGCTCAAAAACAGATTCCCGCATCGGGACAGGTGTGGGGGCAGGAGCAGGCTCAGGCGTCGGCTCTGTTACAGTGGTAATTCCGGGAGGACTGACAATCGGCTCGGAGGTTACGACAGGTGCAGGCTGCCTGACCTGAGCCTGCGTGACGTTGATTGTTTTTGTACGTTGCGATGACATTTGAAAACCGCATTTCGGGCAGACGGTTTCATTTTTATAAGTGCGGCGACCGCATTTCGGACAAACCATTTTGTTCCCACCTTTATGCTGGAATAATATTTACTATGAAGCAAGCTTCATGTCTCCGGGTTTAATGAGGTTGAGCTTGCGCATACCCTCGGAAATGGCGAGAGTAACGATAGCGGGAAGAATAAATTCTAGCAGTGCGATTATGGCGATAGATTCCCATGTACCGCGACCGTCAGCCAGCATGGTGTCAAGGGTCATGATAGGACCTACAAGACCTGAGGTGCCCATACCTGCACCGGTTGCATTGCATTTCAGCTTAAACAGGCAGGTGCTCACCGGACCGAGTATCGCGCTTGAAAGAATAGCCGGAAACCATATAAGAGGGCGGCGGATTATATTTTGAATCTGAATCATTGATGTTCCGATGCCCTGTGCAATAAGACCGCCGACACCGTTTTCTCTGTAGCTGGCGACTGCAAAACCGACCATCTGAGCACAGCAGCCCACAACCGCGGCACCGGCGGCAATGCCGTTAAGACCGAGAGAAATGCCGATTGCGGCTGAACTGATAGGCAGAGTGAGAGCCATGCCCATGAGCACCGAAACAACAATACCCATGAGAAACGGCTGCTGTTCCGCACCCCAGTTAATAAGTCCGCCGATGTATGCCATAAAAGATGAAATCGGAGGACCTAAAAGCAGTCCGACAACAGAGCCTGCGGCAATGCCGGAAAACGGGGTAAGAAGAATATCGAGAGCTGTTCTGCCGGAGACGAGATGTGCGATTTCAATGGCGGCAAAAGCGGCGAGAAAAGCACCGAGAGGTTCGCCGGGACCGCTGAGCTGCAAAGTGCCGCCGGAAATAAGAGTGCCTTTTAAAATATTGCCTGCATACGCGCCGATCATACCGGAAACACCGGCTGAAACGACGACAAGCGGAGAGGTTTCTTTTACCTTGACCGCAACGCCAACGCCGATTCCGGCACCGGTGATGTATTTCGCAACAGTGGCGACAGCTATTATAAAATATCCTACCCGTGTGTCAGAGCCGATAAGATTTCCGATTTGCCCCAGAATAGTGCCTGCAATCAGTGTGCAGAACAAGCCCAGAGCCATGCCCGAAAGACCGTCAATGAAAAATCTGTTTAAAAAATTGAGAATACGCTTCATATTGAATCCTTTCTGTCAAAAGCATTGATTAAGTTAATCGAAAAGGGGAGTAGGATATTTGCCGGTGTTATGCAAAAGTGCAATCTTTTCCTTAACGGCAGGCATATCCTCCGCAAAGGTAACGCCGAGCCATTCGGTGTTAACCGGAGCGGTTTTGACCTCAATTTGATTATCTTTAAGCATTTTGTCAATCATTACGGGAAGCGGAAACTCACTTTTAATATCTTTCTCGTCGAGAGTGTTAAAAAACCTCTCAAAGTAGGGCGTAGCGACCTGGGTAAAAGAGGGCATTACCGCCCATACGTTCATGGAAGTAAGGGTTTCCGGTGAAAGAACGGCACCGCTGTCGTTCCTGATAAGACCGTCGTCGGAGAAGCCGATGCCGGTTGTTTCGGTGATAGAAACAAGTTTACCGTGTTCGTCTGTGTGACATATTCCGCGTGTAACGGCACCGTGTTCCGAGAGTGTGCCGGCAAGAGGAAAAGCGGCAAGCCCCAGTTGATTTTCGGTAAGGTTGTCCATAAGTGCGGACATGCGTTTGAAAGTTTCCTTGCCGTAGAAATCATCGGCATTTATAATAAGAGTGGGATAATCAATAAACTGAGCGGCACTCATAATGGCGTGAGAAGTGCCATAGGGCTTTACTCTGTCTTCGGGGGGAGTGAAAAAGGCAGGAAGAGTGTCCTTTTCCTGTTCGCAGAATATAGCCTCGTGCTTTTCAAAAAGCTCACTGTATCGCATTTCCACAACAGCACGCATGCTTTTGCGAATAACAATAATAATTCTGTCAAAGCCGCATTCAAGGGCATCGAATATGGAATAGTCGAGCAGAGATTCACCGCTGGGTCCGAAAGGAACAAACTGCTTTTCACCGCCGAAGCGAGAACCTAGACCTGCTGCCATGATAAGTAGTGATTTATTGACCATAATAACCCTGGTATAATTAAATCAGCCCCAGCAAATGAAATAACTATACACAATCCTTTCT
>CAZCQZ010000057.1:0-8981 GCA_964500965.1 uncultured Eubacteriales bacterium | reverse complement strand
CTCAATATCCTCAGCGATAATAACAAGCTTCTGACCTGCCTTGAGAACCTGCTCAAGAAGAGGAAGAATTTCCTGAATGTTGGAAATCTTCTTATCTGTAATGAGAATGAAAGCATCGTCGATAACAGCTTCCATTTTGTCCGTATCGGTTACCATGTAAGGCGAAATGTATCCGCGGTCAAACATCATACCGTCAACAATGTCAATATCGGTAAGAGCTGTCTTGCTCTCCTCAACGGTGATAACGCCGTCGGCGGTGACTTTTTCCATTGCATCGGCAATAAGCTGACCGATAACCTCATCGGCAGAGGAAACGGCGGCAACTCTTGCGATGTCCTTTGAACCGCTTACAGCCTGGGAATTTTTCTTTACGGCTTCAACTGCGGTATCAACGGCAACTGAAATACCTTTCTTAACGAACATGGGATTTGCGCCGCCGGTAACATTCTTCATGCCCTCGCGTACCAAAGCCTGTGCAAGAAGTGTAGCGGTAGTTGTACCGTCGCCGGCAACATCGTTTGTCTTTGTGGCAACTTCTTTTACAAGCTGTGCGCCCATATTTTCAAAAGCATCTTCAAGCTCGATTTCCTTTGCGATTGTAACACCGTCGTTTGTGATGAGCGGTGCGCCGTACTTCTTGTCAAGAACCACATTTCTGCCCTTGGGACCGAGTGTAATTTTAACGGTATCGGCAAGCTGGTCAATACCGGACTGCAATGCCTTTCTGGCATCTTCACCCTGCTTTAAAATCTTAGACATATCTAATCCTCCTTATTCGCAGACAGCAAGAATATCAGACTGTGCAACGATGGTGTATTCAACACCGTCAAGCTTAATCTGTGTGCCGCTGTACTTATTGATAACAACCTTTTCGCCTACGCTGACGGTCATCTTAACTTCATTACCGTCAACAACTCCGCCGGGTCCCACCGCTACGATTTCCGCAATCTGGGGTTTCTCCTGTGCGCTGCCGGGAAGAACAATGCCGCTTGCGGTTGTTTCCTCGGCTTCGGTCATTTTCAGAACAACTCTGTCAGCCAAAGGTCTGAGTGTCATAATAATGCCTCCTATTTAATTTATTATAAACAAATCAATTAGCACTCTTTATCTCCGAGTGCTAATTGATATTGTAATCAGATTTTTATAAAAATCAAGCCTTTTTTGTCTTTTTTATCAGCTTTAATAACTTTTAACAATTTGGTAATATAATCCTAACGATTTTCTGCTTTTTTCTTAAAATAAGCCGGTGGAGCAATGAATCTGATTTTACCGGCAAGCAGCTCCAGAGTAACGCTTTCCCTTGTAAAGCATTCGCCGTCAACATTGATTACCGCAGGCTTTTTGGATTCTATAAGCATTTTTCTGCCCTTTCTCAGGCACATAATCTTCCTGAATCTTCTCTTATTAACATATGTACCGTCCTTATACGCGCCGATAAGGAACGGAAGCTTAATAAAGGGCACGGACTTAATGAGGATAAAATCAAGAACACCGTCGGTAGGGTCAGCCATAGGCGCACTGTGATAGCCGCCGCCGTAGCAGATTCCGCTGGCGGCTATTGAGAACAGAAAACGTCCCTCTATGGTTTCTTTATCGTCCAAGGTAACTTTCAGGTCATTATCTCTTTTTCCGAAAAGGCATTTTACCATTGCCTTATCATAGGCCTTGCTGCCGGAATATTTTCCCGAACGGATATATTTATCCGCCTGGTTGCAAATCATCGCATCAAGTCCGAGGGAGGTAATATTAAGGCTGTACTTTTTACCCATTTCTCCCAGGTCAACACTTATGAGGTCAACGGGAACGCTTTCGGAAAAGATGTAGTTTTCGAGGTCAAAAAACTCCTTTTTATCTCCGTAGCACTTGACGTAATCATTGCCCGAACCGCACGGCATACAGCCCAGCTCCACATTGTCGTAGCCGACAACACCGTTAAGCACCTCAAACAGAGTGCCGTCACCGCCGCAGGAAAAAGTCCTCACATCGTCGCCTTTTTCGGCGCAGGAACGAGCGATTTCCGTTGCGTGTTCACAACCCTCGGTTACGAAAATCTCATAATCAAGCTCATTTTTTTCACAAAATCCCTTTATCACATCGCCGTATTTTTCGAGATTTTTAACATCGCCTGCCACGGGATTGATAATAAAGCAGTACCGCATTGCCGCCACTCCTTACTTATAATATGTATACAACTGGCATTTTATCATACCGTTATACAATTTTCTCCTCTTGTCGGCTTTTCTGCCGAAAATTTTCTCAAACTGCTCGTCGGGACTTATTATGCTGTACGTCCAGCCGGGTTTTCTGCGGAATTTTCGCCCCATAACGCTGTAAAGCTCGCTTGCTTCACTGGTATCAAGAAGCCTTTCGCCGTAAGGCGGATTGCAGATGACCACCGCTTTTTCCGCATCACTTTCAAAATCGCGTATGTCACGGCAGGCAAATTCGATTTTACCCGCAACTCCGGCTTTAGCGGCGTTTGCTTTTGCGATTTCGAGAGTTCTGTTGTCAATATCGAAGCCGCAGGCGGAAAAGCCCACATCTCTGTTTATCAAATCTCTTGCCCTTGCTCTTTCTTCGCGCCAGACATTCGGCAAAATCTGCTCAAATTTTTCGGCGGCAAAGTTACGCTGAAGTCCCGGTGCGATATTCATTGCTTTTAAAGCCGATTCAATAAGCAGTGTGCCCGAACCGCAACAAGGGTCGATTACATGAGTGTCACGGCGGACAAAGGAAATATCGGCAATAGCGGCGGCAAGGGTTTCCTTAATCGGCGCTATTGCGCCTTCTTTCCTGTACCCTCTTTTGTGCAGACCCTCACCGGAAGTCTCAAGCATCATACACACGTTATCCTTATAAATAAGAAACGCAATCTGTTTTCTGACGCCGGTTTCTTCAAGCCAGTTAACATGATATTTCTGTTTCAGACTTTCGACTATTGCCTTTTTGATTATCTTCTGACAGTCGGGAATGCTGTGCAGCTTTGAATTTACGGAGCTTCCCTTTACCGGAAACGCATCGGTTTTACCAATCCAGCGTGACCAGTCAAGAGCCTTTGTTTTTTCAAAAAGCTCGTCAAAGGAAAGAGCATCGAATCTGCCGAGCAAAACGGCTATTCGCTCGGAATACCTTGACCCGATGTTAGCTCTTGCAAGAATGTTTTCACTGCCGGAAAAGAAAACCCGTCCGTTTTCCGCAATCACATTCTCGGCTTCCATTCTTTTAAGCTCGTTGGAAACAAGCCCCTCCAAGCCCATAAGACAGGGGGCTACCATTAAAATATCACTCATTCAAAATTACCCAGATTTCCAAGGCTCTGAGCCTTTAAATATGCATTGATAAAGCCGTCGAGGTCACCGTCCATAACAGCGGTGATATTGCCCATTTCGTAGCCTGTCCTGTGGTCCTTTGCAAGTGTATAGGGCATGAAAACATAGGAACGAATCTGACTTCCCCATGCGATTTCCTTTTGAACGCCCTTAATATCTTCAATCTTTTCGAGATGTTCACGCTGTGTGATTTCAACCAGCTTTGAAACAAGCATTTTCATTGCAACCTCACGGTTCTGGTGCTGACTGCGCTCATTCTGGCAGGCAACGACAACGCCGGTAGGCAGGTGAGTTATTCTGACAGCGGAGTCGGTGGTATTAACGTGCTGACCGCCTGCACCGCCGGAACGATAGGTGTCAACCTTTAAATCCTCCGGCTTAATTGTAATATTTACCTCATCGGTAATTTCAGGCATTACCTCAAGGGAAGCAAAGGAAGTGTGTCTTCTGCCCGATGAATCAAAGGGTGATACTCGCACCAGGCGGTGAACGCCGGATTCGCATTTAAGATAGCCATAAGCATTTTCGCCCTCAATAAGCAGACAGGCACTTTTCAGACCTGCTTCATCGCCGTCAAGATAATCAATGGTTTTAACCGTAAAGCCGTGGCGTTCCGACCAACGGGTGTACATTCTGAAAAGCATTTCAGCCCAGTCCTGAGCCTCTGTGCCGCCTGCACCTGCATGGAAATTCAGAATGGCGTTGTTCTTATCGTATTCACCGGTCAAAAGGGTGGTAAGACGCATTTCTTCCATTTTGGTTTCTACATGAGCCACTGCTTCGGTGCATTCATCAAGCATCGAAAGGTCGCCCTCCTCGTCTGCAAGCTCGGAAAGGGCAATAGCATCCTCGTACGATGAATAAAGTGCGCCGTAGGATTCGATAATGTTTTTAAGTGTGCTGATTCGTTTAAGCACCTTTTGGGAGTTTTCCATATCGTCCCAGAAGCCGTCCTGTGAGCTTTGCTCCTCAAGACGCTCCTTTTCGATTTTGCTCTGCTCAACGCCCATTGCTTCGCAAAGCTCCTTTAATGCAGGCTCCATGTTTCTGAGCCTGAGAAGTATTTCTTCAAATTGCAGCATTTAATCAGTCCTGTCTTTAATATTAGCGGTACGCCTTTTCGTGATACCATACTTATTTAGTATACGATAATTTTTGTCGGCTGTAAAGAAATATTCTTCTATTTTATCATTTTTAGTTCACGAAATTGTGTTGTATTACTCAAAAATTAGTTGTATAATAATTGCAATGCTATATCAGAGGAGATTGCTATGCCGAATTATTCTAATGATAAGTGCCCCGTATGCGGTCTTAATTTCACGGAAAACGATGATATTGTGGTCTGTCCGCACTGCGGAACGCCTCACCACCGGGAGTGCTATAAAAGCAACGGCGGCTGTGCAAATTCACAGTTGCACGATGAGGGCTTCACCTTTGTTCCCACTGCGCCGCCTTGTGAAAGCAGCGAGTCCGAAAGTAAAAACGAAGAAAGCAAAAATGAGGAAACCGAAAATAACGCACAAGCCGAATTTGACCCGAATAAAGTCTTCGGCTCTGTACTGGGTCACACTATTTCGGACGGTGACAACATTGACGGCGTACCGGTCGGAGATTTGAAAAAATTCGTCGGCAACGGTTGGATGTATTATATTCCGCTGTTTTTTGCCAAAGTGAAGAATCTGCGCGTTTTCAGAATCAATTTTTCCGCACTGCTCGGCTCATATACATGGCTTTTTGCAAGAAAGTTTTATCTTTTGGGCTGTTTGTCCGCGTTGCTTACCTCCGCATCGTATTTCTATGTCTATTTCTATATCGCTTACCTCAATAACGCCGGAATTGATGTTACCAAATCATTAACTTCGATTTTCCAGAGTACCGACAGCTTTGTGGTATCGGGATATTATATATATACCATTGTTTCATATATACCCTTTATAATATCACTGCTCACCGGCATTTTCGCAAACAGGCTCTACATGAAAAAATGCGTAAAGAAAGTCAAAAAAATAAATTCGACCTCCGCAAGCGCCGAGCAGTTTAACGAAAGACTTTCCAAAAAAGGCGGCTTGAATTTGCCGCTTCTGTTCATATCTCTTGCGCTGGTTGCAAGCTTTTATATTCTTGATGCACGCGGCATAATAGAAAGCCTTATGCTCCGTCTTGTCAAACTTATTTAATATATCGAAAAGGCAGATGTTGTTTTATGGTTAATCTCGCATATGACAAAATTCTTAACGAAGCAAAGAAAATCCATTTTATGGGAATCGGCGGTTCTGGAATGTGCCCACTTGCCGAAATTCTTCATAACGAGGGAAAAATCATCTGCGGCTCTGACGTGGATAATGAATCCGATACGGTTAAGCGTATCCGTTCCTATGGCATTGAGGTCATGATAGGGCAAAAAGCGGAGAATATCAAAGACGATATTGACCTTGTTGTCTACACTGCCGCCATTCAAAAGGATAACCCCGAACTTCTGGAAGCTGTGAAACGCGGCATTCCCACAATTGAACGTTCTATTCTCTTAGGAGCACTGTGCCGCAGATACAAAAATACCATTGCCGTTTCCGGCACTCACGGTAAAACAACAACTACTTCAATGATAACAACCATTCTGGTTGAAGCGGGTATTGACCCGTCAATTATTATCGGCGGCAAACTTCCTCTTATCGGCGGCAACGGCAGAGCCGGAAAAAGCCCGTACATGGTATGCGAAGCCTGTGAATTTGTCGATACATTCCTGCAAATAACTCCTGCCTGTGCCGTTATCCTCAACGTCGATGCCGACCATCTCGAATATTTCGGCTCTATTGAGGGCGTTATAAGCTCATTTAACAAGTTTTCAAAGCAGACCGGTGAGCTTCTGATTGTCAACGGTGATGATGCAAATTCCATGAAAGCGGTCAAAGATGCCGATGTTAAGGTCGTTACATTCGGAATTGCCGAAACCAACGATTATTACGCCTGTAATATTAAAATGGACGAGGGCAGCGAATGGGAATTTGACGTAATGAAGCACGGCGAATTTCTTTTCCGTGCGGTTTTGGCTGTACCGGGACACCACAATATTCTCAATGCTCTTGCGGCAACTGCCGCTTCCGAATATGCCGGAGCAACTCCGGAACAGATTGCTCACGGTCTGAGAGTTTTCCACGGTGCCTGCCGCAGATATGAAATCCACATTGAAAAGGACGGCATTACGGTTGCAGATGACTACGCTCATCACCCTGCCGAGATTGAAGCCATACTTTCGGCTTGCAAGGAAATGAGCTTTAAACGTGTCTGGGCGGTTTTCCAGCCTTTCACCTATTCAAGAACAAAAAAGCACCTTGAATATTTTGCCGATGTGCTTAAAATTGCCGACAGGGTTGTGCTTACACCGATTATGGCGGCACGCGAAATTGATGATTTGGGCGTTTCTTCCGAACAGCTCCGGGCACTTATCCCCGGCAGTGTGCTCTTGCCCACATTTGAGGAGATTGCAAAGTATGTTACGGACAACGCCGAAAGCGGTGATTTGATTATAACAATGGGCTGCGGCGATATTTACAAATGTGCTAAAATGATGACGAATATTATCAAAGAAAAATAAGCGTAAGAAAAAATCCGGTCCGAACGTTTTTGTTCGTGCCGGATTTTTAATTCTCACCGAGCCATTCCGAGCTTCAGCGCAGTTCTGTTTTTTTCAATCATTTCCGCCTTTCTGGGAGGAATGCACTTGAGAAGCGCACCGTCAAGGGCTTCATCACCGCAGAAGCCCAGCTCCTTGTGAAGCTTACCCAGAAGAATGATGTTTGCAAGACCCTTTATGCCGTTTTCCTCGGCAATTTTCGTTGCCGGGACATAGTAAACGGTAACATCGTCACGTTCAACTTTCTTATCAATAAGGTAGCTGTCAACAATGACGATTCCGCCCGGTTCAACGGCATTTATGAACTTATCGAAAGACGGTACGTTCATGGCTATAAAGACATTCGGGTTTACAACCAGCGGTGAGCCGACCGCCTTTTCGGAAAGGCAAACGGAACAGTTTGCCGCACCGCCGCGCATTTCGGGACCGTATGAGGGGAGCCATGAAACATTCTTGCCCTCAATAAGACCGGCGTAGGCAAGCACCTTACCGGAGAACAGAATGCCCTGACCGCCGAAGCCTGCAAACAGGATATTATAATCTTTCATTATTCAGCAGCCTCCTTATCTTTATACACACCGAGAGGATAATAAGGTATCATGTTATCGCGAAGCCACTGCAACGCATCGTTAGGTGCAAGACCCCAGTTTGTGGGACATGCCGAAAGCACTTCGACAATCGAATAGCCCTTGCCGTTAATCTGATTTTCAAAGGCTTTTTTGATTGCTTTCTTTGCAATCTGCACGTTTTTGGGGCAGTCAACGGAAACACGCTGAGCAAGCGCAACACCGTCAAGAGTTGAAAGCATTTCGCATACGCGCACAGGATAGCCTGCGTAATTGACATCACGACCATAAGGCGTAGTCTGTGTTATCTGACCCGGCAGTGAGGTCGGTGCCATCTGACCGCCGGTCATGCCGTAAATTGCATTGTTTACGAATATGGCGGTTATATTTTCACCTCTTGTAGCGGCGTGAACGGTTTCGGCAGTGCCGATTGCCGCAAGGTCGCCGTCGCCCTGATATGTAAATACAACGTTTTCGGAAAGTGACCTTTTGACGCCTGTAGCAACAGCAGGCGCTCTGCCGTGAGCGGCTTCAATCATGTCACAGGCAAAGTAGTTATATGCGAAAACCGCACAGCCCACAGGACAGACGCCGACGGTTTTGCCCTCGATGCCAAGCTCGTCGATAACCTCGGCAACAAGTCTGTGGATAATGCCGTGAGTACATCCGGGGCAATAGGAATCAAAATTTTTATCAAGTGCCTTAGGGCGTTCAAACACGATTGCCATTATCGAACACCTCCTGCAAGAGTTTTAATCTGCTCAAGAATTTCTTTCGGCGTGGGAATAATACCGCCGGTTCTTCCGAAGAAAGAAACCGGTATACGACCGTTGGCGATAAGCTTAACATCGTCAACCATCTGTCCCATGCTCATTTCAACGGTAAGAAGATGCTTTGCGCTTTGGCAAACTGCGTCAACAGCCTTTTCCGGGAACGGCCAGAGAGTGATAGGACGTACCAGACCTGCCTTGATTCCCATTTCACGTGCGCTGTTGACAGCACTGCGCGCAACTCTTGAAGAAGCGCCGTAAGCTACAACAACAATGTCCGCGTCCTCTGTCATATAGCTTTCCGCCATCTGATGCTCGGCTTTGATTTCATCATACTTTTTATAACGCTCGATGATGAGCCTTTCAAGCTCGTCGGGCTGAATGTAAAGGGAATTGATGATATTTTTAGCACGCTTATTTTGGTGACCGTTTGTAGCCCAGGGCTTTTCCGGAAGCTCGACAGCGGATTCTTTAATTTCGACCGGCTCCATCATCTGACCCAGCATACCGTCTGCCAGTATCATTGCCGGCATTCTGTACTTATCCGCAAGGTCAAATGCACCTGCTACAAGGTCAACCATTTCCTGAACGGTGGACGGAGCAAATACAAGTATCTGGAAATCGCCGTGACCGTTTGCCTTTGTTGCCTGCCAGTAGTCCGCCTGTGCGGGCTGAATGCCGCCCA
>CAZCQZ010000056.1:0-9156 GCA_964500965.1 uncultured Eubacteriales bacterium | reverse complement strand
TCATATCGGCGCAGACCTTATTACTCTCTGCTCCATGCTTCGTATCCCCGTATGTATGCACAATGTGCCGGAGGAAGATATTTTCCGTCCTGCCTGCTGGAACGCATTCGGCATGGATAAGGAAGGTCAGGATTACAGAGCTTGTGAAGCCTACGGTCCGATGTATAAATAAGTCTGTGAAAATTATATTTACCGCACACAAAAGTGTGCGGTAAATATATGAAAAAACTTGAAAACGGCGGCAACTGATTTTAGAAAAAGAGTGAAAAACTATGAAAATGAATGAAATCAAAGACCAGATATGTGATGTGTGCAATAAAATGTGGCAGCTCGGCTGGGTTGCCGCAAACGACGGCAATGTAAGCGTAAAGCTTTCCGACGGCACTTTTCTTGCAACCCCCACGGGTATTTCAAAGAGCTTTATAACCCCCGAAAAACTTGTGCATATAGATAAGGATTTCAACATGCTTGAGGAAAGCGAATACCGCCCCTCCTCCGAAATCAAAATGCACATGCGCTGCTATGAGGAGCGCGAGGACGTAAACGCGGTAATCCACGCACATCCTCCCGTAGCCACCGGCTATGCTGTTGCGAATAAGGCTCTTGACCAGTATTCCATGATAGAAACGGTTATAGCAATCGGCTCTATTCCCGTAACGCCCTACGGAACGCCCTCCACCTACGAAGTTCCCGACCATATCGCGCCGTACCTGGGCGAGCACGATGTAATGCTCCTGCAAAATCACGGCGCCCTTGCTGTCGGCGCTGATTTGCTCACCGCCTATTACAGAATGGAAACCCTTGAGCTTTACGCAAAAATCAGTCTCACCGCTCATCTGCTGGGCGGTGCTCAGGAAATAAGCCGCGAAAATATCGACCGCCTTATCTCCATGCGTGAAAGCTACAAGGTAACAGGAAATCACCCCGGCTACAAAAAATATCCTGAGGGGGACAAATAAAATGCTTAAAGGAATACCTAAAATACTTTCTCCACAGCTTTTAAAGGTGCTTTGCGAAATGGGTCACAGTGACCGTCTTGTTATCGCAGACGGGAATTTTCCTGCCGAATCAATGGGCAAAAACGGCATAGTTATCCGTATGGACGGTCATGGCGTGCCTGAAATACTGGACGCAGTTTTGCAGGTTTTCCCTCTTGATACATATGTTGAAAAGCCGGTTAACCTTATGGAGGTAATGGCCGGCGATGATGTTGAAACCCCCATTTGGGACACCTATAAGGAAATAGTTTCAAAGCACGACGAACGCGGTGCCGATGCAGTGGGCAACATAGAGCGTTTCAAGTTCTACGAGGAAACCAAAACCGCATACTGTGTAATAGCCACAAGCGAAAGCGCACTTTACGCAAATATAATGCTTCAAAAAGGCGTTATATAACCGCGCAAACCGTTTCCGACAAAATATTCTGCCCGTAAGGAGCTTTGAAAATGGAAAAATACTATCTTGCAGTTGATATAGGTGCCTCCAGCGGACGGCATATTTTAGGCTCTGTCAGTGACGGAAAAATTGTCTTAGAGGAAGTGTACCGTTTTGAAAACGGCATGACCGAAAGGGACGGTACGCTTTACTGGGATTCTCAGCGGCTTTTTGCGGAAATCGTAAAGGGTCTTAAAAGGTGCGGAGAAATCGGAAAAATTCCCACAACAATGTCCATTGACACCTGGGGCGTCGATTTCGTCCTGCTTGACGAAGCCGACAATATTCTCGGCGGCGCAGTCGGCTACCGCGACAGCCGTACCGACGGCATGGACGAGGTGGTAAGCCGCGCAATTTCTCCGGAGGAGCTGTATTCTCGCACCGGCATACAGAAAGCCATGTACAACACAATCTATCAGCTTACCGCTCTGCGCGAAAAGAAGCCCGAAATGCTTAAAAAGGCAAAGGTAATGCTCATGACCCCCGACTATTACCAATTCCTGCTCACCGGGGTAAAAATGCAGGAATATACTATCGCCAGCACATCACAGCTCCTTGAGGTGCAGAGCGGCGAATGGGACAAAGAGCTTATCGAAAGGCTGGGTCTGCCGGGAGATATTTTCCTAAAGCCCTGTCAGCCGGGTACAACGGTCGGCAAGCTTCGCCCCGAAATAGCATCGGAGGTCGGTTTTGACACAAAGGTTGTTCTCTGCCCCTCTCACGATACCGCTTCCGCCGTTCTCAGCGTACCGGCAATCGGAGAAAACACACTGTTTATAAGCAGCGGCACCTGGTCGCTTATGGGCGTTGAGCTGCTTAACGCCAACAGCTCCGAAGCAGCACGTATTGCCAATTTCGCAAACGAGGGCGGCTACGGAAAGCGTTATCGTTTTCTGAAAAACATAATGGGACTTTGGATGATTCAGTCGGTCAGACGTGAGCTTGCACCGAAAATCAGCTATGACGAGCTTTGTGCCGCAGCATCAAAAGAGAAAATATCCTCACTTGTTGACTGCAACGACGAACGCTTCCTTGCCCCGAAAAGCATGGCAAAAGCCGTGCAGGACTATTGCCGCGAAACAAATCAGGAAGTTCCCGAAACTCTGTCGGAGCTTGCAGGCGTTATTTACAACAGTCTTGCCGTATGCTACGCGAAAACGGTTGAGCAGCTCGAAGAAATTACAGGTGCACGTTATGACAGCATAAACATCATCGGCGGCGGTTCAAACGCAGAATACCTCAACGCTCTTACCGCCGAATTTACACACCGCACAGTACTGGCAGGACCGTCCGAAGCAACCGCAACCGGTAATATTTTATCACAAATGATAGGCGCAGGTGAGTTTGACGGCATAGCCGATGCCAGAAAATGCGTTATCGACTCCTTTAAAGTTAAGGAATTCAGAGCATAAGAGCGAAAGGAGAGCAGTGTAATGGCAAAAAACAACTACACTCCGACATCTCAGTACAGCTACGACCGCATGATGCACCGCCGTCACGAAATCAAGGAGCAGTCACCGTGGCTTGAGGATTACGAGGTCGATGCGCTTCTTGCGGACGAAGGCTATAATATTTCCGAAAAAGCACCGGAGGGGTATGTTTTTTCCGACGGTGAAGAAGAAAGCGGCATTGATTTCGTAGGTACAGGGGATTCCGCTTCATCAGATCCGCTGAAGCCGGCGGAAGCCGAACAGAGCAGAGCGGCAGACCCATACGCCCCTTACCTTGAACAGATGATACTCGACGAGGATTTATCCGACACGGATTTATCCGAAACAGACTTGTCCGAAGCGGACGAAACCGCAACGGACATCTCATCTGACATCGACAGGCACGGAGAAAAGAGCAGGCAGCAATCTGCCGCAATCGGCAAGGAAGAATACCTTGCCGGTCAAAAGGAACGCCAGCTCAGAGATAAGGCGCGCAAGCTCCTTAAAAAGAACATTCGCGAAGAAACCGGTAAAATGAGCATTGCGCTGATAATCTACATCGTGTTGCAGCTTGTTATAACCGGTCTTGTAACCGCATATCTTCTCCTTGTGGCACGCTACAAAATCGCGGAAATAAACGTATTCCTCGCAACGCCGACCAATATGCTGCCGCTTCAGGGCATCATACTTGTTCTCGGTCTGGGGCTTCCGTTCATTGCCTATATGTACCTTTTCAGGTTGCCTCTCGGAGAAACCGTACCGGTCAGGCGATTACGCGCCGACAATTTTACACTGCTGGTTGTTTTCGGTGTGGGCTTCTCCGCTATGGTAACTTATATTTCAAACATTATTTCAAGCGGCACGTTTGTTGCGGGCGGCTTCACAAATTCCGCCAACGTGCTGGCAGGCAACAAGGGAATCGGTCTGCTTTATTCGATAATCTGCCTGTGCATAATTCCCGCGCTGGTTGAGGAATTTGTCTTTCGCGGCGTAATTCTCCAAACCCTCCGTCGCAAAGGCGGCGATACTTTTGCAATACTGACCAGCGCATTGATGTGCGCACTTGTCTACTCAAACGCGCAGGGAATCGGTGAATTTTTCATATCGCTGCTCATGGGATACCTGGTGGTTTTCAGCGGTTCCGTAATCCCTGCAATGACCGTGGGACTTCTGAGAAGCGCGTTTTCGCTGATAATCACGTTGCTGAGCATGAGCCTTGACCACGGGAAAGTAACGGCTATTGATGCACTTTGCACCATTGTTGCAATTGCCGCAGGGCTTATTGCCGTGGCGGTGATATTGAAGCGTTATCCGGATTTCTTCCGCATAAAGGAAGGAAAATCCTCACTGTCCCTCAGGGAAAAAATGGCGGTAGCCGTAAGCAGTCCTGGCATGATATTCCTTATTCTTTACTTTATCTTCTTTACTGTTCTCGAAAAAATCCCCACAGAAAATATAATAGGACAATTGAAATGATGACTGACGATGAAATGATAATGCGCAAAGCCCTTGAACAGGCGCGCCTTGCGGCAAATGAGGGTGAAGTCCCGGTAGGCGCGGTAGTAACCCTTGACAAAGAGATTGTCTCCGTCGGCAGAAACCGCCGTGAAACCGTCCGCAATGCGCTGGCGCACGCCGAAATAGAAGCTATTGATGCGGCTTGCCGCAAGCTCGGCGGCTGGAGACTGCACAAATGCGAGCTTTTTGTCACTCTTGAACCTTGCCCCATGTGCATGGGCGCGATAATCAACGCGCGAATCAAGCGGCTTGTTTACGGCGCATCAGACCCTAAAAACGGAGCGTGCGGCTCGGTCATCGACCTTTCCTCTGTGGGATTTACTCACACCGTAGAGGTCGAACGCGGCTTCCTTTCGGAGGAATGCGCCGCCGAGCTAACAAGCTTTTTCCGAAAGCTTCGGGAAAAGAACGGTACAAATTAAGGGATAAAAACAAACTACAGGCTATTGTGCCATAGGACACAATAGCCTGCGTTTTTCAAGAGGGGTACATTGAGGAGGGTATAACAGCACCGGATTGCATTTACCGCCCGGCATGGACTGCGGCTTCCTTTGCCGTGCTTTATCCGATGCACTTATAATATACCTCAATTTTCGATAAATATGTTAAACCCATGTTAATGTACTTTAAAAATTTTTCAGAATATTTTCCAAACAAATGTTTGCAATTTTATCGAACGTATGTTATACTGTTAACAGCTAAACTCGGTGATATAATACCTGTCACCGCCAATTCGGGATAAATCTATCCTTTCAGGAGGTACGTATGGCAAGAGTATCAGATATTCAACAGAAGATTCTTGAATATCTCCGCGAATGTTCGCAGGAAGGAATCCCACCTACAATAAGGGAAATTTGTGCCGCTACCGGTTTGAAGTCAACTTCTTCCGTGCACAACCATTTGAAAAAGCTTGAGGACGAGGGCTATATTACGCGAAGCAACGGCTTGAACCGCGCAATCCGTCTGACTAACGATACACCTGTAGTGCAGGTTCCTCTGCTCGGCAGAGTAACGGCAGGTTTGCCTGCATATGCATATGAGGAGGTCGTTGCATCTATTCCCTACCCTGCCGACAGGCACGGAGCGGATTCGCTGTTTGCTCTGCGCGTTCAGGGCGACAGTATGATTGAAGCCGGCATACTTGACGGCGATGTTATAATTGCGGAGAAAACCAACTATGCCGAAAACGGTGAAATCGTAATCGGTCTTATTGAGGACGAAGCAACGGTAAAGCGTTTTTACCGTGAAAAAGACGGATATATCAGGCTTCAGCCCGAAAATCCCCTCTATGACCCGATTATTTCAAGGGATATTCAGGTTATCGGCAAGGTCGTTGCATGTTTCAGATATTACAGCTAACAAGGAGAAATCGTTCACTGCATGAAATATCTTAACAGACAAAGGCTGGGTGTGGAGGCGTTTCTTGCCGCACGCTCCGGCGTGTTTTCAAGGTACAATGAGCTTACGCCGGAGGAAACAATACGCAGACTGCGCGTTCAACCCTATTCTGTGCGCAACCATGTTGCGCAGGACGTAAAAAATGCGATAGCCGAGCTTACAAGCGGAAAATATGATGTCGGCTCGGTTATTCCGCCGCAGATAAAAGCCCTCTCGGAAGAAAGCTTCGCTCCTGAGAGGGTCGGTAAATTATACCCTTTTTTCTCCTGGCTTCAATCACTGTGGAAAGATAACGACCTTGCAAGGTCGGAATGGATAAGTCAGCTTAAAGCCGTCGCAGGCGACATGAACGATGTATCCGGCGAATGTCTGCTGGCTGTCGGCACAGGCTACAATAATCAGCGCGCACTTATGGAACGACTTGAGGACGGCTCTGTTGAGCTGTCCTTTCACGAACGCAGTTGGGGACGGTTGAGCCTGGTGTTTAACGACTGCGATGGACCGGACGAGCAAAGTATTCCCGTCATCGGCTTCGTATATATGCTTGAGGGCGAACCTGTTGCGGACGGCCGCTTTCGATTTGAAATACTTTTCGATACCGAATTTATCCAGAAAAGCAATGAGGTGCGCGCACTCAGACCCGATTCATGGCGGCAGGTAGCTTTCACCTGCGCGGCTCCGCAGGTTAAGCTTACACCGATAAACTATGCTCTTGCGGCTCATCTGCGCGGCGCATCAAGGCTCGAAGCAGTGCGCTACGGCAGTAAAGCTCTGTGTGAAAAAGCGTCATTTGTCGGTACTGCCATGCTTTCGGCGGCAGAACGCAGAATATTACCCCTTGCCAAGCTTATATCGGCATCAAAGGCACTTGCCGAAAGCGGCATGGAAATTGACATTAAAAACGATGCAATACTGACCGAGCTTTCGGAAAATCGCTATGTCCTCACACAGCTCTGCGATTTTTTTGAATCGCAAAATGTCTTGCCGCTGAGCAGACTCATGGAAAAAGCAATCGTATGCTCGGATTGTGACGATACCGAGGGAGCATTTAACTGTTTCAGACAGATACCCGAAATCATAGATGAGCTGTGTGCTCGTGGCGAGCTGATGCCGCTTTTGGAAAATCTTCAGAATAAGCTGCTCAGCGCCGGAGAATGCGAAGAAGCCGCCGATAGCAGAGAATCGGTTTTCAGAATAGCGGCTGACTGTTTCGGCGAAGAGCTTGCAAAGCGACTTGAACGACAGGGCTTTTCCGGTGAATATCCCCACTATCGCCGCATGAGGAGAGGCAAGGCGGAATATGTCACCGCCATTATCGCTCAGGAACCCGAAATGCTGCCCGACGGTAATCTTCGCTGTGGCTTCGCCCTTTGCGCCGCACAGACAAAGACGAAACGGGCTGAACGCAAAAGCGGCATAATAAGAGAAATCGCGTTTGAAAAGAGCTGTGCCGCCGACTTTCTGAACGAACGCCCCGAATATTCAAACGCCGGAATTGTGGATTGCATTTCCGAATCCGACTGCATATATATTGACATCAACACTATCGACTGCACCGCCGTTGTCGTTGATGAAGCGGTTGTGGACAAAGCGGTCAAATGCGTAAAGAGGGCATTAAACGGCAGACCTCTCAAAAGAGCCGAGCGAAAGGCGCGAAAGAACCGCACCGATAAAGCTCTGCGCAGAAAAGAAGCATTTGGCTCATTTCTTTCCGCTTTTACACGGTTTATGCCCACTTCAAGCATCATGTGCGTGGTTATGATGATTCTCTATATGTGGGGGCGCACACAAATTGATATGATTGCAAACCTTAACGTGCGCATTGCGGTAATACCCATCGCCCTTGCAGGGGTCGTTACCGCCGTTTTAAGAGCACTGCTCTATTGCCTGCGCCGAAAGAAAAAGCTCTGGATGTACTGATTTTGTTGTTTAAAAAACGGGTTGTAAAAAACTTGCGTTTTTACAACCCGTTTTCGGGGGAACAGAGAAAAGATGCAGAACGGGCAAACCGAACCCGAAAGCGTACAAGGGTACGCCGAAAGGTGAGACTTATGCGGTCTGCATCTTTTTACATACCCTTCCTGTGATATTTGCTCTTATAATCGTCCAGCTTGATTTTATCCTTAATCTCCAAATCATTTTCTCCCGAAAGAGATTCCAGGTGATGAGTAAATTCGTGAAGAATTGTTGCGCGAATAACCGGGACGACCGCTTCCTCCTCAAGGTCGCCGTATATCTTCATGAATGAGCCGTAATAAAGCAGGATATGCCTGCCCATCATGCGGCTTTGGGTATACTCGCCCATCACATACAGCGGTCGTTCGGGAACGCTGTCCTCGTGATTTTTAACCCGGTCAACTATTACTATGCCGCCGTTAAGCTGCCGGAAAAATTCCTCCGGCACATCGCTTATCGCCTGTTCCGCCAGTTCTTCAAATCGGTCAAGAGTTATCATACCGACACCTCACAGATTCTCTACTATGAGCAAATTATAACACATATTTTTCGGAATTTAAAGATGCATAACAAAGGGCAGGCGCCAAATTGTGTCACCTGCCCTTTGCACATATTCTGTTATTCTTTTACGCTGCCTGCCACAAGTCCGCTCTGAATGAATTTTTGCAGACACATAAACACTATCATGATAGGTATTGACGAAATAACGGCAGCAGCAGAGAACATTGTCCAGTGTGCCGCAAACTGGTCGCTGATGAACGATTGCAGTCCCAGTGCCACAGTCATCTTGCCCGGCGTTTGCAGGAACACGGAGGTTATTACATATTCACTGTATGTTGCTATAAACGAAAAGAGGAAAATTACAGCCAACTGCGGCTTCGCCAGCGGCAGTATTATTTTGATAAACACCTGCATACTGTTCGCACCGTCAATCATCGCCGCTTCATCAAGAGCCACGGGTATGCCGTCAATATACGACTTGAGAAGCCATATATTAAACGCGCTTCCGCCTGCCAGCACGAATATCAGTGCTATATTGCTGTCAACAAGTCCGAACTCGTAAATCAGAATATAGTAGCCGGCAACTGCCATGCTGCTGGGGAAAACCTGTAACACAAGCAGTGACATAAGCCCGTATTTTCGTCCGGTAAAACGGAATCTCGAAAACGCATACGCCGCCAGAGAGGTAAGCGCAAGCTGAATAACCGCGACAATTATGCAGAGCTTCAACGAGTTCCACACCCAAAGCACATAATCCGTTTCACGAAACAGCTCCGCATAATGCTCCAGGCTGAATTTTTCAGGGAACAGCGACGACAGAAAGAAGCTGTCTCCTGCCGAAAAAGAGGACATGACTATCCACAATACCGGAACGCTACAAGCCGTATTTAACTGACTATTTCAAGCAATACCCAAAAGA
>CAZCQZ010000055.1:0-9686 GCA_964500965.1 uncultured Eubacteriales bacterium | reverse complement strand
AGGCATCGAAAGGCTTGATTTTCAAGGCTTTCGCTAATGCCGTGAGGTTATTATAACACAGATATTGGCACTTTTAAATATTAAATTTGATTATTTTGAAAGCGGCAGAATTGCTCCGAAAAACGTAAACTGAAAAGTTCCTGATATATCCGATTTTCGCCGTATGCCGGAATTTGACAATATCGCAGGATAATGCTATAATGAATATGTGCAGAAATTTTTAATTGTGGTTTCGGAAAAATTTGCAGGGTATATAATTTTAATCGGAGATTTTTTATAAGCCGGTAATGATAGAAAAAATTCAGAACATAAAATGTGAAAAGAGAGGGTATAAGCATGAAAAAACGGGTGAGAGCAGTTCAAAAATTAAAAAGTACGGCTTGCTTGTTGTAATGTTGTGTTTGCTGATTGTTGCCGGTGTCGTTGCAGGCGTTTTAAGTTTGATATATAATGGCAGGCAGCAGGTTTACGAAACCGATTTCAAATATGAAATCGTTGATGATAAGGTAATAATCACAGGCTATGAGGGAGACGCAACAAATTTTGACATACCATCAAAAATCAATGGGAATTGTGTGACAGGTATCGGAGAAAATGCGTTTCTTAATTGTGATAAGCTGACGGGGATAGTAATACCGGACGGTGTCGAGAGTATCGGAACCAATGCGTTTTGGGGCTGTGCAAGTCTGAAAGAAATTACCGTTCCCGATAGCGTTACCGTTATCGGACCAAGCGCATTTGCCTATTGCAGCAAGCTTTCCGAAGTCACTATCCCGAATGGAGTTGTGAACATTGAGGACAGTACGTTTTGGGGCTGTACCGAGCTTGAAAATGTTAATTTGCCGGACAGTGTGAAAAATATCGGCGGCTGGGTGTTTTATGACTGTCGAAAGCTGAAGACAGTTAAAATCCCGAACGGAGTTACGAGTATTGGCGAGGAGGCATTTCGCAACTGTGCCGAGCTTGCGGAAATTTCTCTGCCGGACAGCATGACGAGCATTGAACATCGGACATTTTACGGTTGTACGGGATTGAAGAAAATCACAGTGCCGGACAGCGTTACATGTATTGAAAGCTATGCATTTTCCTATTGCTCGGAGCTGACGGAGATTACAATTCCCGACAGTGTGGTAACTATTGGTTGTGATGCGTTTTGCAATTGCACGAAGCTTACGGAAGTTATTCTTCCAAAGGGGCTTACTAATATAGCGGCACGTACATTTTTTGATTGCAAAGGACTTGCGGAAATTTATATTCCCGACAGCGTGACGAATATCCAGGACACCGCTTTTCAGGGCTGCCAAATTACCGTACACGCACCGAAAGATGCAGTATTTTACGGATATACTTCAGATGAAGATGTTGTTAATTGGATTGTTTTTTAACAATTAACTTCCTTCAGAAAGCATAAATTGTTAAACGTGGCTGTAAAGAGCGCAAGCTTTTTACAGCCACGTTTTCATGGCGAGAATTATATTTAATGGAAAATTCGGTTGACAAATTTAAAATAAATGATATAGTGTTCCTATAAAATACTACGCAGGTGATAGCATGGATTGTTATGAGCTGTTGTCGCTGTTCGGGCTGACAAGGCTTGAAGCTTCAATATACGCGGAACTGCTTTCGGGAGAGAGCTTTACCGGCTACGAGCTTGCAAAGCTTACGGGAGTTTCACGTTCAAATACATATACCGCCCTTTCTACACTCACGGAAAAAGGCGCGGCGTATATAATAGAAGGAACGCCGGTGAGATATACTGCCGTTCCGGTCAGCGAATTTTGCGGAAACAGAATGCGCTCAATGGAAAAAGCGGCAGATGAGCTGGAAAAGCTGTTGCCGGAGGGGAAAATTTCCTCGGAGGGCTATATTACCGTAAACGGAATCGGCAATATCGAGGGTAGGATATGCAGTATGCTGAATAATGCAAAGCTTCGTGCGTATTTTGCGGCAACAGCCGATGTCGTTTGCAGATTTGCGGATATTATGGAGAAAATGGCATCAGAGGGAAAGAAAGTAGTAATAATAACAGATTCCGATTTTAAAGTCGAAAATGCGCAGATTTTCAAAACCGCCGATTACGGTGAGCAGATAAGATTGATTGTTGATTCAAAAAAAGTGCTTACAGGCGATAAATCAAGCTGTCTATATTCGGAAAAGGAAAATCTTGTTAATGTGGTAAAGGATTCGCTGAAATATGAGCTGCGGCTCATCAGATACGGACTGGACGCACTCAATGATTGATATAAAGGTTACATTGAAAACTAAGGAGATATGAGTAATGAATAAGCAGGCATTTGTAACAAAGGAACAAATAGAAGAAATAGTAAAGAAATTTCCGACACCATTTCATATTTATGATGAAAAAGGAATAAGAGAGAACGCCAGAAAACTGTATGAAGCGTTTTCGTGGAATAAAGGCTTTAAGGAATATTTCGCAGTAAAAGCCACGCCGAATCCGTATATAATGCAGATATTGAAAGAGGAAGGCTGCGGTATGGACTGCTCATCTTTTACAGAGCTAAAATTAAGTAAGGCAATCGGAGCAGAGGGGGCAGACATAATGTTTTCTTCCAACGCAACGCCTGCGGAGGATTTTGTTCTCGCCCGTGAGCTTGATGCAATAATCAACCTTGATGATATTACCCATATAGAGTTTTTAAAGAAAACCTGCGGTATTCCCGAAACCATATGCTGCCGCTATAATCCGGGCGGTGAATTTCGCCTTGGAAACGCAATAATGGATATGCCCAAAGACGCAAAATACGGATTTACGAGAGAACAGCTTACCGAGGGCTTTAAGCAGCTTAAAGCCGAGGGCGTGAAAAAATTCGGACTTCATTCATTTTTGTCCAGTAACACCACCGACCCCGACTATTATCCCACCCTTGCGGAAATACTTTTTAAAGTTGCCGTGGAGCTTAAAGAAGAAACCGGTGCGGCAGTCAGCTTTATAAATCTGTCCGGAGGTATAGGTGTTCCTTATAGACCGGAGCAGAAGCCCATAGACATCGGATATGTCGGAAATAAGGTTAAGGAAGTATTTGAACGTATTATGGCGCCTGCCGGATTGGGAGACTGCGCAATTTTTTCCGAGCTTGGAAGATATATGCTTGCACCCTATGGTGCGTTGGTGACACAGGCGATACACCGAAAGGATACCCACAAGCATTACATCGGAGTAGATGCCTGCGCCTGTAATCTCATGCGCCCTGCAATGTACGGAGCATATCATCATATCACAGTCCTCGGAAAGGAAAACGAGCAGTGTGACCATATGTATGATGTAACAGGTTCGCTTTGCGAAAACAACGATAAGTTTGCAATTGACAGAATGTTGCCGGAAATCGAAATGGGAGATTATATCTATATTCACGATACCGGTGCCCACGGCTTTTCAATGGGCTATAATTACAACGGCAAGCTTCGTTCCGCAGAGCTGTTACTCTGTGAGGACGGCACGGTAAAGCTAATTCGCCGTGCCGAAACACCGGCAGATTATTTTGCAACCTTTGACTTTTCGGATTTTGATATGAATTGAAGCAACCTGTATTTTATTTAAGTATAAAAGTAGGTAATTTCAAAAGCACAAGCAATACACCCCGCAAAGGGTATTCCAAAAGGGAAATGTGCAAGGTTGGTATGTGGAGAGCGGTATCAACTCCTTTTGGTCGTTTAGGGAGGAAATTCTTAAAGGGGAGAGTTGCAAAATCGCAAGCGATTTTGCAACTCTCCCCTTTAAGCGCCCTTTCTTTGCGTCTCATTTCTTTGGACAAGCAAAGAAATGAGACATTTGCGTTGATAAGCTGCAAATTTTTAATATAGCAAGAAGTTTATGATAAGATTGGTAAATTAAGCGCAATAACTTTTATACACGCTCAAAAACATATTTGCCGTTTTCAAATCTACAGTTAACTTTGTCACCGCTCTTAACGGAGTTATCCAAAATCTGTTCGGAAAAGGCATCTTCGATATTGCTCTGAATAGCTCTGCGCAAGGGACGTGCGCCGTACACATCGTCAAATCCAGCCTTTGCTACGGCGGAAACCGCACTTTCGTCAAAGCTTATATCAATACCCAAATCGGCAATGCGTTTTTTCAGCGATGCGAGCATTTTGCCTGCAATATTTTCAATGTCCGCTTCGGTAAGCTTGCGGAAAATAATCGTATCGTCAAGCCTGTTGAGAAATTCGGGGCGGAAAGTGTTTTTAAGCTCAGCCATTATAAGCTCTTTCATGCGGTCGTAATCGGCTTCGCCGCTGTCGCTTTCCGAGCCGAAGCCAAGTGAAGTTTTGCCCTGTGTCAGATAAGATGCGCCCAGGTTTGAGGTCATGATGATAACAGTGTTCTTAAAGTCAACAACTCTGCCGGTGGAATCGGTAATTCTGCCGTCGTCAAGTATCTGAAGCATCATGTTCCAAACGTCGGGGTGAGCTTTCTCAACCTCATCGAAAAGCACGACTGAGTAAGGTCTGCGACGAACCTTTTCGGTAAGCTGACCGCCCTCGTCAAATCCGACATACCCCGGAGGAGAGCCGATAAGCTTTGAGGTGGAGTGCTTTTCCATGTATTCGGACATATCTATTCTGATAATTGCGTCCTCGGAACCGAACATAGCCTGAGCCAAAGCCTTGCAAAGCTCGGTTTTGCCGACGCCGGTAGGACCGAGGAACAGGAATGAGCCGATAGGACGTTTCGGGTCTTTAAGCCCTGCTCTGCCGCGCCTGATTGCTTTTGCAACGGCGGTTACTGCGGTGTCCTGACCGACAATCCTTTCGTGCAGCTCATCTTCAAGTTTCAAAAGTCTTTCGCTTTCCTCGGTTGTAAGCTGCTTGACCGGCACACCCGTCCATTGTGAGGTTACGTATGCGATGTCTTCGGCAGTAACCTGCACTCTGGCGGCATTTGCGTTGTTTTCCCACTCGGCCTTTGCTTTGTCAAGCTCAACCTTTGCGGCATCTTCCTCCGCTTTAAGCTTTGCGGCATTTTCAAAGTCCTGCACCTTTGCGGCTTCTTTCTTGTCAGCGCCTAATTTTAATAGCCTTTCTTCAAGCTCGTGAATGGAATCCGGCATTGTCTGCTTGCTCAAGCGAACACGTGAAGCGGCCTCATCTATAAGGTCAATCGCTTTATCAGGTAGGAATCTGTCGGTGATATATCGAGATGACAGTTTGACGGCTGCTTCTATAGCTTCATCGGGTATAGTTACCTTATGGTGTGCTTCGTAACGGTCACGCAGACCTTTGAGAATCAGCACGGAATCTTCCTCTGACGGCTCACCGACAGTAACGGGCTGAAAACGTCTTTCGAGAGCGGCATCCTTTTCGATATACTTACGGTATTCGTTCAGAGTAGTTGCGCCGATTAACTGAAATGCGCCTCGTGCAAGCTGGGGCTTGAGTATATTTGCCGCATCGGTTGCGCCCTCGGAAGCACCGGCACCGACAATGGTGTGTACCTCATCAATAAAAAGAATAATATCGCCGTTTGCGTTTACCTCGTCGATTGCCGCTTTGATTCGTTCCTCAAAATCGCCACGGTATTTCGTGCCTGCAACCATTCCGGTCAGGTCAAGAGAGACGATGCGCTTGTTTTTAAGAATTTCAGGTACACTGCCGTCAACGATTTTAGCGGCGAGTCCTTCTGCAATAGCGGTTTTACCGACACCCGGCTCACCGATAAGGCAGGGGTTGTTTTTTGTTCTTCTTGAAAGAATCTGAATTACACGTTCAATTTCCTTTTCTCTGCCGATAACAGGGTCAATTTTGCCGTTCTTTGCCTCCTGGGTTAAGTCTCTGCCGTACTGGTCGAGTGTCTTAGTGGAGGACTTTTTGTTTTCGTGATTCTTTGCCGTGTAGGACGAACCGGAAGATTCGGAATTTTCAGCAGAGCTGTCATGTCCCTGAGCGGCGGAAAGCGTTTCACTGCCCAGCTTATCAAGGTCACAGCCGCTTTCGAGTATAAATCGGCAGGCATAGCTGTCACGGTCACTGAGCAGTGCGATAAGCAGATGCTCGGTGCCTATATAGTTGCTGCCGAGATGAACGGCTATGACCTTGGAATTTTGCAGAATCCTCTTTGCTCTTGGGGTCATATCGTTGGGGTTGAGCGAAGAACGAATGCCCTTGCCGTGTACGTCAAGCACACGCTGTGAAATGCTTTCAAGAGAAACACCGTTGTCGGTGAGTATGCTTTCTGCGACGCTGGAGTCTACGGAAAGCAGACCTACAAGAATATGCTCACTGCCGATAAAGCTGTGACCGCTCTCCTGCGCAAAGTATATGGCATTGTTCAAAGCTTCGTTGGCTTTTTCGCTCATGCCCTGAAAGCTGTACATATTAGCCATTTTTCAAAACTCCTTTCAATGAACGAAATGCTTTAATCAGGCAAGTTTGCCCCTGACAAGCTCGGCGCGTTTCAGGTCACGCTCCGCAGGCGGCATGGTATTGCCGCATTCACAGCAGAGTGTTGCAGCCTGAGCGTGTTCAAATAAACCTGCAAGACTGTCAATGCTCAGTTCTTTGATTATGCCCTCGGAAACGCCGAGACGAAGCAGGGAATAAAGCTCGGCAAACTCATTGCCGCTGAGAAGCCTGCCGTGTTTCAGCGTACCGTAGGCTTTCCATATGCTGTCCTGAACATTTATCCGTTCAAGCATCGACTGTCTGGCTTTCTTTTCTGCGTCCATAAGTGTTTTGCAGAGATTGCTTAGCTTCACGATAGTATCGCTTTCGCTGATGCCGAGAGTGGTCTGATTAGAAAGCTGATACATTGATGCGATGGATTGCGAGCCCTCACCGTAAACGCCGCGCATTGTAAGTCCCAGCTTTGAGAGCTGCTCGGCAAAACGAGCCAGAGCACCGTTTTTCTCAAGAGCCGGCAGATGCAGCATTACCGAAGCTCTCATGCCTGTGCCGAGATTGGTTGGGCAGGCGGTAAGATAGCCGTATTGCTCGGAAAAGGAGAATTTCAGGTTTTCGGAAAGCAGTCTGCAAAGCTTTTCGGCATAATCGTATGTTTCCTCAAGGGATAATCCGGTTTTCATAACCTGCAATCTGATGTGGTCTTCTTCACAAAGCATGAGACTGACCGATTCGTCTTCCGTGACCAGCAACGCCTTGCCTTGCGGCTGGGTTGCGTAATCGGGGGAGATAAGGTGACGTTCCACCATGGAAAGTATTTCCGTTTCGCTGAGAGCTGTCATATCAATATAACGAATGTCGCCGCTGATAGCGGAATTACTTTCGCACAATGCCGAACGCACTTTTTTAATCAAATCTGTTTTCTGCTCGTTTGTCATCATGTGGGGGAAAGGAAAGCCTTCGACATTACGAGCGAATCGCACTCTTGTGCTGATAGCGGTATCATAGTTATTTCCGCTTTTGTCAAACCATTTTTCACTCATTTTACTTTCCCTCCGATTCCATGATTTCATCACGAAGCTTTGCGGCAAGCTCGTAGTTTTCTTCCTGTACAGCTTTTGTAAGCTGTGCTTTGAGTGAATCAATCCTGTTTTCCTCTTTTTCCGGAAAGGTCGGTTTGCCGTTGTTGGGGACATAAATTGCGTTTGTGTGAATACGGGCGATAGTGGGGGCAAGCTCATCGGCAAATGTATCATAGCATTGAGCACAGCCGAGCTTGCCGCTTTCGGAAATAGAGGCTATTGTCGAGCCGCAGACAGGACAGGCTTTGCGTTTGGTCTGAATGCCCGGTGACATGAATGAAAACGCGCTTTTAAGCAGTGTGTCGAAATCGGGAAACGTCGGATTAAACTCGGACTTAGCCGCACACTCGGCGCAGAGCATATACTCACGAGTAACTCCGTTTACGGTTTTTTTGATGTGGACGGTGGCAGGATTCTTTCCGCAGTTTGTACATAGCATAGTTTTGTCCTCCTTATTCAAGATTAATCAACATTTGTTTAAATACGGAAGCGCGAAAAACATCGCGGTAAATCGGCGGCACTTCACGATACGCATTTTCCGAACAGGCAGCGAGCATAACCTTGCATACCTCATCGGAAATTATCCCGTTCATGAGCAGGTTGCTTATCATGGCACGAGCGGTTTTGCTGTCAAGCTCATTACCTATACAGTTTACAAGGTGCATCAGAACAGTGGGTTTGTCATGCCTTACACGTGTTATGCGAATGTAACCGCCTCCTCCGCGTCGGCTTTCAACGGTGTAGCCGTGCTCAGGTGTAAAACGTGAGGTAATAACATAATTTATCTGACTGGGAGCACAGCCCATTGTTTGAGCAAAATCATTGCGTTGTATTTCCGCGGTTCCGTCCGATGCTTCGAGAATATCAATGATAGCCCTTGCAACAAGCTCACTCATATTCATCTAAATCACCTCTTTGACTTTCTTTGACCTTATAATAATTTGAAAGTCAAACAAAGTCAAAGTCAAAATTGGTCAAAAATCACGCGTTTAAAATAACAAAGCTCTTAAATTCTCGTTAATGCTTCCGAATGCTCTTAAAATCTAATTTTTCACACTTTTAAACATGTAAGCATAGTATATAGTGAAATCTGAACAAGGAGGTAAAAGGATATGTGCTGCAATAACAATGGTCTTTTCGGCGGCAATAGCTGCACTTGGGTGCTGATTCTTGTTATCATCTATCTGCTTGTAAAGCAGAATGACGGCTGCGGCTGTGATAACAGCAATACCTGCCCCTACAGCAACGACACAGGCTACACCGGCAATAGCTGTGGCTGCGGTTGCGGCTGCTAATCGGCTGATTTAAACAAAGCACCTGAGCCACTGCTTGCTTTGAAGTGACTCAGGTGCTTTTGTTATGTATTAAATCATGTTGGAAATGAAAATCTCCAAGCCTATAAATATGAGAATGATACCGCCCAGTATATCCGCTTTTCCGGCAAGCTTTGTTCCTGCTTTTTTGCCGATTACCAATCCGGTAAAACATATCAAGAAAGTTACAATGCCAATCAATAAACAGGAAAGCACGGCTTCAAGCCAATGATAGTCCGCAATGGTAAAACCCACCGATAATGCATCAATGGACGTTGCAACGCCCTGTATCAACAATGCTTTTACACCGACAGCGGGCTTTTCATCATCGGAATCGCGGTGTCTGATGCTGTCATAGAGCATCTTACCTCCGATGTAGCTGAGCAAAATCAGAGCAATCCACGGAATAAACCGTTCAAACAGCTTGAAATACTGAGCGATAGTTGAAACACAAATCCAACCAATCAGCGGCATTGCAATCTGAAATCCGGCGAATACACCGGCAATTCCGCACATTCTGCCTTTTTTCATACCGGGCTCGCCAAGACCGTTGGCAAGGGAAACGGAGAAAGCGTCCATCGCCAATCCTACGCCAAGCAGAATGCTGTTAAAAAAGAATGTAAATCCCAGTTCCATTATTTTTCCTCCAAAATAAAAATCCGAGTACGGTATAGCCATACTCGGACGTCAGGACGGAAAGACTCCATGTATCGCTAAGCCATAGCTTACATGAGTCTCGCAAATTAAAACAAGCCAGACCGAAAAGGTCAGCATGTTGACTTGTTACGTGTATATACGCTTGCTACTCCCTCATATTTTCTTTATTATACAATAATTGTCGGTTTTGTCAATATTGAAAATATAGTGTCATAAAAATACTTGTATGTGCTAAAATGATGTGACCCAATAAAAAAGAGAAGTAACCTCAAAAT
>CAZCQZ010000054.1:0-9709 GCA_964500965.1 uncultured Eubacteriales bacterium | reverse complement strand
CAAAGGTAGTTCCGAGAAGCATTGTAAAGCAAAGGATAAGTGCCAGTGCGCTGTATAACAACGTTCTCTTTGTCTTTTTGCTGTTTTTCATAATGTTACCTCCGTTTAATTTTCGGCATAATCGTTTCGATAGTGCCGGGCAACCGAAAGGCACAAGCGTACTTATGCCCTTTGGTTGCCCCTCCACCCGGAGGTGGAGAGACTACCGGTTTATTGGAATTCGTTTGCTGGTGAATTTAATCAGTCGGCTTCAACGACTGTGTACCAGTCGCCGTCCTGTACTACCTTGTAGCCGTCGGCAATCCTTACACCGTATTCCTCGGTAAAGCCCGAATTGTCATAGTTTGCGGGATTAAACTTATAGAATGAGCCGCCTCTAATCAGAATCAAACCGGGATTGCTTCCCATGGTTGAATATGTTTTTAGAGTACAAGAGGGATAATAATTATGCTTGAATGTACCGCCGTTAATCTCAATTACACCGTCACCATAGGCAAATGCAACGCCCTCCTGTGCCCAGCCTGTTACGGTGAAATCGCCGCCGTTAATAATGATATGACCGCCCCATGATGCAAGGAATGTAGCCTGAGGAGTCGTGATTTTGCCATCTCCGTTTATGGTAATAGTTGCATCATACTCAGCGCGAACTGCTTGACCGTTCGGGTGATGTTCGGGGTCGGTGATTTCGTGATTGTTCAGATTTATAGTTGTCGAAACATTATCACCGTATCCGAGATAAACACCGTCTCTGTAATCAATATAGCTCAGCACAATATCATTGTTTAACACGCAGTTTTTACCTGCCATTGCCGCCGCCATGAGTTCCTGATAGTTGTTAATCGTTGTCGGCTCGTCATAGGTAGCGTCCTTATCGTACTGATTTGTGGTGCTGTCGTACTCAACGGTATCCTGAGTTGCGTATACGGTGATAGCAACGCCGTCAATGGAAAGTCCCTGATACTCGTTGCCTGCGGTGGTCTGCATTTTACCGGAGATTGTAAGCACATTGCTTGCGCCTGCTGCAAGAGAAATATCTTCGCCTGCATCGTAGGTTTTTCCTCCGACTTCAACAGTCCAGTCGATTACTTCATTCAGCTTTGCGTCGCCGTCAATACCGGTGATGACGATTTTGTACTTCAGTGCAAGGTTGCCGATGTTTTTGATTGTAACGGCTTCCAGGTCGTAGCTTGCGCCCGGCTCCCAGAGAACAGCTTCGTCCTCGTGACCTGCGGCTTTCTGCCATGAAAGGGTCTTGCCCTCAAGGGTATCGCCGTTCTTGTCAAGCAGTTCAATATCAAGGGTACCTGCCTGAATCTTGTTTACCGCCGTGCTTGCGGTGTCGGTAAACCACGCAAAGGTAGTTCCGAGAAGCATTGTAAAGCAAAGGACAAGTGCCAGTGCGCTGTACAACAACGTTCTCTTGGTTTTCTTGTTGTTCATGAAATTTCCCTCCGATAAGTATTACTTTGTATGTTTACTCCTCCGAGTAATATTGACTTTCTTAATCCGAAGCCGCCGCAGTGGGTAGTTTATACTACTTTGAGGCGTTTTCTTCTTTCTTTTTATCGCCGTCGCTTTTCTGCTCTTTTTGCTCCGCAATGCTTTGGGTAAGCTGTAAACGCAGCTCCTGAAGCTCTTTCATCATTTCCTCGACCCTGAGCCGTTCCTCCGCAAGCCGGCGGCGTTCTTCCGCAAGCTGTGCCTTTTCCGCGTCCATTTCTTCTGTCTGTTCTTTCTTGTATCGTTTGAACAAAATAACGCAGTTAAGCCCGTTGTAGCCAATAAGAAGCAGAAAGGGGACAAGGATACAAAGTATGTATCCCGGTGTTGTTTTTAAAAATACGAAAAACTTTCCGACTTTCGGCACTCTGCCGGTATATTTTCCCAAAACATAGGGGTAGGTTACAATGATTTCATCGTCGGTATCGGTAGTGGTGCCGTAAGTAACAAATCCCGGCTCACCCTTACTCGTCGTAGTAAGTCTGCGGATTTTGTGGGTGACGGTATCTCCGAAGTTGTATGTATTCTGAGAGGTGTAGGCAATAATGTCTCCCTCTTTCAACGTAGACGGCTCGACATCTTTAATAAAAACAATATCGCCTGCATCAAAGTCCGTTGCCTGCATTGAGTTGGTCTGCACGATAAGGAATCTGTACCCAAACACACTGCCTCCGCCGTTTCCCAGCGTTGAAACCGAAAACACGGTGAATATCATCATGCAGACAGCCGCAATCAGAAGCACCCAGGCAAAAACGCTTTTTGCAACGCTTAATACCTTTCCGATACCGGTAGGCTGTTCTTCCTCGGCTTCCCGTAAATCCGTTCGGACTTCGTTAGTATCTTTTCTGCTTTTGAAAAGAGCTTTCAGGTCAAGCTTCGGCAAGACGCCGCTTTTTTCCGGCTGTTCCTGCTGTTCTTCGGCTTCCGCCTCTTTTTTTACAACCTCGCCGTCACGTGTGACCCTCAGTCTGAATCGCGACTGTGTTTGAGCGGATGCGGCTTCTTCCGTTACGGTTTCTTCCGCCGCCTTTTCTTCTTTTTCGGGGCTGACGCACGGAGAAGCTTCCTTTTCTTTGCATTCCGCCGTTGCTTCGGTTTTTTCGGAAACCTCACATTTTTCCGCCGTTTCCGCAGGTCGGGGATTCTTCTTTAATCTGAACCGCGATTGTGTTTGAGCAGGTGGGGTGCTTATTTCAGCCCTGATTTCAGCCTGCCTTTTCCGCTTGGCTTCAAAGCTCGCTCTCCTGACCCTCGGACGAAACCGCGCCGACTGTACTTCCGCAACTTTTGAATTTTCACCCGATTCGGCAATATCTTTTATGTTCCTCATATTGTTACAAACCCTTTTTTACAGATTGCTTTTAAACCTTTATCAATCAAAAAGCCTGTCGGGGTTGTTGGCAGTCTGCACCGCTTCGGCGGTGAATCTGAAAGATAAAGATGCACCCTGCGTTGCATTGCCCGCGCTTCTCGGATAATAGAACGAGATAGTCAAATCCCGTTTTTCGTTCGGCGTGAGAATGTCATCACCTACGGCAACGTCGGCTCTGTTCAACTCGGAAAGCGTACCCTCGATAATGACGTCGTTTCCGTCCTTGACGGTAACATGCAAAACCGATGCCAGTCCGCCGTCATCTTCCACGTCTTCAAAATACAGCTTGTAGTAAACATCGCAGGTGCTTTCGTTCTTGACGAAGAAATCCTTTGTGACGGTCATACCCGGCTCAAAACGGAACTCGTCAGGCTCAATGACCGGGTTTCCGTCATTAAGATTGATTTCAACCGTTCCGGTCTGAAAATAGTTGTCCTCCACGGACACCGAAAGCGTAACAAGAGCGTAAACGACCATGCCCAGACACAGAACGACGGCAATAATCGCTATAACGCTCGCCGCTGTTTTTTTCTTTTTGCGGTTGTCGCTCATTCCATATTCCTCCTGTCAGCTCGTTTTTTGAGTATGACGGTAACGAGGAGAATGATGATGACAAGCAGTGAAATCACAGCTATCCACAAAAAAACCTGTGAGAGAGTATCATCACCGAGCTTGGGTACAAGCTCACCGGAATCGTCACCGGCACTCTCCTCGACCCACCATCGAAAATCAGCATAAAGCTCTTTGGCCATATACTCGTTTCCTACGCTCGTATCAAGATAAACAGTAATATCATAAATCAGTTCGGAGGTTGCTTTGCCGCTGTGGGTCAAAACATGGTCAATGCTCTCCGGCATATCCCTCATCAGACCGTCGTAAAGCTCCTCGCCGCCGCGAAGCGTGATTTTGCACTTCAAAACCTCCGCCAGTTTTTCGTAGCCCTCGTCAATATCCGCATGGAAATGCACCGTTACGCTTCCCTTGCATGAAACGCTGACATAATACGCCCTGGTTTCGGAATCGCCCGGAAGCATATTCGGGGCATTGAAAGGCGTACTGTCCTGGGCGTGGTTGCGATAGATTTTCAAAGTCACTTTTTTGCCGCTTGCCTCATCGACAACCGTACCTGCCGCTGCCTGTACCGCGAACGCGCCTGTAAGTGCAGTTCCGCTTATCGCCAACAGCATTACAAGCATTACCACCAGAATACGAAAGAATTTCTTTCCGTTACATTTTTTCAACGGTCGTTCCTCCTTTATTCGTTTTTTCGGTATCTTTGTTACAGTTTTCACAGTTAATACTTTTCCAAAGTATTTTAACTGTGGAATGTTTCGATTGATTCATTTAAATTTTAATACTCAACTTCTCAATTGTCAATAAATTTTAACAAATTTAATACAAAAAAATTATTTATATTTCTTATTTAGAAACTCTAAACGTTTAATTATCCACTGTTTATCACATTCTTACTTTTCGTGTGAAATTTTAGTTCGCTGAAACTTTCTGAATCCGAAAGTTTCAGCTCTCCGCGTTTTCAAAAATTTCCAAATTGGAAATTTTTGAATTGTCGATTACTTTTGTTGCGTATTTCTAATTTAGAAACTTATTGACAATTGTTTAACGTTCTGTTATTTGTAAAAAATAAACGGACTGTAAAACCCGAAAGCTTTTTACAGTCCGTTCTGCTTCTTATTTGAGCAAACCTCAATTCGACATCTTTTCTATTATAATATGCGCGCGGAATTTTTCTTCATCGCCGCCGGAAGCGGCAGTGCCGTAAATGGAATACAGCAGTCCGCCGTATGAATCCTCCGCTGTCAACACTTTCAGCACATCGCCGGCTCTGCATTCGGCGCGATACTCCATTTCCGCACTTTTAAGCCATTTTCCGTCCATTCCGCCGGGAACAAACCCCAGCAGCACATTGATATATTTCGTGTTGTTCATGTGTCCGTTATAGTCCACATCGCCGTACAAAACCGGGTAAGTCCCAACCTCCGTTAGCTCACCGCTCATCTTTACGCGGCTTATTTTCGCGCTTTCCTCACACTGCGCGCACTCTATGCAGTCGAAAACCTTACACCGTTCCCCTTTCAGCACCGAACGGGTTTCAATATCCATTGCAACCGCCTCGGTAAAAACGCTCGCCACACGTTCACCGATACTGTCGTAAACGTGCAAATCCCGCTTCATCAAAAAGCCTCTGCGACAGGACAGAGCCGTTTTCATATTCAGCTTTTCCCCCAGCATTACCGGTCGCTTGTATTCAACGGCTATCCGCGTGTAAACGCAGGAAATCCCCTTTTCCTGCAAGCCCACATTGTCAAGCCCTCCTGCAATGAAAAGATATTCCCCTGCCTGCTGGTTTAAGCCCAGCAGAAAATCCGCACGCAATACACGGTTTAAGTCCATCATGCGCGTGTCAACGGTGAACTGCCAGGTGCAGTTCACCCCGTCACTTGTTATGTTTTCGGAAAAAGTCAGTTTTGAATCCACGCTATTCACCCTTTGTGTTTGTATACTATTATATATAAGTTGAGTGCAGATGTTTGCTGTGTATGAGAGGTTTTATTTTCACTCCGTCGGTGTAGGAATAGTCCGGCTTTTCTTGTCAGTGGGAGTATATTAAAATCTGCGGTAAATATTAAAGCCTGCGGTTTAATATCAAAACCTACGGTTTTGATTGAGGGATTGCCTATGGCTTGGATTTGTGCTATTGGCTGAAAATTTTCAATTACCGGCTCCCTTGTGTAAAGGGAGCTGTCACGGAGTGACTGAGGGATTGCTTTTTCTATAGCTTAGCTTTATCATTTTGACTTAGCTTGTTGATAAATCCTGACAATCCCCCGATTGAAGCCATAGGCTTCAATATCCCCCATTTACACAAGGGGGACTTGGGCTGGTTGATAAAGTTCACTCCATTGCACAAGGGTGGCTTTGGCTTGTCGATAAATCAAAATTTATCATTCGACCCCACCACGGGACGCCGAGGACGTTGCTACTGCAATCAGAGATTTTACTCCATTAAATACTCTCACTATCTATTATCCCAAAATCCCACTTAATTAGTATAAGGCTACCTTTTCAGGTAGCCTTATACAGCCGGTCAAATCCGATTATTTAATAACCTCGCAGCCCATCATGGCTTTCAGTGCATCGGGGACGGTAACGGAGCCGTCAGCGTTCTGATAATTTTCCAGAATGGCGGCGGTAGTTCTGCCGATTGCAACGCCTGAGCCGTTGAGGGTGTGGATAAGCTGTGCCTTGCTCTTGAGGTCTGCCTTGTATCTAATCTGCGCACGGCGTGCCTGATAGTCAACAAAGTTGGAGCAGGAGCTAATCTCAACATATCTGCCGTATGAGGGCATCCAAACCTCAATATCATAGGTCTTTGCGGAGCAGAAGCCCAAATCGCCGGAGCTGAGGCAGACCACGCGATAGGGAAGACCCAGACCCTGAAGCACGCGCTCGGCGTCACGGGTCAGGCTTTCAAGCTCGTTCCAGCTATCCTCCGGGCGGCAGAACTTTACAAGCTCAACCTTATTAAACTGGTGCTGACGAATAAGACCTCTGGTGTCTCTGCCTGCCGAGCCTGCCTCTGCACGGAAGCAGGCGGAGTATGCGCAATACTTTTTGGGCAGCTCGTCAGCGGAGAATATTTCCTCTCTGTGATAGTTAGTTACCGGAACTTCGGCAGTAGGAATAAGATAGAAGTCGTTGTTGTTAACATTAAATGCGCCCTCATTCTGGACGAATTTCGGGTACTGACCTGTTCCTTCCATAGCTTTTTGGTTTACCATAAACGGAGGGAACATTTCGGTGTAACCGTTCTCGGTGTGAGTGTTGAGGTAGTAGTTTATAATGGATCGCTCAAGTCTCGCACCTAAACCTTTGTAGAACGTAAATCTTGCGCCTGCCACCTTTGCGGCAGCCTCCGGGTCGAGTATATCGAGAGCCGCTCCGATGTCCCAGTGAGCCTTAGGTTCAAAGTCAAACTGTTTCGGCTCACCCCAACGGCGAATCTCAACATTTTCGGTGTCGTCCTTACCGGTGGGAACGCTGTCATCGGGGAGGTTGGGAACGGAAAGAAGAAGCTCGCGCTGGTCGTTGTCCAGCTTGCCGATTTGGTCGTTACCCTCTTTAATCTTATCGGAAAGCTCTTTCATTTCCGCCATAATTGCAGTGGTGTCCTCTCCGGCTTTCTTCATCTGAGGGATTTTTTTAGACACAGTGTTCTGCTGTGCTTTCATTCCCTCAACCTCGGTCATCAGTGCGCGACGCTTTTTATCAATTTCAAGAATAGAATCAATAGTTTCGGTATAATCACCGTTTCTGCGGTTAAGTGCGTCCTTAACTCTTTGTGTATCGTTGCGGATAATATTGATGTCAAGCATTTTTATTACTCCCTTATTTTGTTATATTTTACTGTAATATTACGTTTTGTATATTACGTGTATTTTACAAATAGTAATATTGGTAATAAATATCACTATTTGTGCCCTGCAAGTCGCATTGCCATGTCGCCTAATTCCTCGTAAGAGTTGTATTCAATGGTAAGCGTGCCCTTTTCCTTACCTGTCTCCGTAATTGTAATACCTCTGCAAAGCTCGGTTCTCATGGCAATTTCAAGCTCCTCGATGTATTTGGGACGGGCAATCATTTGAGGTTGTTTTGTTTCGTTTCTCTCTTTCTGCTCCGTTTCCGCCTTGCGCTCCTTTTCCTTTCGCACAAGCCTTTCAACGTCGCGGACATTCAAGCCACGTGCTGTAATGAGCGAAGCGATTCGGGTAATATCCTCCTCGTCGGAAAGCCCCAGCAAAGGTCTTGCGTGACCTGTTGTAATGTCGCCGTCGCTGAGCATCTGCTGCACCGCCTCCGGCAAATCCAGCAGCCTAACGGAGTTTGCAACGGTGGAACGTGCCTTGCCAACCCGACGTGAAACGTCCTCCTGGGTCATGCTGTATTCGTTCATCAAACGGGCATAACCAAGCGCTTCTTCGATAGGTGAGAGGTCCTCACGCTGGAGGTTTTCCACCAGTGCCACCTCGTCGGTTTCGCGGTCGTCCATCTCACGAATTATTACCGGGACTTCCTTTAATCCTGCCATTTGTGCGGCACGGAAACGGCGTTCTCCTGCGACAATCTGATAACCGCCGCTTGCAACCGGGCGCACCAGTATGGGTTGAATCACGCCAAGCTGAGTTATGGAATCGGCAAGCTCCGAAAGGGACGCCTGGTCAAAATCCCGACGGGGCTGTAGCTTGTTGCGCTCAAGCTGTGAAAGCGGAAGCGTTGTTATGTTGCTGTCCGGCGTGTTGTCGTGCAGCAGCGCGTCAAGACCTCTGCCCAGTCCTCGGTTTTTTGCAGCCATTATTTCATCTTCTTTCTATATATAATGTGTTATTTTCTGTTGCGTTTTATGACCTCTTTTGCCAGCTCATCATACGCCTGCGCGCCCTTGCTGTGCTTGTCGAAATAGGCGATAGGCTTACCGTGGCTGGGTGCTTCCGCGAATCTTACGGAACGGGGAATCACGGTTTTGAACACCTGCTTCGGGAAATATTTTTTCACCTGTTCCACAACGTCGCCTGTCAGATTCAGCCTGCCGTCAAACATCGTCAGCAAAACGCCCTCAATTTCAAGATTCGGATTGAAACCTCTTTTGATGGCTTGCAGCGTAGTTGTAAGCTGTGCCAAACCCTCCAGAGAATAGAACTCCGGCTGCAACGGAATAAGTACCGAATCGGCGGCGCATAAAGCATTTATGTCAACCAGTCCCATTGACGGCGGACAATCGACAACAATGAAATCATATTCACTGCGAACAGGGGCTAATGCGTTTTTCAGAAACATTTCCCGATTTTCCAAATCCACCAATTCCAGCTCCGCACCGCTTAAATCTATGCTTGCCGGAATAACCCAAAGATTCTCCCATTCGGTCTTTACAACTGCTTCGCTTGCAGGTATTTCACCCATCAACACCTCGTAGGCGTTCTTTTTTGCACTGTCACGCTTTCCGATTCCCAATCCGGTGGTAGCGTTGCCCTGAGAATCAATATCGACCAGTAAAACCTTTTTCTTTTTAAGACCCAGAGCCGCCGCCAGATTAACCGCTGTGGTGGTTTTACCGACACCGCCCTTTTGATTTGCTATAACTATTATTTTACCCAAGATAGTCTCATCCTTTCCGTGGGTACAGTCTGCTTTTTCTTACCTTAGTATTGTAACACATACATTTACAAAATGGAAGAGTTATTGAAATAAAAACTACTGGATTTTTCACAATACTTTGCTATAAAACTGAAATTGTTTCACGTGGAACAATTTTGTAGAACAAATATTAGCTGCTTTGAAATTGATTCAATACAGAAAAGAACAGAAAAGCCGCCCTGATAATTCAGGACGGCTTTTCTGCAATGGTGGAGTGGGAATGTGGGGTTGTGGTTATATTATACTCAGTTGACGGCAAAAACCTTGTCGCAATTGGGGAGAAGTGAATAATTTTTTACGGCGTGTGATGGCTTAGTTAAACAGTTATAAAATGACTTATTGGTAAAAAGACAATTTCCAACTTACACAAAGGGAACTTAGACTAAACGATAAATCATAATTTATCGTTTAGCTGAAATTTATCAGTTATTATGGCTCCCTTGTGTAAATGTGTAGCGTATCAAAGCCTGCGGATTTGATTGAGGGATTGTCAATTGCTCAGATTTATCATTTTGGCTTAGCTTGTTGATAAATTCTACAATTCCCCGATTGAAGCCGAATGGCTTCAATATGGCAGATTGTCAACCAAGTGCAACACTTTCAAGGAAAGCTTCGATAGGAGTTTTC
>CAZCQZ010000053.1:0-10042 GCA_964500965.1 uncultured Eubacteriales bacterium | reverse complement strand
ATTCGGTGAAATTTTTAGATGACTCAAAGACATATCTTGGCAATCAGCTTGCGTGTGAATTTGACGGAGACAGATGCTTCGGAGTGATTGCGAATATGGATTTCCTGCTTGTCAGTACTTATGAGGAAAACGGCGCAAATCCGGAGCTTGTCATTTACAAAAAGAGATAAATGAAAAAATGCGCTATCGAAACGGTCATCGCAAAATCGCATATTATTAAACAGGTGCAGTAAAAAGCTTACGCTTTTTACTGCACCTGTCAATAGTCGGATAACAAACCGTTTTGCTTTTGATTATTCGTCAATTCGATATTTGCATTTAACGTCTGTAAACACAGCAGGGGTGGTGCAGTCCGCACCGTTTCCGGTTGCGTAAACACCGTACATTACGCCGGTAAAGCCGCAGGCAACTTCAGTAGAGAGGTACCGAGAGCGTTGAACGGCAAGCTCCGTATATTCACCGTCCTGAGCGGCGAGCAGAGTGTAAGAACGAGCATCACTGATGATTCTAAGCCTTACGGGACGTGAAGTATCAACAGACAGCGACTTTTCACAGATGTGCTTAACAGTGCCGATAACTATTCTTGCCCTGACATTTCCGCTGTCATCAACGAAAACCTCATAGTGGTGAGTGTCGTCCATAATCACGGTAAGACCGGATTCACCGTCGCCGGGGGTAACAGAGCATGTAATATCCGCATCAAATTCTTTCTGAGCAGTGCCGATAAATGTCGGAGAAGCAACATCACTGAGGGTGTATTTACTGCCGCGCAGAGAAATAGCATTGCCGTTAAAGCTGTAATTGCCGTATTCCGGATTGCGTATATAGCACATGCTGACGCAGGGGAGAGCTTCGTCCGTAACAAAATGCTGAGTTGTGTTGAGCACATCGGATTCCATAGTGCCCAGCACCTTGCCGCCGTTTGCGGCTTCAAACCAGCCGTGGCTGTTCCATACAATAGGCGTGAGGAAGGTTTCTCTGCCGAGCTGATGAAACGGAAGCCACATATCAAGCTGACGGAAGCCCAGGTGCACCATCCACCAGTTGCCGTTGTAATCCTCAAATAAATCGCCGTGACCCATGCCCTGATAAATACAACAGCCCAGATTGCGATTGGTTATGACGGGATTTTCGGAATATCCCTCATAAGGACCGAAAAGGTTTTCGGAACGGGCATAGGTTATCATATGACCGTATTCCGTTCCGCCCTCCGCAACGGTCAGATAGTAGTAATTTCCAATCTTATAAACATGAGGGGATTCAAGGTATCTGCCGCCTGAACCGCCCCAAAGAGGAACGACGTCACCGATTTTTTCACCTGTTTCGATGTTGATTTCGCACATCAGAACAGCGGCGGCGTTATCGGGACCGTAATTGCCGTTGCCGCAGAAATAAACATGACCGTCCTCAAAATAAAGGGACGGGTCAATGCCCTTGTGGTCAATATAAATCGGGTCGCTCCATTCGTCGTAAATATTGTCCGTCCACACAATAAAATTTTGCCCTGTGGTGGCATTGGTGGTAATCATATAAAAACGACCCTCGTTGTAACGGATAGTCGCGGCAAAAATACCGCCGGAAGCACCGATGTTACCTAAGTCAATCTGACTTTTACGTGTAAGACAATGACCGATCATTTTCCAGTTAAGCAGGTCATCGCTTTCGTAAATCGGTACGCCCGGAAAATAGTGAAATGAGCTTGTGACCAGGTAATATTTACCGTTGGCACGGCAAATGCTTGGGTCGGGAGCCATACCGGTTATAACGGGATTTCTGTATTTCATATGAACACTCCTAGCGTATTTCATTGATTTAAAATAAATATAGCAAACAAACAACGCATTGTGCAATATCGAAAGCCGCAGAAGTCGGTATAATCTTGCCGCTTGGCTGTTTTATGCTATTACGTCTTTGAGAAGCACCGCACGACAAGGGGCGGCTTCCGCACCGCGAAGCTTTAAAGGCGCGGCAATAAGATAATAATCGCCCACGGGGACGTTACTGAGATTGAGGTTTTCGAGAAGTGCTACATCAGCACCTAAAAGCTCTCTGTGGACGGCAGCAGGAGCATTTACGTCACCGACCGAAAGACTTTCAACGCCTATCAGCTTAATGCCCCAGCTCTGAAAAACAAAAGCCGCGCTTTGGGTAATTTCACCGTTCCCTTTTATAAGAAGCCGCTTTTTAATATAGGGTAGAAGCTCCTCGGCGCGCTGTCCGGTAAGAGGGTGATTGCACTCAACAACCGTACAAGGACCTATACATCTGTCCAGCGAAACCTGCTCAATCGAAGCACCGTCCTCAATAAAGTGCAACGGAGCATCAATATGAGTGCCGTTATGAACACACATATGTAAGTTTGAAAGATTGTACGCAGAGCCGTCGGTCATGCTCGAAACCGATTCGATTTCCGGTTGTCTGTCACCGTCATATACCGGCGCGGACAGTATTTCACGGGAAATATCGTAAATTGTCATTATACCACCTCACGGTTATTGTAGCACAGTAGAGAGGTAAGTGCAATTGAAAAGAATAAAAGTATATAAGGGTATGGTAAAACGCAAAAATTTATGATATACTCATTTTGAGCAATTCAAACAAAGAAACTCACTTAGTTAGGATGTTGCCGTATGAACAGTACAAAATATGTTGTCGTCCTTTGTGACGGAATGTCGGATTATCCGATTGATGCATTGGGCGGAAAAACACCAATGGAATATGCCGAAAAGCCGAATATGGATTATTTTGCCGCAAACGGAACGGTCGGTCTTGTCTCCAACGTGCCGGAGGGCTTTAAGCCCGGCAGTGATGTGGCAAATCTGTCTGTCATGGGATATGACCCTAAGAAATATTATTCCGGACGTTCACCCCTTGAAGCTGTCAGCATGGGTATAAAGCTTGAAAATACCGATGTTGCTCTGAGATGCAACCTTGTAACCCTTTCAGACGAGGAAAACTACGAGGATAAAAGAATGGTGGATTACTGCGCAGGTGATATTTCCACCGAAGAAGCGGCAGAGCTTATAAAAGCTGTGGATAAAGCTTTTTCAAACAAAAAATACGGATTTCATCCGGGCTTTTCCTACAGGCATTGCCTGGTTTGGCACAACGGAAATGCAAATATCGGAAATCTTACTCCGCCTCATGATATTTCCGGCAGAGTTATAGGTGATTATCTTAATAGCTTTTCTCAAGCACCTGAATTACTTGAAATGATGAAGAAAAGCGTTGAAATACTTAAAGACCACCCGGTTAATATCGAAAGGGTCAGAGAGGGAAAACGCCCTGCCACTTCAATATGGCTGTGGGGTCAGGGCACTGCACCGGCACTTGACCCGTTCGAGGAAAAGTACGGCAAAAAAGGCGCGGTTGTTTCGGCGGTGGATCTGATAAAGGGCATAGGAATATGTGCCGGCATGAAGGTCTGTGAGGTCAAGGGTGCAACCGGATATGTTGATACTGATTTTGACGGCAAGGTCAGAGCCGCAGTAAACGAGCTTAAAAACGGAACTGATTTCGCTTATCTTCATTTTGAAGCGCCGGACGAGTGCGGACACAGAGGCGAAACAGAAAACAAGATAAAATCTATTGAGCTTATTGACGAAAAGGTTTTGTCGGTGCTCCGCAGTGAGCTGGACGAATTTGAAAATTACCGTTTGCTCATTCTCCCCGACCACCCGACTCCGATTGCGACCATGACCCACGAAATGGACGACGTACCCTTTATTCTTTATGACAGAAGCAGGGATAAGGGAATAAAGGAATATTCGAGCGTAAGCGAAAAATCGGCGTCGAAAAGCGGTATAAAAGTCGAACGCGGCTGTGAGCTTATGACATTGCTGCTCAATGAAGACTTGTAAAATTTGAAATTACTTCACCTTGATAATCACAAAAGGAGTGGTTTAATGAAACGGTGTCCGACAGTGATAACGATTCTGTGTGTGATAACTGCGCTTTTTCTTACCGGCTGTGGTAATAAGCAGAATAACGAGCAAAAGACCGACCTTAACTACAGCGATGATTATCAGGCAGTAGCACAGGTCGATTACGAAACCATTTCCGTGCAGATACGTACAAGCTCATCCGCGTATTTTGCAGGCTCTGTAATATCCGTAACGGCAGTCATCGAAAACAAATCGGAAAACTATTACAGTGTTGCGCCTGACAGAAACGGTTTTGATATTACCGTTACCGCAGACGGTTATGAGCTTGTGCCATCGGGAGCTGTTTCGGCATCAGATGTGCCGCTTGTGCTTGAACCGAAAGGGAGCGTAAGCGTGACAAGGGAGTACAAAGCTAAAGCGTTGGTGCGCGGCGATGAAGTACCGCTGTGGGAATGTGAACCTGTAGCAGTGCTGAATGTGAAAATCAGCGAACCTGCTGTTTCGCGTCAGGCGGCGCTTGAAATGCCGCTGACGGATTTAAAGAGTGCGAAAACCTCCTTTACGGTATACGGAACAGGAGACAAGCCGCAATAATCGCAAATAAAAATGCCTGTAACGAAGCCGTGCTGAGTTCATGGCTTCGTTTTGTTATGGCAAAGAATTATATAAAAAAGAGGGTAATGAATTGAAAAACAGCGATATAAAGGAAAGGTACAAAAGAAAAAGCTCCAACAGCTCACTGATAAAGCGGTTTTTGCCGTATTATAAGCCGTACACATGGCTTATGATACTGGATTTGTTTTGTGCACTGCTCACAACGGTGTGTGACCTGTATTTACCGACTATAGTTCAGCAGATAACAAACGAGGGAATAAAAAATCCGCAGGCAATGGCTGTAAGCTGGATATTGAAAATCGGAGGAATATACCTATTAATGCGCCTTGTGGATACGGCGGCAAATTTCTTCATGTCGAGTATAGGACATATTACGGGTACAAGAATGGAAACCGATATGCGCCGTGACCTGTTTGCTCATTTGCAGAAGCTGTCATTTTCATATTACGACGAAACAAAAATAGGACAGCTTATGAGCAGAATAACCAACGACCTTTTTGACGTCACCGAATTTGCGCACCACTGTCCGGAGGAATTTTTTATTGCCGGAGTTAAGATAATCGGTGCGTTTATAATTCTATGCTTTGTAAATGTTCCGCTAACTTGTATCATTTTCGCGGTTATTCCCCTGATACTTGTTACCACAAGATTTTTTAACAAAAGAATGAGAGCGGCTCATGCGGAATCAAGGGTCAAAGTCGGAGAATTAAATTCACAGGTCGAGGATAGCCTGCTCGGAGTGCGCGTGGTGCGTTCCTTTGCGAATGAAGACATAGAGGAAGAAAAATTTAAAAAAGGCAATGAAGCGTTTTTGAAAGTGAAAAGCAGAGCTTATTATTATATGGGCGGCTTTAATTCATGTACCAGATTTTTTGACGGATTGATGTACATACTGGTTGTAGTTGTCGGCGCACTGTTTGTTAAATACGGTAAAATCGACGCAGCAGAGCTTGTAATGTATCTGTTGTACGTCAACACCCTGCTGACATCAATCAGACGAATAGTGGAGTTTACCGAGCAGTTCCAGAGGGGACTTACGGGAATAGAACGCTTTACCGAAATTCTGGACACCCCTGTTACCATAGCCGATACGCCCAATGCCCGTGAGCTGACGGAGGTTAAAGGCGAGATTGAGTTTAAAAATGTCGGATTCAGATATTCCGATAATAACGAGTATGTTCTTTCCGATATAAATATCAAGGTCAAAAGGGGAGAGAACGTTGCACTGGTCGGACCGTCGGGGGGCGGTAAAACTACGCTGTGCAGTCTGATACCGAGATTTTATGAGGTAACCGACGGCTCGATAACCCTTGACGGCGTGGATATAAAGGACTTGACATTACATTCATTGCGTTCAAACATCGGCGTTGTCCAGCAGGACGTTTACCTGTTCAGCGGCAGTGTGCTTGAAAATATAGAGTACGGAAAGCCGGGAGCCGACAGAGAAGAAATAATCGAAGCGGCTAAAAAGGCAGGAGCGCATGAATTTATAATGAAGCTGCCCAATGGTTACGATACATATGTAGGCGAGAGGGGAGTAAAGCTTTCGGGAGGACAGAAGCAGAGAATATCAATAGCGCGAGTTTTCCTCAAAGACCCACCGGTGCTTATTCTTGATGAAGCAACCTCTGCCCTTGATAACGAAAGCGAAAAGCTTGTGCAGAAGTCGCTGGAGGAGCTTGCGGTAGGGAGAACGACCTTTACCGTAGCACACCGCCTGACGACTATAAGAAATGCAACTGAGATACTTGTCCTGACCGAAAAGGGAATAGAGGAACAGGGAACTCACAAAGAGCTTATCGCAAAAGGCGGACTGTACAGCGAGCTTTACAGTATGTATACCGAGTGATAAAACATATCAATATTTGCTCTGCAATACCGGGAACAGTATGGCAGAGCATTTTTGTTTTGCACCTTTGCCGAACATTTCAAAAAAATATTACAAATTTATTAGAATAATTTTGTATCAAATTACAGTTGAAAACGTATTGCCACGTGTTATAATAAATATACACAAAGGACTTACGTTTGTTTTTATTGTGTAATTTTGCGGCTTGAATAACAATCGTAATCACTAAAATCTTTGTGTAAAATCTTATTTTGTGGAGGTCTAACAATGGAAAACAAAAGTGCAGAAAACTTTCACCAAAGCGAAAAGCTAATCTCTTTCAGAAAACGCATAGCAGCCCTGCTGTTGTGCCTGTGTCTAATGGTTTCGTTGGTTCAGAACGTGACTTTCGGTAGTGCCTATGCTTCCGAAGCTGTCACCACCGGAGACACTGTCAGTGGCAGCGATATTGCTGTCAACTTTGAGAAGACAGATGTTGTTGAAAAACCGGAGGAAATACCTACTGGGGAAAAGGTGTCCGAGGCTGATGTGGCAATGCCCATGTCAACCGCCGATGTGTACGGCGCAGTTATGTTCAGTCTAGATAACGGGGACTACGGCGAGCCGCAGATAGTTATGACCACCGCTCTTGATACAGGCAGTGAAATGCTATTAAGCATAACAGCAGATGATACTGTCTATGTCGATTGGGGCGATGGTAACATCGTTGAATTTTCCGAGGACGGCGTAACTGCCGGAAGCACAATTAAGTTCTATTGTAATGGTAATATAACCATTTTTGACTGTACTTCTGATTATTCGGAATACGTTGATGTCGAAACAGACGAAAATTATATTGAAGGAATCTATAACCGCATAACGGCGTTGGACGTTAGCAATGCTACCATGCTTTCAAGATTGTGGTGTACTGACAATCAGCTCACCGAGCTTGATATTAGCAAAAATGCCAAACTTGAATGGTTGTGGTGCGGAGACAATCGGCTTACCAAACTTGATGTCAGCAAAAATCCTGCTCTTGTACGGCTATCCTGTTGGGGCAATCAGCTCACCGAGCTTGATGTAAGTAAAAACACTGCGCTTTACTTGTTGTGGTGCATTGACAACAAACTCACTAAGCTCGATATTAGCAAAAACACTGCGCTTGGAGAATTGGATTGTACCGGCAATCAGCTCACCGAGCTCGATATTAGCAAAAATACTGCGCTTGAATGGCTCAGTTGCGAAAGCAATCAGTTTACCTCACTTGATATCAGCAAAAACACTGCGCTTAAAACTTTGTATTGCTTCGGCAATCAGCTCACCTCACTTGATGTCAGCAAGAACACTGCCCTTGAATATTTGGATTGCAGTTGGAATCAGCTCACCTCACTTGATGTCAGCAAGAACACTGCCCTTGGAGAATTGGAATGTTACAACAATCAGCTTACCTCACTTGATGTCAGCAAGAACACTGCACTTAAATATTTGTATTGCGGCGTCAATCAGCTCACCTCACTTGATGTCAGCAATAATGCCGAGCTTGAATGTTTGGGTTGCAGTGAAAATCAGCTCACCTCACTTGATGTCAGCAAGAACACTGCGCTTAAATATTTGGATTGCTTCGACAATCAGCTCACCGAGCTTGACTTGAGCAGCAATGAAGCTCTGACCGAATTACATTGTTATGAAAACAGTCTCAAATTTTCAACACTTAAGGTAAATACTTCACAATTGGATTGGGGCGAATATTCCCCTCAGAGTGAGTACACCCTTGAAGCAACTGAAATCGAGGCTGACGGAACTGTTGACCTTTCCTTCGAATACTGTGTAAACGGCTCGTACACAACCTATAACTGGTACAACTTATTAACCGGCGCAGAGGTTATTCCTACAGACTCTGATGACGGTGTGTTTACCTTTGGCGAGGAGTTTGCCGGCAAGTATTTCTATTGCGTAATGACCAATGAACAGTTCCCCGACTGGGAGCTGAAAACCGTAATGGTTCGTATATCAGGCGAATCTACTGACCTCGACAAGCCACAGATAGCCTTTACTACCAATCTTGATGTTGGCGGCTCTATGGCATTAGATGTAAAGACTATTGATGGCAATGACATTTATGTTGACTGGGGCGATGGTAATATTGTTAAATATTCCGAGAGCGGAGTAACCGCCGGAAATACAATCAAGCTTTATTCTGCCGGTAATATATATTCTTTCGATTGTTCCTCCGATACTCATTACTACTATGACGAGGAAATGGACGATTGGGTTGAGTACAATATTGACAATGGAATAACATCCTTGGATGTCAGCAATGCTGATTGGCTTTGGTATTTACACTGCGATAACAATCAGCTTACCTCACTCGATGTAAGCAACAACACTACGATTAAATGGTTGGATTGCGAGGGCAATCAGCTCACCACACTTGATGTAAGCAAGAACACTGCGCTTGAATATTTGGATTGCTCTTACAATCAGCTCACCGAGCTTGATGTTAGTAAGAACACCGCGCTTGAATATTTGAAGTGCGGTGGCAATCAGCTCACCGAGCTTGATGTTAGCAAGAATACTGCTCTTACATCTTTGGATTGCTCTTACAATCAGCTCACCGAGCTCGATATTAGCAAAAATACTGCGCTTGAATGGCTCAGTTGCGAAAGCAATCAGTTTACCTCACTTGATATCAGCAAAAACACTGCGCTTAAAACTTTGTATTGCTTCGGCAATCAGCTCACCTCACTTGATGTCAGCAAGAACACTGCCCTTGAATATTTGGATTGCAGTTGGAATCAGCTCACCGAACTTGACGTAAGCAAGAACACTGCCCTTGAATGGTTGTGGTGTCCTATCAATCAGCTCACCGAACTTGACGTAAGCAAGAATTCCGCGCTTACAGCTTTACTTTGCAATTGTAATCAGCTCACCGAACTTGATGTAAGCAATAATTCCGCGCTTGAATATTTGTCTTGCACTTATAATCAGCTCACCGAGCTTGATGTCAGTGAATGTACTTCACTGGGTGTTTTAAATTGTTATAATAATCAGCTCACCTCACTTGATGTCAGCAAGAACGCCGAACTTGGAGCACTGTCATGTTTTGGCAATTACATTAAATTTGCCGACATTACCAACGATATTCTATCTGTTAAATTCTCCGACTATTGTCCTCAATATTACGCTGTTTCCGAAAGTGCTTATGCCGGCGAAAAAATTGACCTTTCGTCTGTATATTCGGTAAACGGAACTACTACTGATTACGTCTGGTATTGTGTAACTGATGAGAATCCATGGAATGAGGTAACACCGTCAGATGCATGGCGTAAAGTGGTAACGCCATCAGATGTTTGGGACGAAGTGACACCGACAAGTGCTGCAAACGGTGTGTTTACCTTTGGCGAAAAATGCATCGGCAATACCCTTGTTTGCATAATGACCAATACCGAACTCCCGAATTATAAATTAATTACAACTTCTATTGAAATCCTCAGTGCACCGACATTCACCTATATCACACCCACCCTTACCGCCGCTTCCGCAGGGTACACAGGCAACAGGCTCACATGGGAAGCCGTTGAGGACGCGGTAAGCTATGAGGTCTGGGTTGCAACAAGCGCAGCCGGCACATATTCACGCAAGGCAACCGTCAGTGCCACGACCTACAGCCACACAGGGCTTACCTGCAACAAAACCTACTATTACAAGCTTCGCG
>CAZCQZ010000052.1:0-10411 GCA_964500965.1 uncultured Eubacteriales bacterium | reverse complement strand
ACACAAGGGAGCCATGGTAATTTGTTAAATTTCAGCCAATAGCACAAATCCAAGCAATAACTACCCCGCAGTCACTTCGTGACAGCTCCCCTGACAAGGGGAGCCGGTAACTGAAAATTTTCAACCTCTCTAAAATTCAACTCCGTAGGGGACGACGTCCTCGGCGTCCCGGTGTGGGATTGAACGATAAATTTGCGTTTACCGTAGCCAATGGAGAAAAATTAGTGTATAATAATCGCAGAACGTTTAGAACGCACAAGGAAAGGGAGATTATATGAAAAAGATTGCAAGCTTCACCGTTGACCACAATAAGCTGGAACGGGGAATTTACATATCACGCCGGGACAGCGGCATTGATACATGGGATTTGCGCACCGTCAAGCCCAATACGCCGCCGTATATGGAGCAAGCGGCAATGCACACTGTGGAGCATCTCGGAGCGACATTATTCAGAAACAGCTCCTTTGGCGATAATATTGTGTATTTCGGACCTATGGGCTGTCGCACCGGGTTTTATCTGCTTACAAGGGATATGACCGATGCTCAGGTGGTTTCGCTGGTGAAATCCGTTTTTCACCGGATTGCCCTGTGGGACGAGCCGATACCGGGAGCGGCTTTGCCGGAGGAATGCGGCAATTATCTTGAGCACGACCTTGAGGGCGCGGTAAAAATTGCCGCAGGTTACAACGATGTAATCAAAAACCTGACTGAGAAAGATATATATTACTGCTGATTTACGTCATTTTGCACAAATCCAAGTGCAGATAGTAGAAAAGATTTGCCGTAAATATCAGAAGATTTCCGCAAAGGGTTGAAATGGAGCCGAAATCTGCTATAATAAATCTCGACGGTTACAAATTTGTAACCGATGACCTTTAAGAGAGGAGCTTAAAGCATGATTAACCTCATTAACGGAGCAGCCGCCGCTGTCGGCTCGCTGTTTTCAAGGTCGTCCCTGCATAAGCTCGGCAAGTCGGGTGATGCCCGATACGGCTTTTTTGAATTGCTTTACCGTCTGTGCTGTCTTTACGGAATGCAGATACAGCGCAGAATCAATACGATTGTAAGAAAAACAAAAAGACTTTTCAGACCGTGCGGCGAATTTATCGCACGCAAATTCAATTCCGCTGTTATTCAGCCTGTGAATACCACAAAAGCCACGTTCGCGGAAATCAGAGATGAGCTTGCTTCGGCAAAGCCGCGAATTGATGCGGCTAAAAAGGACGGTGTGCTGTCCTGCGCAAAGGCAGGGGTCGGCGCAGCCGCAAGTTCCGCAGTCAGGCACAAAACTTTCCTTGCAAGTGTTGTAAACAGCATTCTGCCTGTTATCTGCGTTGTTATTCTCTGCGCAACGGTGAACGCCGTGTTTAACCGCAATTACGTGCTTGAAGTGGAGTGCGGCGGTGAAACGGTGGGATACATAGCTGACGAAACCACCTTTACCGAAGCATCGCAAATTGTTACGTCTCAGCTCATGAGCACCAGTGAGGAAATCGAGGCAGGGCTTAGCCCCACATACAGGCTTGCGACTGCGGATTCGTCCGATGTGAAAAATTCCACTCAGCTTGCGGAAAGTATGCTTTACGGCAACACCGATATTGAGGAAGCCTACGGGCTTTTCATCGACGGTGAGCTTGTGGGCGCACTGCGCAGTGAGGGCGATTTGAGCTTTATTCTCGACGAATTTACCGAAAGCTTTAACAATGCCAATCAGACCGGAACGCTCAGCTTCGTGCAGGAGGTTGAGACAAAGAGCGGTCTTTATGCGGCAAAGGACGTTGTTACCGCCGCAGAGCTTCGCAATATTATCAGAGGCAACAAGACGGTTTTAAAATCTCACAAAATCAAGTCCGGCAACACGGTTTCAAAGCTGCTGTCTGCCTACGGCATGACCGAGGAGCGTTTTTACGAGCTTAACCCCACGGTTGCCGAAACAGGTTTGGTTGTGGGAAACACCGTCACAGTGGAAACGGAAGAACCGGTGCTTGAGGTCAAGTGCGTTGTGGTCAGACAGTATACCGTAAGCGTTGCTTATAAGACTACGACCGTCAACGATTCCACCAAGTATACGAGTTATAAAAAGCTGAAAACCAAGGGTCAAAAGGGTACTAACAAGGTGACGGAGGAAATTGTTTACGTCGGCGGCGTTGAGCAGAGAAGAAAGGTTATCGAAACGGAAGTGCTCAAGGCTCCTGTTGATGAGGTTTATGTTGTGGGCACAAAGAAATATGTGCCGGTCAGCTCGTCCTCCTCGTCCTCGTCTTCTTCCTCCTCCTCCGGCGGCAGAGTGCCTACAGGTATGTTTACATGGCCTGTTCCCGGCGTAAAGCATGTGTCCTCGTACTACGGACAGCGTTGGGGCAAGCTGCACAAGGGTATTGATATTTCCACCAGCGGCATTTACGGCAGGACGGTTGTTGCCGCCGCAGACGGAAAGGTTACTAGAGCCGGCTGGTTCTCAAGCTACGGCTATTGCATTGATGTTCAACACAGCAACGGCTACCTGACCAGATACGCCCACCTGAGCAAAATCAACGTCAGCGTCGGACAGAAAGTTACAAAGGGTCAGGCAATAGGAAAGGTCGGAAGCACCGGTAACTCAACCGGTCCCCACCTGCATTTTGAAATCAGACTTAACGGCGCAACCAAAAACCCGATGAATTATTACAAATAACGGCAGAGCCTGTGCGGTTGCCCGATTGAAATTCCCGGTTATGACAAAAAAGCAGAGCAGTAAAACGGAAGTTTTCACTGCCCTGCTTTTTACTTTTTGAACAATCGGAATGATGCGAAAATTCCAAGAGTTTCTAAAAGAGAAAGTTTGCAAAATCCACAGTTTTTTATTCACAAATTATTGACAATTGAAAAGCCGAGTATTATTATGTAATAAGAAAACTTTTAATGTTAGCATTGTATGGAATAAAAACCGATTTAATGTGGTATGTACTCTGCGGAGTTTATATACATTCGTCGAAATTTTGTTAGGAGGGAATCAATTATGACGAATAACAGAAAGACAAAGAGAACGTTGTTGTACAGCGCACTGGCACTTATCCTTTGCTTTACAATGCTTCTCGGAACTACCTTTGCGTGGTTTACCGACACCGCAAGCACGGCGGTAAACAAGATTCAGGCAGGTACCCTTGATATTGAACTGCTTGACAAGAACGGCGATACCCTTGAGGGCAAGACCCTTTCATGGCAGAAAGCCGCAGGTCACGAGGACGAAGCTGTTCTCTGGGAGCCGGGCGCAAGCTACGACCTGGAAGCCGTTACAATCAAAAACATCGGCAACCTTGCACTGAAGTACAAAATCGTCATCACCGGTATTGACGGCGACGCAAAGCTGAATGAAGTAATCGACTGGACTGTTGAAGTCGGAGGAAAAACCTACGATGCAGGCGAAGATATTTCTCTTGCAGCAGGCGCAAGCAATGTGCTTACAATCTCCGGTAAAATGCAGACCACCGCAGGCAACGAGTATCAGGGACTTTCCATTGACGGCGTTGCTATCACCGTATACGCAACTCAGGATACCGTTGAGTACGACAGCACCACAAATCAGTATGATAAGGACGCTGAGTACGAAATCTACGTTTCCGACATTGACGAGCTTCGCGCCGCAATCGAATCCGGCGAAGCAACCGTTGTTCTGGCAAATGACATCGCACTTGATGACGAGGATTTGGCTGTGAAAAATTTCGGAAGCAGTGCAACCTATGCCATACTTTTCATTCAAAGCGACACGGTTATTGATTTGAACGGTAAAAAGCTTGAATATACCGGCGGCAACACCTGTCAATTCGGAATTTATGTCGGCAACGACGCAACCGTAACAATAATTGATAGCTCCGGTGATAACAGCGGTAGCATATCATCGAATGCAACTAATGACAGCGACGGAACATGGCTGGTGCAGGTAGGTAAAGGTACGGCAAATATCTACGGCGGAACTTTCCATTCCGCAAAGGATAACTGCATTTACAAAAATAAAGGCTACATCAATATTTACGGCGGTAAATTTGAGGCTGACGGTCACAGCGGTTCTATTTTGAATCTCGGCAACAATTACAGCAGTTACGGACCTATCATGGTCTACGGCGGCTCTTTCAAGGGCTTTGAGCCGGGTGTAACAAACGGCAGTGAAAACAAGGTTGCCGACGGCTACAAGGTAGTACAGGACGGCGACTGGTACACGGTCGTAGCGGAATAGTACCGATACGAACAGATTTAAGCCATAAGTAAAACGTCTGCAAGCTTATCGAAAGGTAAACTTGCAGACGTTTTTTTGTTGCCTGAAAACATAAAAGTATCGCTTTTGACTGTGCTTTTATCGAAGCTCAGTTTTTGCTCAGGAAGTCAAAGTCCACTGCCGCATCACCGCTGAGAACGTCGTTTATGTCAAAGGTCATATCACTGTCGGTGGGCGGTAACGCCGCTATGTCGGTGGGAATGGGCGCACCGGACCGAGCTGCTGCGCGCTGACGTGCCGACTGCCGCCGCCTTTGGCGCAAAGCCTGTTTGAGCGCGCGTTTCTTCCTGTCGGTTTCGACCTTTGAAACTCTGTAGGCGAAATAGGGCATGAGTATAAACGCCACTGCCGCCGCCAGAAGCAGTCCTACGGCTATCAGGATATTACGGGTGATAACAAATCCGCCGACTTCTCCCTCCGCCTCATCTGCGGAGGGAAGAATTTCTTCGTCCTCCGGCTGTTGCAGCGCATCTGCCGCGATTTCGGTTATGCCGCTGTTGCCTTTGTCCGTTGTTACCGTGAGCACATCGGAATCCGCAGAGCCTTTCAGCGTCGAGCCTGAGCTTAAATTGATGTTTGTCCATGTCCTTGAAAAGCCGTCCCCGGATATTGCCACACAGACGTTATCCCCCAGTATTTCAAGGGTTATCTGTGCGCTTTCGTCGGCAAAAACCGTTTTAATATCTCCGCAAATCATGGCGTTTTGAGAGCTGCCGCCGAATGAATAGGAATCATCGGAAAGCATTGCTGTTTCTCCGTTGCACTGCACAATGAGCCGGGCACTGCCCGAAACGCTGATTTCAACGGGCTTGACTGTGCTGTTATTCATTGAGCGGTATACGTTTTTTTCGATTTCGGCGGCGTAGTCGGAGGTGTCCCCCTTGCCGGACAGAATGTTGCAGATAAGATTTATGCTGTCCTCATCGGTCACAAGTCCCAACGCGTCGGTGTTTTCGAGAATATAAGGCGGACGTGCGGAGCTGTACCCCATGGTCGCGCTGTAGGCGTCGGTCAGACCGTCACCGTTAAGGTCGGCGTACAGTCGCCGTATTTCGCCGTCTGTGTACGCCGTGGCGTTGATTGTGGGCTTGCCGATTCCGGCAATGATGTACGCGCCGCCGAAACTGCCGCTTTCGATAAGCTTATAAACTTCGTCGAGAGACGCGCTGTCCGCTTTTGTCGATATATCCGCACCGGCGGCTTCAAGTGTTTCCTGTCGTGAAAGACTGTCCGCAAGTGTGCCGGTGAAGCTCACCGTTCCGACCTGCGGCTGCTCCGGGACAAGTGATGCAAGAGCTTCGAGAGACGCGACATTTTCGCTGAGAGTGCCGCGCACGGAGTCGGCACCCTGTGCCAGCATTCCCGACTGCATCATGCAGAATGCCTTTTCCGTGCCGTAAAAGGGAGTGCCGAGGGTTACGAGCTTATCAATACCGCCCGTGCCGTTTTCGCTTATGTATCGGCAGGCAACAAGTCCGCCGGTGTTGTGGCACACAAAGGACACGCTGCTCCAGCCGCCGCGGTCGATAAACGCACTCAGCCCTGCCGCGCCTTTGGCTGTACTGCCGCGCCAGTCCCAGTTATACACTACGACATCACTGTGAGAGCATGTCTCCCCTATGCTTTCCGCCAGCGCCTTATAAACATCTGCCGTTCCGTATTCGCCGCCGGTTTGAGTAACTTCGCTGTCCGGCGGTACACTGTCTATGCTAAGCTCGTTGTAGGAGCCGGATTTTTTTGCCCAGGCGCCGCCTGTATCGGAGCAGGAAAGGTCACAGCCGCCCAGACCCGGAATGATTATTACTGCGCTGTCGGCGTTGCTTCTCGCTTCTTCAAGGGGCTTTTTATCTCCCCATTCTATAATAAAATCAAGATATTCGTCGTCAGCCGTTCCGTAGGTCCATTTGTCCGTGCCGCCACCCATTTTCATGTAAACCGTGCCGCTTATGTCCTCTGAGTGCCTTGCCCAGTTCATATACGCGGCACTTTCGCCGTTCTGCCATTTGAAGCCGCCCTCTGCACTGCCGGTCATTCCGGTGTATGCGCTCTTGTTTCCGAGAGAACGCAAATAGTCGGCAACAAAGCGGTTTTCCGTTTCAGAGCCGATTGTTACAAGGTATCCGCCCTGCATTTCACACCAGGTTGCCGCCTGCTCCCACGAAATCTGCATGGTTACGTAAAGATATTTGTGCCCCGAATATTCCTTTGCCCTGCTCAAAAGCTCCTGAGCGTCGGCTGAAAGGTCGGTGGTCGATTCCGGAGAGGATTCCCCGTTTTCTTCGTCATCTTCGTTTTCTTCCTCCGGGTCGGTTCTGTCGGGAACGGTCACGGCAGGAACGCTTTCGCCGCTTTTGCACAGTGCGGCATTGCCGATTATAAACGCCGTTTCCCCCTCGTTTGCGGAAGTATCCGCAAGGCGCAGGGTGACTTTTTTCGCGCCGCTTACGGAGGCGTCAAGGGTGAGCGGAAAACGGGTGTTTTCACTGAGAATGACGGTGTATTTAACGCTGTCGTCCGCAAGTACTTCAAGTTTGACGCTGAAGCTTCCGTCATTTTCGCTTTCTTCGTCCAGGTCGATGTAGCCGGAGAGTTTTTCCGTGCCGTCGGCGGCGTCAAAGGTCAGCGCAACGAGGCTTTTTCCGTCATCACTGTCCCTGGTCAGCAGTACGCGCAGGCCGTTTTTGTAAATAACGCCGCTGGTGCCGGTTACGGTGTGAGCCGAATCTATAATAGAATAATCGCTGTTGCCGGTGTCTTTTTTTATTACTATCGTTTCACTTTCGCTGAGGTAGTCCGCTTCCAGAGCACGGACAAAAAGCCCCGTATTTGCAAATACGGAGAGTAATATTATTACCGCACATAACAGCGCGTTTATACGAGTTTTCGGTTTGTTCACGGGGTAAGCTCCCTTTCTGCCGCCACACGGCTTATTCCGTATTTCATTTTACCATATTTTCGCCGTCCGTTCAAGGCTATTCGGAAGTATATCATAAAAGTAAAATAATTTACGTTTATCGTTAATTTATACTTGACAAACGTAAATCAGTACCGTATACTTAAAACAGAAATCCGGATTTTATCAATTTTACGGAGGGTCAGATATGGAAAAAATGATGAAAATTGCAAAGGACATTAAAGCTACGGCAAAGGCGTGCATGATAATCTGTTTTGTGTTTGTCGGTCTGCTGGCGGTGTTGGCGGTTATACTGTTATTTGTTGACAGCAGTGCTTTTTCGGAGCTTTCCACTACAATTACGCTGGGAAATGTAAGCTTTGAGATTGCACCGGAATATCTGCCGGAGGGTGTTTATCTGAAAGGCAGAGTTATTGCGGCGTTGGGCGCGGTTGTGATTTTGCTGGTTTATATCGCGCTTTCCATGAAATGCGCCGAAAATGTGCTCGCGCCTTTTGCGCAGGGAAATCCTTTTGACGGAGCTGTTGCGGCGAACCTTAAAAAGCTGGGGATTTATTCGCTGATTTTCGGCGTGGTGTATCCTCTTGCAGAAGCGGCTTTTCAGGCGTATCTGCTGTACGTCTGCGATTTCAAAAGTGTTTTTATCGGTGACAGTATCTTGAGCATGGAAATGGATTTTGACATCGACCTGACCTATATTATTATTGCCGGCGTTCTTTTTATGCTGTCCTACGTTTTCAAATACGGCGCACAGCTTCAGAATCAGGCGGACGAAACCCTTTGACGCGGAGATGAAAAAATGCCTATTATTCTGAGACTTGACCGTGTTATGGCGGACAGAAAAATGTCCTTAAAGGAGCTTTCCGAAAGGGTCGGTGTGGCAAACGTCAACCTCTCCAAGCTGAAAACCGGCAAGGTTTCGGCAATACGCTTTTCCACCCTTGAAGCAATATGCGATGTGCTTGACTGCCAGCCGGGGGACATTTTGGAGTTTTCGAGAAATGCGGAAAACGATTGACGGCGTAATGCCCCCTGTGGCAGAAGCCGAATTATTAAAAATTTATCAACAATTACTATAATGAAAGTTCATTGTTTAGCCTTGAAATATATGCAGGCTTCGTGATAGAATTACAAAAGCGAAATAATCGGAGTTGGTATGTTTGAGCTACGTGACTGTCCCGTCTTATGAAGGAAATTCACCGTTTATATATGTTTACTGCGCGGAGGAGGATACCCGTCTTGCTCTGCCTGTCCTTGCGCGGCTTTATAACGAGGGGCTGCGTATGTGGTCGTGGGGCGGTTGCGAAAATCCCTCGGAGGTGCGCGCTTCTCAGCGCATTGCTTCCTGTGCCGCACTGCTCATATTCCTTTCCGAAAATCTTGACAGAGATATTCAGCGCGAATACTTTGAAGCTATGGAAGCTCTGCGGAGCAATAAGGTCAAGTATTTTGTACGCCTCTCGGACGTGGAGCTGCCCTTTGACTGGGGCAAGTCCGATGCCAACGTGGTAATCGACTACGCAAGAAGCAACGAGGCGAAGTTCTGGCTTTCGATTTACGACAGCGACATTATCGAAAGCTGTCGCGGAGCGTGGCCTGAGAAAAAAATAACCGCGGGAATGTCCGAGTTTGATTTGATTGACAGCGGCGAGCTTTCCGCCGAATATTCCGATATTACAAAAATAATCGGCACTTCCCCGGCTCTTGACCGTTCCGGAGTGCCCATAAACGCCGAGGATATTGCGCTTTTTGCATCGGTGGGCGAAAAGGAAAGCGTTGTCGATGATACTCCAAAGCCGTCGGAAATGTCCGTTGCGGAGCTAAACCGCGAAAGTATGGCGGATTTGTTCGGAATGCTGGACGAAATATCGGTTTCGACAAAGCAGAAAGCAGATGAGCTTCGCCTGGCGGCGGAAAAACGCAAAGCCGACCGCGATAAAGCGGCGATGTCTGCGGCATCACTGCCGTTTCAGCACGATGCCGTGCCTGTTGCGCACACGGACGAGCCGCCTGTGCCTGCACTGAGCTTTTTGCCGCGCTCCATGTCGGTTGAAGATATGGCGGCGGAAATGTTCGGGCTTGAAAGGGTTGACCTTGAGCCCTTTGAGACGGAGCATATTGAGCCCGAAACGGCGGAGAAAGCCCCCGATGTGGAGGAGATTTCCGCTGAGTCGGAGGAAGTTTCCGAGCCTGAACCGATTGAAATGCCGACCTTTGAAGAATTTATTGACGGTTTGGTTGAGGTCAGGACATCGGAGCCTGTGGCGGAGACGGAAATCACCGCCGAACCTGAGCCTGTTCATATGGCAACTGCTCCGATAACCGTTGAAATAGAAGAATCCGATTTGTCCCTGCTGCCGCCGGCGTTGGAAAGTCTTACGGATTTTACTCTGCCCGATGATAAATTCACCGAAACGCAGTTTGTTGTCAACGATGACGAGGTTGACCCCGAACCGACAGCCGCAGAGCGTGCCGAACGTGCGCAGGAGAGCCGAAAGCAGTTTGAAGATGCTCTTGAACGAGCGGCGTATACAGTTACCGGGCGTATTGTGGCAAGGCACAGCAAGGGTCTGCACTCCGTGGGCTTAAAGGTGCGAAAGCCGAAAACCGTAAAGCTTGCCGTCCGCACAAAGACGGAGAGCGCGGACAAAGAAAAAGAGCCTGTCAAGGTAACGCCTGTTGCCGTAGAGCAGCCTGCAAGAGAGGAAGCCGCCGAACGCCCGGAGAATCGCCGTGAACGCCGTGGACACAGGCGCAGAAACACTAACGGCGCGGCGGAAAACACCGATGAGCGCAGAGTGACGGTTACGCCCGAACCTATGCGCGGTGAAATGCCGGTGGCGTCGAAACCTGTCGAAGATTTGCAGTCGGAGATTGCCGCATCTCCCGTGGCGGAGATTGCGGAAAACGGCGAAGTCCCGTCTCCGCGCAAAAAACGTCACCCCCACAATTCCTCCGGGCTTCTCGATATACTTCGTACCATGCGCCGGGAGAATACAACGGAACAGAACGATGAGGGCTGATAGCCTTGCTTGTTTTACGAAAAAGGGCTGTAAAAACGCAAGTTTTTACAGCCCCAAATTTTGGCTTATCAACAAGCCCAATCTCCCTTGTGTAAAGGGGGAAGAAGATTGCGTGATTTATCCGCAATCTTCAAGGGGGATTGCAGAATTTATCAACAAGCTAAGCCTGGAATTGTCAAGAAAAGTGCAGTCGAAAATCCCCTAAAAATGATAAGCAACGGT
>CAZCQZ010000051.1:0-10496 GCA_964500965.1 uncultured Eubacteriales bacterium | reverse complement strand
GGACTTTAGCTGGTTGAAAAAATTCACTCTATTGCACAAGGAGGGCTTTGCTTTTGAATAATTTTAAGCCTGATACTTAAAACTTCTCTCCCTCAGCCAAAATCTACGATTTTGACAGCTCCCTCGTCAGAGGGAGCCAATGTAGCTCCCCTGAACAAGGAAAGCTGAGAAAAACGCGCTCGGCAAAAGGTATATGAAAAGGAAATTGAGAAAAGTACGGTTGAGAAACGGAGATATAGACCGGAATTGTCACAGATTTTCCGCTCGATTGTTATGTACATAATACCCAATAAAACGCCCGTGTAGTGGTCACAATGACGAAATAAACAAAAAAGCCCGTTTCTGATAAAAAATAATTGCTCCGAGTATAGCATTTACCGACAAAGTCTGTTATAATTACCGTGTTTGGGTGTACCTGTAAAAAGTATGCCCTTATCCACAAATTTCCATTTTGCAAGGAGGAAATATAATGCGCAAAATCATCAGCGATTTGCCCTTTAAGGGCACTGAGGAGCAAAAGGCGAAACTGATGGCCGCTATCGAAGCTCACAAGGAGCAGCGCGGTGCGGTTATGCCCGTTCTTCAGGCTGCACAGGAGATTTACGGCTATCTGCCCTACGAGGTGCAGCTCATGGTCGCAGAGGGTCTTAACGAACCCCTCGAAAAGGTCTACGGTGTAGCGACTTTCTATTCACAGTTTGCTCTGTCTCCCAAGGGCAAGTATCACATCTCCGTATGTCTCGGCACTGCCTGTTACGTAAAAGGCGCGCAGGCTCTTGTTGACAAGATTACCGAGATAACCGGTATCCACCCGGAGGAATGCAGCTCCGACGGAAAGTTCTCTCTTACCGCCTGCCGCTGCATAGGCGCCTGCGGACTTGCACCTGTCCTCACCGTCAATGACGATGTTTACGGCAGACTTACCGCAGACGATATTCCCGGTATTCTCGCAAAATACGAATAAGTAAGCGGGGAAAAACAAATGAAAATCTGTACCATTCAGGAGCTGCTGAACGCTAAAGTCATCTGCAATGAAGATATGCTGGGGCATCATGTCTATTCCGCCTGCGGAAGCGATATGATGAGTGATGTTCTGGCGTATGTTAAGGACCAGGCTGTGCTGCTCACGGGGCTTGTAAATTCTCAGGTCATAAGGACGGCGGAAATGATGGATATGGTGTGCATCGTTTTCGTCAGAAGCAAAAAGCCCACCGAGGAAATGATACAGCTTGCTATCGACCACGGCATAGTTCTGCTCACCACGGATATGCGTATGTACGAGGCTTGCGGTCGCCTTTATTCCAACGGTCTTACTGGCACTGCGAAGAAAGGCGGACAAAATGGGTGAGTTAGTCAGATTCCATTACGACGTAGACGGCGATAATTTCACCTCGGCAGGTCAGGCATCTGTCATGGTGAAAAAGAGCTTGCGTGAAATGGGCATTTCGCCTGACATTTATCGCAGAGTTTCAATAGCCATGTACGAGGGCGAAATCAACATGGTAATCCACGCCGACGGCGGTGTTGCCGATGTAACGGTGGACGAAAACGGCGTTGAGATAGTTCTTGCCGACCACGGTCCGGGAATCCCCGATGTGGAGCTTGCCATGAAAGAGGGCTACTCAACAGCCCCCGATGATATTCGTTCCCTGGGTTTCGGCGCAGGAATGGGTTTGCCGAACATGAAAAACTATACCGATGAGATGCGAATTGATACGGAGGTAGGACGCGGCACGACCATAACCATGCGCGTCAATTTCTGATATGACAAACTACAAACACTCGGTATATCTCGATGCACAAAAATGCCGCGGATGCACCGCCTGTATGAAGCACTGCCCTACGGAGGCGATAAGAATCCGTGACGGCAGGGCGGTCATCAGTTCGGAACGCTGCATTGACTGCGGACAATGTATCCGCGTTTGTACGCACCATGCAAAAAAGCCCGTCCACAGCAAGCTTGACAGGCTCGACGAATACAAGTGGAAAATAGCGTTGCCTGCGCCCACTCTTTACGGTCAGTTTGACGGTCTTGAGGACGTGGACTATGTTCTGGACGGTCTTATTAAAATAGGGTTCGACGATGTGTATGAGGTTTCTGCGGCGGCGGAGGTTGTTTCCGGCTACACCAGAATGTATCTGCACACCGAACGGGTGGTAAAGCCTGTCATCAGCTCTGCCTGCCCTGCGGTCGTAAGACTTATCGAAACCCGTTTTCCCTCACTGCACGACCACATTATGCCGTTGCTCCCGCCGGTTGAAATTGCCGCAATGAGCGCAAGAGAAAAGGCTCTTTCGGAGCACCCGGAGCTTTCCGATGAGGACATCGGAGTGTTCTTCATCTCCCCATGTCCGGCAAAGGTCAGCTATGTGTCAAACGGCGTTGACGGAAAAAAGAGCAGGGTCGATGAGGTCATAGCCATAAACGATGTCTATTTCCTGCTTTTGAATGTTATGAAAAGGGCGGAAACTCCCGAATCAAGACTGCATTCGGGTAAAATAGGCGTCGGCTGGGCTACCACAGGCGGAGAGGCTTCTGCGATATTCAATGAAAGGTACCTTGCCGCCGACGGCATCGACAACGTGATACGTGTTCTCGATATGATAGAAACGGGAAATATGCCGCAGCTTGAATTTATCGAGCTTAACGCCTGTCCCGGAGGCTGTGTGGGCGGCGTTATGACGGTGGAAAATCCGTACATAGCAAAGGCTCGCCTGCAAACGCTGAGAAAATATATGCCTGTTTCTCAAAATAATATAATTGATGACGAATACATTCCCGAAAGCTGCTTTTTCGACAGCCTGCCGACATTCAATCCCATTAACCGCCTCAGTGATAACATAGGCGCGTCAATAAGAATGATGGCGGAAATCCAGCGCATACGTGAAAGTCTGCCGGGTATCGACTGCGGTACCTGCGGTGCGCCTACCTGCCGCGCCTTTGCCGAGGACGTGGTAAAGGGCAGGGCGAAGCGTTCCGACTGTATAATAGGTATGCGTGACGAGCTTCGGGCTTATCTTGAAAGCAAAAATAATAACGAGGAGGCATAAGCATGACAGTTGAACGGTTTGCCTCTGAAAAGGGTCTGAAAGTGCTGGCTCTGCCGAATCCCGAAAGGGAAATCCGCGGCGGCTACATAGGCGACCTGCTCAGTTGGGTCATGAGCAGGGCGGAAAGCGGAAACGCATGGATAACCATAATGAGCAACGCCAATATCTGCGCCGTTGCAACACTTACGGACGTATCCTGCATAATCCTCGCGGAAAGCGTTGAGCTTGATATGAGCCTTACGGCTCTGGCTTCGGAAAAGGGTATAAATATCCTGTCCTCCGAAAAGTCGGCTTTTGAGCTTGCCGCAATGGTTGCCTCCGTTTTATGAACAGGTATTATTACGATTTTCATCTCCATTCCTGTCTGTCACCCTGCGGCGACGATGAAAGCACACCTAACAGTGTTGCCGGAATGTGCGCCGTAAACGGCATACAGATAGCGGCTCTCACCGACCACAACACCAGCCGTAACTGCCCTGCCTTTTACAGGGCGGCAAAGCGGTACGGGGTGATTCCCATAGCCGGTATGGAGCTGACAACTGCGGAGGATATTCACGTTGTCTGCCTTTTTGAAAGCCTTGACGAGGCTCTGGCGTTTAACGACGAGGTGGACAGCCGCCGTATGAGAATCGAAAACAGACCCGACCTTTTCGGCAATCAACATATATGTGACGATGAGGATAATATAATCGGAATCGAAAAGGATTTGCTGATAAACGCCACCGATATTTCAATTGACGAAGTGCCCGATGTGGTGGGAAAGTATAACGGAATATGCTATCCGGCTCATATCGACCGCACTTCAAACGGCATTGTCGCAACTCTGGGCGTGTTCCCCGAAACGCCTGTGTTCCCCTGCTTTGAACTGCATGACGGAGCGAAATATGAGGAATATGTCGAGCGGTTTCCCATGCTCAGGGGCATGAAAATGCTTGTCGGCTCGGACGCTCACAATATTCTCGATATAAGAGACGCGGAGGCGTTTCTGGATATTGAGGACGAACCCTACAGCGGCGACTTTGTCAGAAAACAGCTTTTTAAGGTGCTGAGAGGACAATGAAAGAATTATCCCTTAACATTCTCGACATAGCGGAAAACTCGGTCAAGGCGAGAGCTACGCTCATCACCGTCGTTCTTGAGGAAACCGAAAACACTATGCGCTTTACGATTACGGACGACGGCTGCGGTATGAAACCGGAGTTTTTGAAAAACGTCACCGACCCCTATTGCACCACCAGGACAACACGTCCGGTGGGTATGGGCATTTCGTTTTTGAAGCTTGCGGCGGAGCAGACCGGCGGTAATCTGACCATAGAATCGGTATCCGAGGAGCTTTCCCCGGAAAAACACGGGACTACCCTTTCGGCATTTTTTCACACAGACCATATCGACTATGTGCCGTTGGGCGATATTGTTTCCACTGTGACAACGCTCATACACGGCTCACCCGATATTGATTTTGTCTTTCGGCACACTCACCCAAAGGGTGAAATATCCCTTGATACCCGCTGGCTTCGGGAAATTTTGGGTGATGTACCGCCGGACAGCGCAGAGGTCATAGCGTGGATTGGCGAATATCTGCGTGAGCAGTACGCCGAATCCGGCTATTGATAAAAAATAAAATAATTCGGAAAGGAATGTTATATTATGAAATCTTTGGCGGAACTCGCTGCAATCAAGGAACGCATGAAGGATAAGGTTGTTATCCGTGAAGGCTCCGGTGAAATCCGCGTAGTCGTAGGTATGGCTACCTGCGGTATCGCAGCAGGCGCACGTCCTGTACTTGCCGCTTTCGTTGAAGGCGTTGCAAAGGCAGGTCTTGCAGACAAGGTAACAGTTACTCAGACCGGCTGCATAGGTATTTGCCAGTATGAGCCGGTTGTGGAGGTCTACACCTCCGACACCGAAAAGACCACCTACGTTAAGATGGATGCCGAGAAAGCAGCCCGTGTAATTGAGGAACACCTCAAGAACGGCAATGTTGTCTCCGAGTACACCATTAACAACGTTGCAAAATAAGGAGGAACTGATAAATGATTCGTGCTGAAGTGCTTATCTGCGGAGGTACCGGCTGTACTTCTTCCGGCAGTGTTAAAATTCAGGAAGCATTCAGAGAGCATCTGGCGGCAACAGGTCTTGACGAGGAAGTAAAGCTCGTTCAGACCGGCTGTTTCGGTCTTTGCGCTCTCGGCCCCGTTGTTGTTGTATATCCCGAAGGCGTATTCTACAGCAATGTTACCCCCGAAGATGTTGAGGTTATTGTTAAGGAGCATCTTCTCAAGGGTCGTATCGTCGAGCGTCTTGTTTACGCCGACGTTCCCGAAGATGTCAAGGAAAAGGCTGCTGCCGCAGGCAGACACACCTCTCTTAACGACACCAATTTCTACCGCGCACAGAAAAGAGTTGCACTGCGCAACTGCGGTCTTATAAACCCCGAAGTTATCGACGAATACATCGCTATGGACGGCTATGCCGCTCTCGGTAAGGTGCTTACCGAAATGACGCCTGAGGAAGTCATTCAGGTTGTTAAGGATTCCGGTCTGCGCGGCAGAGGCGGCGGCGGATTCCCCACCGGCTTAAAGTGGAGCTTTGCTGCCGCAAACAAGGCAGACCAGAAGTATGTCTGCTGTAACGCCGACGAGGGTGACCCCGGTGCATTTATGGACCGTTCCATTCTTGAAGGCGACCCCCACGCTGTCATCGAAGCAATGGCTATCGCAGGCTATGCAATCGGTGCTTCTCAGGGTTATATTTACGTCCGTGCAGAGTACCCCATTGCTATCCACAGACTGGAAGTTGCTATAGGTCAGGCTCGCGAATACGGTCTGCTGGGTGAGGACATTTTCGGAACAGGCTTCAACTTCAACCTTGAGCTTCGCTTCGGTGCAGGCGCATTCGTCTGCGGTGAGGAAACTTCACTTATGACCTCCATCGAGGGCAACCGCGGTGAGCCTCGTCCCCGTCCTCCGTTCCCTGCTGTAAAGGGTCTGTTCGGCAAGCCCACCGTTCTCAACAATGTTGAGACTTACGCAAACATCGCTCAGATTATTCTCAAGGGCGGCAAGTGGTTTGCAGACCTCGGCAGTGAAAAGGCAGCAGGCACAAAGGTATTCGCTCTCGGCGGTAAGATTAACCACACCGGACTTGTTGAAATACCCATGGGTACTCCCCTCTCCACCGTTGTCAATGAAATCGGCGGCGGCGTTGCAAACGGAAAGAAGTTCAAGGCGGCACAGCTCGGCGGTCCGTCCGGCGCTTGCGTTCCTGCGGAATATATTGACATTCCCCTTGATTACGATTCTCTTGCATCTATCGGCGCAATGATTGGCTCAGGCGGTCTTATCGTCATGGACGAGGACAACTGCATGGTTGATATTGCGAAGTTTTTCCTTGACTTCACCGTTGACGAATCCTGCGGTAAGTGTACTCCCTGCCGTATCGGTACAAGAAGAATGTACGAGATTCTCGACAGAATCACCGAGGGCAAGGGCGAGCTTGAGGATATTGATAAGCTTGAGGAACTTGCAAAATTCATCAAGACCAACTCTCTCTGCGGTCTGGGTCAGACTGCTCCGAACCCCGTTCTCTCCACCCTCCGTTTCTTCCGCGATGAGTATGTAGCTCACATTGTCGATAAGAAATGTCCTGCCGGCGTATGTAAGAAACTCCTTTCATTCGGAATTGACAAGGATAAGTGCATAGGCTGTGGTCTTTGCGCAAAGAACTGTCCTGTTTCCGCTATCAGCAGAACAGATTACATCGCACCGGGTCACAAGCTGGCTTCTTTTGCTATTGACACTTCAAAGTGCATAAAGTGCGGCGTATGTATCGACAACTGTAAGTTCAAGGCTATCAGCAAGAACTAAGAAAGGAGTGTGCCTATAATGGAAAATATGGTAAATGTAAAAATAAACGGTATTGACGTTCAGGCTCCTGTCGGGTCTACCATTCTTGAGGCCGCACGTCTTGCCGGTATAGAGATTCCTACTCTCTGCTATCTCAAGGACATCAACGAAATCGGCGCTTGCCGTATGTGCGTTGTTGAGGTTAAGGGCGGTCGTGCTCCCGTGGCAGCCTGTGTGTACCCCGTAAACGAGGGTCTTGAGGTTTACACCAACACCGAGCTTATCAGAAAGAGCCGTAAGACCAACCTTGAGCTTATCCTCTCCGTCCACAATAAGTCCTGCCTGACCTGCGTTCGCAGTACCGACTGCGAGCTTCAGAAACTCTGCCGTGAGTACGGCGTTGAGGATTCCGAGCGTTTTGCAGGCGCAGTTCCCAAGACGGAAATTGATGATTCAACACCCTATCTCGTAAGAGATAACTCCAAGTGTATCCTCTGCCGTCGTTGCGTGGGTGCTTGTAAGAATCAGTTTGTCTCCGTAATCGGCGCAAACAACCGTGGCTTCGATACCGAAATCGGCTCTCCCTTTGAGGTCAAGCTCAATGACGTTGCCTGCGTTGCCTGCGGTCAGTGCGTAGTTTCCTGCCCCACCGGTGCTCTCACCGAAAAGGACGAAACCGATAAGGTCTTTGCGGCTATCAACGACCCGTCAAAGCACGTTGTCGTCCACACCGCGCCCTCTATCCGTGCTACTCTCGGCGAGTGCTTCGGCATGGAGCCGGGCACACTTGTCACCGGCAAAATGGCTGCCGCTCTGCGCAGACTGGGCTTTGATAAGGTATTTGACACCGACTTCGGCGCAGACCTCACCATTATGGAGGAGGGCACAGAGCTTCTGGGCAGAGTTAAGAACGGCGGCGTTCTGCCTATGATTACTTCCTGCTCACCGGGCTGGATTAACTTCTGCGAGCATTATTATCCCGAATTTATCCCCAACCTTTCCACCTGCAAGAGCCCCCAGCAGATGCAGGGTGCTATGATTAAGACCTGGTATGCCGAGAAGAACGGCCTTGACCCCAAGGATATTGTTTCCGTTGCGGTTATGCCCTGTATCGCAAAGAAAGGCGAGTGCGGCAGAGAGGAAATGGCGGCTTCCGGCTATCCCGATGTTGATATTGCCATTACCACCCGTGAGCTTGCACGTATGATTGAGCGTGCAGGTATCAAGTTTAACACCCTCCCCGATGAGGACTTTGACCCCGTTCTCGGTGAATCCACCGGTGCAGGCGTTATCTTCGGTGCTACCGGCGGCGTTATGGAGGCTGCTCTGCGTACCGCTGTCGAGGTTCTTGAGAATAAGAGCATCGAGCCGGTCGAGTACACCGATGTCCGCGGTATGGACGGCATTAAGTTCGCCGCATACAATGCAGGCGGCATCACCGTTAAGACCGCAGTTTGCTCCGGTCTTGCAAATGCCGCAAAGCTTCTTGATATGGTCAAGGCAGGCGAAGTCGAGCTGCACTTTATTGAGATTATGTGCTGCCCCGGCGGTTGTGTAAACGGCGGCGGTCAGCCCACTCAGCCGGCTTCCGTGCGCAATACGGTTGACCTCAAGTCTCTCCGTGCAGACGCACTTTACCGTGAGGACGCAGGCAAGCCTATCCGTAAGTCTCATGAGAATCCCGCAATCAAAAAGGCTTACGCCGAGTACCTCGGTGAGCCTAACAGCCATAAGGCACACGAGATTCTCCACACCCATTACACCGCAAAGAACAGATATTGATTTTTGCGCAATAGTCAGGGGCGGTAAAAGCGAAAGCTTTTACCGCCCCTTTGCGTTGCCGTATTTTCGTTTTTTGCTGTGCTGTTTCACTTAAAGCTATATAAGAAGATTTAATGTTTCGATAACGGCACAAGCTGTGAGTCATGCAAAGAATATCGCCTGTACCGGCAAGATGAAATAATCGACGAGGCGTTACATCGCTTCAAGCTTTTTAACTATATTTTCTTCGGCTTCTCTGCCGTAATATTCATAGAATGTTTTGCGGCCTTCCTCGTGTACAACGTCATTCTTAAAGGCACGGACAACGCCCAGGGCGATTTCAAGCTGAATACGCGCGTTGGCGGTGTCACCGTTTTTCTCGTAATAATCAACCAGAATCAAGGTCATTTCCACAAGGCTTTCGGCAGAAAGCTGCTTTTGCAGCCATGCGGAACGGTACATTTCTTCACCCTCAAGAAGCCGTGCGTCAAGCTCCCGCTTTGTGAAATACAGCTCCGGGATACGCTCGATAGTTGATTTTGTCAGGGCGTATTCGCCTTTCTGTTTATAGGTTTCCGCAAGGATTCTCAGGGCGTCGTACTTAACATCGTCATATTTTGTGCTTTCGATAAGCGCAACGCAGATGTCGATTACCTCGTCGGCACGCTCCGGCGAACGCATGGTATAAAGCAGATTGTTTAAAATAATATCGTTGCCGGGGTACTGCTTCAAGCCCTCGCGAAGCATGGCTTCCGACTTTGCGTCGTCCTTGCCGCGAAGCTCCGCCGCCTCATAGCACAGCTTCATAACCTTTTGCTCGGTTTCATAAACGTTAAAGTCAAAAAGCTCGTCGGTTGTAATTTCAAAAAACGAAGCTAATGCCGGTATCATGGTTACATCGGGCATGGTTACGCCGTTTTCCCACTTGCTTACAGCCTGAAAGCTCACCCCAAGATAAGAAGCCAGCTTTTCCTGTGAAATATTTTTTGCCTTGCGAAGATTGCGTATTTTTTCTCCCAGATTTATGCTCATTGTTATTTCTCCTGTAAATTGTATTCCGCAGCGGTTGATTTAAGTATAGCTTTATTTGCGGCAAAAACAATAACGCGCATTGAGAGAGTTTTTCTACTTCAGGTTGAGCTATCTGTTTTGAAGCTGCCAGAACACGACCGCGCCTGCGGCGGCAACGTTAAGAGAATCCACATCATGGGACATGGGTATTTTGACCGTGTAGTCACAGTCGGCAATGGTGCTGTCGGAAAGACCGTCACCCTCTGTGCCCAGCAATATGGCAAGCTTTTCTTCCGAAGCAAGACGTGGGTCATCAATGTTAAGAGTGTCCTCCTTTAACGCCATTGCCGCAGTCTTGAAACCCATTTCTTTAAGTATTTTCATGCCACTTTCGGGCCAGTCGGACATTTTTTCACCGATATATGTCCAAGGTATTTGAAAAATCGTGCCCATGCTCACCCTTGCCGAGCGGCGGTAAAGTGGGTCGGTACAACCCGGAGTGAGCAGGACGGCATCAATATTAAACGCCGCCACGGAACGGAATATTGCCCCCAGATTTGTGGGATTCATTATATTTTCAAGTAGCGCAACACGGTGCGCACCCTTGCATATTTCCTCAACACTTTTAAGGGGCGGTCTGAGCATGGCACACAGCACGCCTCTTGTCAGCTTAAAGCCGGTGAGACGGGTCAAAATTTCCGTGTCGGCGGTGTAAACGGGGATATTTCCGCACCGGGCAATTACGTCCTTTGCTTCGCCTTTTATATGCCTGCGCTCAAGGAGCATGGAAACAGGTGTGCAGCCTGCGTTCAGGGCACGGTCGATTAC
>CAZCQZ010000050.1:0-10620 GCA_964500965.1 uncultured Eubacteriales bacterium | reverse complement strand
GAAGGTCGAGGAGAATATGTACATCGCGACTCTGCCCTTCTTTCCGCTTGTCAAGAAGGTATATGATATCGAAAAGATCGGGCCCACCGAACAGATCATGATGCAGCTTTATCCCGAGATCTATGCCTGCATAGGCTGTAACGCCTGTACAAAGGCGTGTACGCAGGGGCTCAACGTGATGCAGTATATCGCATATGCACAGAGAGGCGAATACGAAAAGTGCGCGGAGGAATCCTTTGACTGCGTAATGTGCGGTGTCTGCTCATCACGCTGTCCGGCAGGCATTTCTCACCCACAGGTTGCTATGCTCGCCAGAAGAATCAACGGCAAGTATCTTGCTCCGAAAACCGAGCATCTTGAAAACCGTGTTCAGGAAATAAATAACGGTACTTTTACCGAGCTTATCGAAGCTCTTATGGGCAAGCCTGTTGAAGAAATGAAAGAACTTTACAACAACCGTGACATTGAAAAATAAGGAGGGATATTATGTACGCAAAGGAATTTCAGGAATCGTTAAAGGCTGTCGAAGCTGCTCGTGAAAGCAATATTGCCTATGAGCCGGCTCGTATGACCGCACAGGAAAAGGATGACCTGCTTGCCGCATATCATCCCGATTATAAAAAGAGTGAATTTTCAGAGCTTAAAATAGGTCCTAACAAGGGTGACACCGTTCCTCATGAGCTTTGCGAAATGCTTCAGGCAAAAAGCCGCATCAAAGCTTCCGATGTTGACCTTTCCGCTCCCGATTACGATGTTGATGTACTCATTATCGGTGCAGGTGGTGCAGGCTCTGCGGCGGCAATCGAGGCTCACGAAGCCGGTGCAAATGTTATGATGGTAACTAAGCTGAGAATCGGTGACGCAAACACCATGATGGCTGAGGGCGGCATACAGGCAGCCGACAAGCCCAACGATTCTCCTGCAATTCACTTTCTTGACGCTTTCGGCGGCGGTCATTTTGCCGCAAAACGTGAGCTTCTTGCAAAGCTTGTCTGCGATGCACCCGAAGCAATTAAGTGGCTCAATGACCTCGGCGTTGAATTTGATAAGGCTGCCGACGGCACTATGATAACCACCCATGGCGGCGGTACATCAAGAAAACGTATGCACGCCGCAAAGGACTATTCCGGTGCGGAAATTATGCGTACACTCCGCGATGAGGTGCTTAACCGCAATATTCCCGTTGTGGACTTCACCTCCGCCATTGAGCTTATTTTGGACGAAAACGGCAATGCCGCCGGTGCTGTTCTCATGAACATGGAAACCGGAAAACTGCTTGTTGCACGGGCTAAAACCGTTATCATCGCAACGGGCGGTGCAGGCAGAATGCACTATCAGGGCTTCCCCACCTCCAACCACTACGGCGCTACTGCCGACGGACTTGTTCTCGGCTACAGAGTAGGCGCAAAGCTTCTCTATGCCGAAACCCTCCAGTACCACCCCACCGGCGCGGCGTATCCCTCACAGATATTCGGCGCACTGGTTACGGAAAAGGTGCGTTCTCTCGGTGCTAAGCTTGTGAACCGTGACGGTAAGGTATTTATGCACCCCCTTGAAACAAGAGATGTTGCCGCCGCTTCAATTATCCGTGAGTGCGGCGACAGAGACAACGGCATTGACACCGACAACGGCAAGGCAGTCTGGCTTGACACCCCCATGATTGAAAAGCTCGGCGGTGAGGGTACTATCGAAAAGAGAATCCCGGCTATGATGCGTATGTTTGCAAGCTACGGTATTGATATACGCAAAGAGCCTATTCTCGTCTACCCCACATTGCATTATCAGAACGGCGGTCTTGACATCAATGCCGACTGCATGACCACCAACGTAAACAATCTCTATGTTGCCGGCGAAACTGTCGGAGGTATTCACGGTCGTAACCGCCTTATGGGTAACTCACTGCTCGATATAATCGTTTTCGGTCGCAGTGCAGGTAAAAACGCCGCGGCAAAGGCAAAAACCGTTACTGTCGGTACCTTGACCCTTGACCATATTGCAAAATTTGACGATGAGCGCACAGCGGCAGGAATCGAAACCGAAAAGGTTTCCCCCATGCTTCTCCCCGATTATCGCAGAAAATAAAAACAGATAGGAAGTATTTAAAATGAATTTAACACTGCTTACAGATTTGTTTGAAGCCCTGACAATTTTCTGTTTCGGACTTTCCTGGCCTATTTCCATTCGTAAATCCTACATTTCCCGTACCGCAAAGGGAAAGAGCCTTTTCTTTGAGGTTTTCCTCCTTATAGGTTACGCTTTCGGTATTGCAAGAAAAATCATACAGGTCACTGCTATGAGCTCCTCCGGCTTTATTTTCTATCTCAGCTTCTTCTTCTATGTTCTGAACTTCATTGAAATTTCAATTGACGTTGCTCTCTATTTCAGAAACAAGAAGCTTGACGATGAAGCGGATAAAGCAGCTCTCAACAACTGATTTTTATATTAAAATGTGCTGTAAAAAACTTGCGTTTTTACAGCACATTTTATTTATCTTCTCTTACGCTCTGATTTTTTGATTTTATATAATTCTTCAACGGCAAGACGTGTTTTAGCTACAGGCGTATTATTTTTTGGAAAGCAGTAGTACAGCATATCGTTATTTCCGATACATATAATATCACCGATTTCATACCAGTAATAATCGGCATATAAGCCATAGCAGGCATCTGCTTTTTGCTTATAGCTCAGCTTTCCGTCACAGCCTGTAAGGGTAAAGCCGTCGCTGTCGTGAGTAAGTCTGCCCTCTCCTACCATGTATATTGCCTTGAAATCCACCATAACGCCGATGTCAACAGGCACGTCAAGTCGATATGTTCCCTCTGCAATTTCTTTTCCGGTCTGCTCACGCTCCCATTTATACCAGTCGGGAATATGAGAAAACTCCGTTTCTCCCTCAATGGCTTTAAGCTCTCCGCACTCGGTAAGCTCATAGGATTTACCGCAGGCATGGCAGGTAAAGCTTGTTCCTTTCCCCTCTGTTTTGCCCTCTGCGCCGCAGGCGGCACACTTATAAAGTATTCTGTGCAAGCCGTCCGCTCTGAAATTCTCGGTTATTTCAATACCGTTTTCCTTTTGCCACGCAAAATTATCAAAAGAAAACTCCCTGTCAAGAATCTCATCAAGCTCCTCAACGCTTTTCTCCTTAATTTCTTTCGGCGTCAAAAGTCCTTTTACCTCTGCCGTGACCTTGACCTTGCGCTTTTGCAAACAATTGTAAAGCGGGTCTCTTGCAAATGCGCCGTGGGTGATTATTGTAACAACGGGCACGTTAAGACGTTTAAGCAGTAAGCCCATTTTTCTCGGAAGCGGCGTTGCGCAGCCGTCAAAGCTGTAGCTTGCCTCCGGATAAAGCAGTACGCTTGTTTTGAGCTTATTAAGCGCGTATCTCATATCGCTTATCAGCGATGGGTCTGTGACAAATTTTCGGGTGGGAATACAGCCCAGACTGCGCATAAGTCCCTCCTTGCCCACAAATCCGTCGGAGGTACACACGATATTAAAAGGCTTGTGCTTCAATATTCTGTGGGCAATTTCAAGGTCAATAAAGCTTGAGTGATTCATGAGCACAAGCCACGGTCCTTTACCCATTTCCTTTATTCTGTATTCCTCATACTCAAAGTCTGTCGCTTTCAGGTCTGACAGACTTATAAGGCGAATCAGCATTTTCAGAAAACCGTTCGGTTTTTTCGGATTTTTATGTTTATATCCCGTCTTTTTCAGTACCTTTTCATAATCTGCTTTTCTTGTGCGTATTTTCATAGCCGCCGCTCCTTAAACATACATTTTAATATACACATTAACTATAACACATTTCATCACAAAATCAACATAAAATTGACAATATTCTCCCCATGCGCAACCGATACCGCATACACATTTTATATTTCTCCTTTTCCCATTGCGATTTTGCCCCTGTTTTTTGCCAAAATTACGCATATTTTGACAAATGGAACAATATACTTTATTTTTGCGCAATCCCTATTGATTTTGCGCGAAAAATAGTATAAACTACAAACTGTAATAGTTTGGCAAGTGTTGCATATTCACCAAATGCACCATTGCTCAATCTAACATAATATTTCAGGAGGAAAGCACTATGAAATACGGTTTTTTTGACGATTCTGCCCGTGAATATTGCATAACTCGTCCCGATACACCGTACCCTTGGATTAACTATCTCGGCTGTGAGAACTTCTTCGGACTGTTCTCCAACACTTCCGGCGGTTACTGCTTCTATAAGGATGCAAGACTGCTCAGACTTACCCGCTATCGCTACAACAACGTACCTACCGATGCAGGCGGACGTTACTTCTACATAAACGACAATGACGACGTTTGGAGCATCGCCTGGCAGCCTGTCAAGGCTAAGCTTGATTCCTATGAGTGCCGTCATGGTCTGGGTTATTCCAAAATCACCTCCGAAAGAGGCGGTATTAAGGCTTCTCAGACTGCTATGGTTCCTATGGGCGGCACCTGTGAGCTTCATAAAATCACCCTTACCAACACCTCCGACAGCAAGAAAAACTTTAAGCTTTTCAGCTTTGTCGAATTCTGCCTTTGGAACGCATATGACGATATGACCAACTTCCAGAGAAACTTCTCTATCGGTGAGGTTGAGGTTATCGGCAGCACCATTTATCACAAGACCGAATACCGTGAGAGAAGAAATCATTATGCCGTGTTCTCCGTCAACGCTCCTATTGAGGGTTTTGACACCGACCGCGAAACTTTCCTCGGTCTTTACAACGGTTTTGGTGAGCCTAACGCTGTTTTAGACGGCAAGTCTAAAAATTCCGTTGCAAGCGGTTGGGCACCTATCGGCTCTCACTGTCTTGCTGTTGAGCTTGAGCCGGGAGAAACCAAAGAATACGTTTTCTGCCTCGGATACTGCGAAAACGACGAAGACGACAAGTGGGAAGCTCTCCATGTTATCAACAAGAAGCCTGCTAATGAAATGCTTGCAAAATTTGATACTGCGGAGAAATTCGACGCCGCTCTTGCCGAGCTTAAAAATTACTGGATAAATCTCCTTTCCGGCTATCAGGTTGAGTGTGAGGACAAAAAGCTTGCACGTATGGTCAACATCTGGAATCAGTATCAGTGCATGGTCACATTCAATATGTCCCGTTCCGCTTCTTACTTTGAAAGCGGCATCGGTCGTGGTATGGGCTTCCGCGATTCCTGCCAGGACCTTACCGGATTTGTACACCTTATTCCCGAAAACGCACGTGAGAGAATCATTGATATTGCTTCCGTTCAGCTTGAGGACGGCTCTGCTTATCACCAGTATCAGCCCCTTACCAAAAAGGGCAACAGCGATGCCGGTAACGGCTTCAACGATGACCCCATGTGGCTGACCTTCGGTGTTGCAGCTTATGTCAAGGAATCCGGCGATATTGACATTCTCGACCATATGACACCGTTTAATTCCGACCCTTCTACCGCAAAGCCCCTTATCGACCATCTGAAAGCTTCCTTTGACCATGTTATAAACCATCTCGGACCTCACGGTCTGCCCCTTATCGGTCGTGCAGACTGGAATGACTGTCTGAATCTCAACTGCTTCTCCAAAACTCCCGGTGAATCTTTCCAGACTACCGCCTGTTATGAGAGCGGCATGGCTGAATCCGTGTTCATCGCAGGTCAGTTTGTAGCAGTCGGCAAGGATTATGTTGAGATGTGCAAGCTCAAGGGTCTTGACGAGGAAGCCGCAAGAGCTCAGGCTGAGATTGACAAGATGTACAAGGCTGTCCTTGATTACGGTTGGGACGGCGACTGGTTCCTCCGCGCATACGATGCATTCGGCAACAAGGTCGGCTCATCTGAGTGTGAGGAAGGTCAGATATTCATTGAGCCTCAGGGCTTCTGCGTACTTGCAGGCATCGGCGTTGAGGAGGGTCTTGCCAAAAAGGCTCTCGATTCCGTCAAGGAAAGACTTGACACCAAATACGGTATCGTTCTTCAGCAGCCGCCTTATCAGACCTATCATCTCAACCTCGGTGAGATTTCCTCCTATCCTCCCGGATACAAGGAAAACGCAGGTATTTTCTGCCACAACAACCCGTGGATTTCCATTGCGGAAACAGTTATCGGACGTGGCGACAGAGCATTTGAGGTCTACTCAAAAATTTGCCCTGCTTATCTTGAGGACATCAGCGATATTCACCGCACCGAGCCTTATGTATATTCTCAGATGATTGCCGGTCGTGATGCACAGAATCACGGTGAGGCTAAGAACAGTTGGCTTACCGGTACTGCTTCGTGGACATTCCTCAACGTTTCCGAATATATTCTCGGTATCCGTGCAGATTACAGCGGTCTTATGGTTGACCCCTGTATCCCCCACGACATGAAAGGCTTCACTGTCACAAGAAAGTTCCGCGGCTCAACCTATGTCATTGAGGTTGACAACACCGCCGGCTCTCAGAAAGGCATTAAGTCCATGACTGTTGACGGCAACGCTGTTGAGGGTAACATTATTCCTCCCGTCAATGACGGCGGCGTACACTATGTAAAGGCTGTCATGTAATGATTTATATAATACTGCGGATATGATATTTCATGTCCGCAGTATTTTTTACTTCGATAGCTTTTAGCAATAATCTTACAAATGAAAGCACAAAAAGTCAGACAACTTCAAATATTCTATTTGCTTTAGCGGAATAATATGCTATACTGGTATCATGGATTTCGCAATAAAGGAAAGGACGAGAAATGATTTGCCTGAAATAAATGTCACTGCATGTGCAGACGGATTGAATTTGCTTTCCATTCGCGGCAACAGATATAAAACCGGCGTTGCGGCGATTAACATGTATCTTCCCATGAACGAAAAGCTGTCGGCTGCGCGTGCGCTTGTACCGTATTTACTTGTGCGAGCCTGTAAAAGGTACCCTGATTATACTGCTCTCAGGCGCAGACTGTCGTGTCTGTACGGAGCATCGCTGAGAGCATCAACAGGTATGCACGGAGATTTGCATAAGTTCAGTATCGGCATCGCTTTTCTGGACGATAAGTACGCCATAAACAATGAAAGAATTTCATCGGAATGTGTTGAACTGCTGCTCTCCATGCTCTTTGAACCGCCGCTGGATAACGGTTTGTTCCGCCGCGATGATGTTGAGCTGGAAAAGCGTCTTATGCTTGAACGAATTGATTCACAGCTCAACGACAAAATTCGCTATGCCCGTCTCAGATGTATAAAGCATATGTGTGCAAATGAGCCTTATGGACTTGAGCCGCTGGGTGAACGCGATGCTGTGGAGAATGTCACGGCAGAGGAAATTACCGATGCGTGGAAAGAAATCACCGAAAACGCACGAATTGACGCAGTTGTTTCGGGAACATTCGACTCTGCCGAAACCGAAATGTTACTGAAAAATGCCGCAAACCGTATTAACAGAAAACCTGTAAATCTGCCGGAGCAAATGATAATCGGCAAAGCGGAAAATATTAACGAGATTACGGAACAGGCGGACGTAAAGCAGGCAAAGCTTGTCATCGGTTACAGAACGCCTATCAATACCCTCTCCGGTGACACTTCCGCAATGAGACTTGTCAACATGCTTTTCGGCGGAATGTCAAACAGTCTGCTTTTCAAAAACGTTCGCGAGAAAATGAGCCTGTGCTACTATTGCTCATCGGCATATCTGCGAAGCAAGGGAATGCTGTTTGTCCAAAGCGGTCTTGATTATGAGCAGGCAGGTTTGGCACGAGATGCAATAAAAAAACAGCTTGAAGCGTTAAAAAACGGTGATTTTTCAGATACACTGCTTCAACAGGCAAAACTGTACAATGCCGGAATTTGCAGAGAAGTAAACGATTCTCCCTTTGAGCTTGCGGACTGGTATTCTTCTCAAATGCTCAGCAGTGAGTTAATTTCACCGGAAAGATATATAGATGATATAAATAATGTCAGCCGCGAAAGGATTATAGCTGCGGCTAAGACCATTACGGAGGACACGGTATACCTGCTCGTCGGAAAGGACGGTGATTGAAATGGGATTCACTGAATACCGCTGCAACCGAACCGGAGACGTATATTATAAAACCGTCCACTCCTCCGGAGTTACCGTATATGTATATCCGCAGGAAGACAGAGCTTCATGCTGCGCCATGTTCGGAACGAAATTCGGGTCTATTGACAACAAATTCATGTTCGACGGCAAAAGCATTGATGTTCCTGCCGGAGTAGCGCATTTTCTTGAGCATAAGCTGTTTGAAAACGAGGATAATGAAGTTTTTGAATTGTTTGCCGAAAACGGCGCCGATGCCAATGCATACACCTCTTACGAAAAAACCTGTTACCTTTTTACGTGTACCGATAAGGCGGAAGAAAACCTGAGAATACTGCTTGATTTTGTCGGAAAGCCCTACTTTACAAAGGAATCCGTGGAAAAAGAGCAGGGCATAATCGCTCAGGAAATCGGCATGTACGAAGATAGTCCCGACTGGCGTGTTTTTAACAACATGATACAGGGAATGTTTGAAAAACACCCCGTCAGAATTAGCATAGCCGGCACGGTGGATTCTATTGCGCAGATTGACAGCGAAATGCTTTACACCTGTTACAATGCCTTTTATACTCCATCGAATATGGTATTGTCTGTTGCCGGCAACATCACTCCAGATGCGGTGTTGGCAATCGCAGACGAAATCCTCAAACCCGGTGCATCTGCACCCTTACGCATAATACCCGAAGAAAGCGAATCGGTTTCGGAAAGCTATATTGTAGAAGCCTTTGATGTATCTGCACCGATGTTCAGTCTCGGATATAAGGAAAAGCTTTGTGACCTTACATCGGAAAAGCTCATGCTTACGGAAATAGTTTTGGAGCTGTTATCCGGCAGACCCAGTAGGCTGTTCGGCAGCTTATTGAAAAGCGGGCTTGTAAACCACTCGTTTGGTGCGGAATTTATGTATTGGGACGGCGTTCAGATAACGGTTTTTTCCGGAGAATCTTCCGACCCGGAACGTGTGCGTGATGAAATCAACGCCGAAATTGCCAGGCTTAAAGCCGAGGGAATATCTCAGGAGGACTTTGAGTGGGCGCAAAAGTCGGTATACGGTGCGGCAGTTGCTCAGCTTGATAACACATCTTCCATAGCAGGCAGTCTGATTGACGCGCACTTTGCAAACGAAGATATTTTCGGACAGATTAACGCGGCGGCTGAAGTCACCTGCGAAATGGCATATAACAGACTGCTCGAAATGCTGAATCATGAAAATTCAACATTGTCGGTCATAAAAAAACTGGAGGCGGATAAATAATGCTTGGTATGAAAGTCGAATTTCCGGGACTCGGACTGGAAATGGACGTTGAACGTGTATGCCTTAAAATCGGCAGCTTTGAAATTATGTGGTACGCGGTTTTTATTGTAATCGGTGTAATAATCGCGATACTCTATGCAATGAAGAATATCAAAAAATTTGACCTTAACCCCGATAAGTTTATTGATGTAATTATTATCGGACTGATTCTGGGGGTAGTCGGCGCAAGACTGTATTACGTGCTTTTCAACCTGGATTCCTATAAAACCTTCGCGGATGTATTAAATGTCCGTGAAGGTGGACTTGCAATCTACGGCGGCGTTATAGGCGCGGTCATCGCCGGAATAATCGGAAAATACTGGAAGAAGCTTACGCTACTGTCCATGCTTGACGTAGCTGCTGTCGGATTTCTTGTTGCACAGGCTCTCGGACGTTGGGGTAACTTCACAAATCAGGAAGCGTTCGGCAGTGCAACCGACCTACCCTGGGGAATGCTGAGCGAAAACACTATGAAGCTTGTCCCCGACAGCCCCGTACACCCCTGTTTCCTTTACGAATCGCTGTGGAATATTGCAGGCTTTGTTATGCTTTGCATCATGGTTGAGAAATTCTATAAATTCCGCGGACAGATTGCATTTTCATATATGCTCTGGTACGGTCTTGGCAGAGCGTGGATTGAGGGCTTACGCACCGATTCCCTCTACCTTATTCCCGATGTTCTCAGAGTTTCCCAGCTTCTGGCTATTCTCTGTGTAATTGCCGCTCCTATACTTTTGTATCTTGGATTCTCGGAACGCATGTTTGACCGTGTATCGCCGGAATACGAAACGGTAAAGCTCGCTGATTATAAAGCCGCAAAGGAAAGCTATTATGCAGAAGCAGAAGTAGAAAACACAATCAATACACAGGAAATTTCGGAGGATAACAATGGCAACGATAATTGACGGAAAGAAAATATCCGCACACTTTCGCAGCGAAGTTGCCGCGGAAGTTACGGCATTAAATAAAAAGGGAATCAAAACAACACTTGCGGTCATCATCGTCGGCAATGACCCTGCATCAAGAACTTATGTCAACAACAAAAAGAAAGCCTGCGCCGAATGCGGCATTATCTCCGAAGAATATGCACTGCCCGAATCAACAACGCAGGAAGAATTGCTTGCACTGGTAAATGAGCTGAATTTACGAGATGATGTCAATGGAATATTATGTCAACTTCCATTGCCGAAGCATCTTAACTCCGGAACAGTAATCGAGGCAATTTCACCGAAAAAGGACGTAGACGCATTTCACGCGGCAAATGTCGGCAAAATTATGATAGGCAGCTACGATTTTCTGCCCTGCACCCCT
>CAZCQZ010000049.1:0-10789 GCA_964500965.1 uncultured Eubacteriales bacterium | reverse complement strand
GAAAGGATTGTGTATAGTTATTTCATTTGCTGGGGCTGATTTAATTATACCAGGAGAAGAAAGATGAAGCTTGACAGAGTAATTGCAGTCAGAAATACCAAAACAGTCTACCGTGACGGTGACAGATGTATCAAGGTCTTTAACGAGGATTATTCAAAGGCGGACGTTCTTAACGAAGCCCTGAATCAGGCAAGAATCGAAGAAACCGGACTTAATATTCCGAAAGTTCTTGAGGTAGCTATGATTGACGGAAAGTGGGCGATTGTCTCCGAGTTTATCAAGGGCAAGACAATGGCTCAGCTCATGAGCGAAAACCCGGAAAAGAAAGATGAGTATATAGAGCAGCTTGTTGATTTGCAGCTCACCGTTCACTCAAAAACCTGTCCGTTGCTTAATAAGCTGAAGGACAAAATGAACAGAAAAATCTGTCTTTCCGAGCTTGATGCCACAACACGCTACGATTTGCACACCAGACTTGAAAGTATGCCGAAGCATAATAAGGTCTGCCACGGCGATTTTAACCCATCTAACATTATTATCACCGATGACGGCACAGCATATATTCTTGACTGGTCACATGCAACTCAGGGAAACGCTTCCGCAGATGCCGCCAGAACATATCTGCTTTTCTGGCTTGAGGGCGATATTGACGGAGCGAAGAAATATCTTGACCTGTTCTGCAAAAAGAGCGACACCGCAAAACAGTATGTTCAGAAATGGATGCCCATTGTTGCCGCTTCTCAGTCGGTAAAGGGCAATGAAAAAGAAAGAGAATTTCTGCTTTCTTGGGTAAATGTAGTAGATTACGAATAATCATCAGTGAGGAGAATATAAAATGAAAATCACAGTTTGCATAGGCAGCTCATGTCATCTCAAGGGCTCACGTCAGGTCGTAGAACAGCTCCAGTATTTAATTTCCGAAAACAATCTCGGTGACAAAGTTGAGCTTGGCGGCACTTTCTGCATGGGCACCTGCCAGCTCGGTGTATGTGTAACGGTTGACGGAAATCAGTATTCCGTCACTCCCGATACGGTAAAGGAATTTTTCAACGAACATGTGCTGTCAGAGGTGTAAGAAATGATGACAGTTCAGGTTTGCGTAGGCAGCTCGTGCCACCTCAAAGGCTCGCCGGAGATTGTCGAGCTTCTTCAGAAAGCGGTTGAGGAATATGGGCTTGAAAATGAGGTAACTCTTGTGGGAAGCTTTTGCATAGGCAAATGTAACCGCATAGGCGTCACCGTTCAGGTTGACGACGACATACATATCGGAGTTACGAAAGAAAACTTCAAAGAGTTTTTTAATGAAAACATTCTCAAAAAACTTAATATAAATCCCAGATAAGCTATTTTGCCGAAAGCCGCAGTTTATGTCGGTTTTCGGCGGCAGCTATATATTCGAGCTTTGTGAAAGGATGTAACAAAATGGCAAGCTGCCTGACACTAAAGAAATCCAACTGTAAAAACTGCTATAAATGTATTCGCCACTGCCCTGTAAAGGCAATTCGCTTTTCAGGCAATCAGGCTCACATAATCGGCAATGAATGTATTCTATGCGGAAAATGCTTTGTCGTCTGCCCTCAAAACGCAAAGGAAATAGTTGACGAAACGGAAAAGGTTAAGGTTTTACTTCAATCGGGAGAGCCTGTTGTCGTAAGCCTTGCACCGTCCTTTGCGGCAAAATATGAGGGCGTCGGCATTGAGGCGATGAGAAAGGCATTGCGCGCTTTGGGCTTTTACGATGTCGAGGAAACCGCTGTCGGCGCAACAATTGTAAAAAAAGAATATGAGAGAATGCTCAAAGACGAGGACAGAGATATTCTCATTTCTTCCTGCTGTCACAGCGTAAACCTGCTTATTCAAAAGCATTTCCCTGCCGCTCTTGAATATCTTGCCGATACCGTTTCGCCAATGCAGGCGCATTGCATGGATATTAAATCGAGAATCCCCAATGCGAAAACAGTGTTTATCGGTCCGTGTATTGCAAAAAAAGACGAGGCGGATTATTATACCGGCATTGTCGATGCGGTGCTTACCTTTGAGGATTTGAGCAATATGCTTAAAGAGGCGAATGTAACACTTGAAAGGAAAAGTGTCGAAAACGTTCACAGCCGTGCGAGACTGTTCCCGACAACCGGCGGCGTTTTAAAAACAATGGAGCAGAACGCAGAGGGCTATACTTATATCGCCGTTGACGGTGTAGAAAATTGCATAGCGGCTTTAAATGACATTATCGACGGCAGGATTCATAAGTGCTTTATCGAAATGTCCGCCTGCGTAGGCAGTTGTATCGGCGGTCCCGTAATGGAAAAATACCATCATTCGTCCATAAAGGATTATATTGCCGTTGAGAGCTTTGCGGGAAACGAGGACTTTGAGGTTGAGCAGCCCGGTGCGGCACAGCTTAAAAAAGGCTTTGAAATAATTGCCCAGAAAGCCGCTCAGCCCAGTGAAACCGAAATATCCTGCATACTTCGTCAAATGGGTAAGTTCAAGCCCTCACAGGAGCTTAACTGCGGCTCCTGCGGCTACAATACCTGCCGTGAAAAGGCGGTTGCAATATATCAGGGTAAGGCTGAAATCGGCATGTGTCTGCCGTTCCTCAAGGATAAAGCGGAAAGCTTTTCCGATACAATTGTTAACAATACTCCCAACGGCATCGTCGTTCTCAACGAAAAGCTTGAGGTACAGCAGATAAACACCGCCGCACGGGAGATTATGAATATCCGCAGTGCCACCGATATTCTCGGTGACCAGGTTATACGTATTCTTGACCCAATGGTTTTCATGCAGGTACGCGACAGCGGAAGAAACGTCAGGGACAGACGTGTTTATCTTGCCGAATACAAGCGTTACGTTGAGCAGACTGTTGTTTATGACAGAGATTCACACCTGATAATATGTATTATGCGTGACGTCACCGACGAGGAAGCACAGCGCGAGAAAAAGGAAAGCATCAGCCGCCAGACCATAGAAGTGGCTGACAGAGTTGTTGACAAGCAGATGCGCATTGTTCAGGAAATAGCGTCACTGCTGGGAGAAACTGCGGCGGAAACCAAAACCGCCCTTTCAAAGCTAAAGGAGTCCATTTCAGATGAATGATTTATGTGCGGAAATCGGATATAAAAGCATAAACCACTACGGCGAACAGCTTTGCGGTGACCACGTGGATATTGTTGAGCCCGACGAAAGCTCAACGGTAATCGTGCTGTCGGACGGCTTGGGCAGCGGTGTAAAGGCGAGTATCTTGTCAACGCTTACCTCAAAAATCATTTCCACCATGATGGCAGAGGGTCTGCCTCTTGAGGAATGCGTATCCACAATTGCCGCAACATTGCCGGTGTGTTCCGTCAGAGGCGTTGCTTATTCGACCTTTACGATAATACATCTTATAAACAACCAGACAGCGGAGATTATGCAGTACGACAATCCACAGGTCATATGCATAAGAGACGGACAGAATTACGATTACCCCACAACCGAAATAAATATCGAGGGTAAGAGAATACTGAAATCGGTTATTCCTCTGCGTGAAAACGATATTTTTGTTGCTATGAGTGACGGTTGCCCACATGCCGGAATCGGCACGGCGTATAATTTCGGCTGGAAAAGGGAAGAAATTGTCAGCTACTTTGAAATGCTTGCGCCGGTCGGCTACACGGCAAAAACGCTTTCGACCATGCTGGTGGATGAATGCGACAAGCTTTACGGCAACCGACCCGGTGACGATGCAACGGCATGTGTTGTCAGGGTAAGAAAAAGAGAGCCTATGAATCTTCTTTTCGGACCTCCTTTCAATCGCGATGATGCGGAGCGCATGATGTCGCTGTTCTTTTCAAAGGAGGGCAAGCATATAATCTGCGGCGGAACGACCTCCACAATAGCCGCAAAATATCTGCACAAGCCCATAAAGGCAAGCCTGAATTTTGTGCGCTCCGATGTTCCGCCTATTGCGGAAATCGAGGGGGTAGACCTTGTAACAGAGGGCGTTATTACCGTAAACAAAGTGCTTGAGTATGCAAAGGATTATATAGATGAAAACAGGCTTTACGAGCAGTGGAGCTATCAGAGAGATGCCGCTTCTCTGATATGCAGGCTTCTTTTTGAGGAAGCGACTGATATAAATTTCTATGTCGGCAGAGCGATAAATCCGGCTCACCAGAATCCGGAGCTGCCTATCAATTTTAATATAAAGATGAATCTGGTCGATGAGCTTTCAAAATGTCTCAGGCAAATGGGCAAACGCATTAAGGTCAGTTATTTTTAAGGAGAATTGCAATGAGAAAGTTTGATACAAAGGTACAGCACCTGAAATACAAGGTGTTAAGGGAGGTTGCACGCGAGGCATGGAATGATTCGCTGCTTGAAAACATTCTGGAAATTCCGAAGAAAATCGTTCCCGGAAAAACACCTACAATGCGTTGCTGTGTTTATAAGGAAAGGGCGATACTCTCCGAGCGTGTGAAGCTTGCCATGGGCGGTGATACCGACAATCCCAATGTTATCGAGGTAATAGACATTGCCTGTGACGAATGCCCGGCTGCCGGTTACGAAGTAACGGATTCCTGTCGCGGCTGTCTGGCGCACCGCTGTGAGGACGTTTGTAAAAGAGGTGCAATTTCCTTTGACCACAATCACGTTGCCCACATTGACAAGTCAAAATGTGTTGAGTGCGGTCAGTGTGCAAAGGTGTGCCCGTACTTTGCGATTGTTAACCGCAAGCGTCCCTGTCAAGTTGCCTGTAAGGTTAAGGCGATTACCATAAACGATGACAATGCCGCGTCTATTGATAACGACAAGTGTATTGCATGCGGTGCCTGCGTGTATCAATGCCCATTCGGTGCTATCTCCGATAAGTCCTATATTCTCAACGCCATTGACATTATAAAAAAGAGTGAGCAGGGCAAGAATTACAAGGTGTATGCGGTAATTGCACCCTCGGTTTCAAGCCAGTTTGCCTACGCAAAGCTGGGACAGGTGATTACCGGACTTAAAAAAATGGGATTCCACACTGTGGTTGAGGCGGCACTGGGTGCTGATATGGTCGCTTTAAGCGAGGCAAAGGAGCTTACCGAAAAGGGTTTCCTTACAAGCTCCTGCTGTCCTGCATTTGTGGCTTATATCAAATCCGCATTTCCCGACCTTGTTCCTCTGATTTCACACAATCTTTCACCTATGGCGGAGATTTCAAAGTACATAAAGGAAACGGACGAGAACGCGAAAACTATTTTCATAGGACCGTGTACCGCAAAAAAGGCAGAAGCACAGCTTGAAACCGTGAAGCCGTATATTGATGCGGTGCTGACTTTTGAAGAACTTCAGGCGTTGTTTGACAGCCGAGATATTGATATTACTACGCTTGAAGAAGACGTTCTTGACAACGCTTCCTATTTCGGCAGAATATTCGCACGAAGCGGAGGACTTTCCGATGCGGTATCTCAGGCGCTGAAAGAGCAGGGACTTGAGGACTTTGCGTTAAAGGCGATTTCCTGTGACGGAATCGAAGCCTGCCGCATGGCGCTGCTTAAAAAGAGCAAGAACGTTCTTGACGCAAACTTTATTGAGGGTATGGCGTGTATCGGCGGCTGTATAGGCGGTGCAGGCTGTCTTACCCACGGTGAAAAGAACAAGGCGGAGGTTGACAAATACGGCAACGAAGCTCTTGAAAAGACCATAACAGATGCGGTGTCCTTTTTGAAGTAAATAAAATCAAAAACCGTCTTTATGGGCGGTTTTTTGATTTATGTGTGGCATTTTTCCAAAATATATGCTATGCTTTGTCTGAAAGAGGTGTATGCTTGTGCGAAGAATTAAATCAATTTCCGTTGTTCTTGTACTGATAATCGTAATATCCGCTTTTTCCGGGTGCAGGCTTAATCATTACGGCGAGGAAGATATTGTGCAATGGGCGAAAGAGAATATCGGAAGCCCTATTTATATCAGCAACAGTTATACCGAGCGTGAGGGCTGGTATGACGAAAAATATACAGACCGTGTATGGAAAGCCTATTTGCCCGATATGCCGGAGCTTGAGTTTGAAATAATCAGTCATGAATACTGGGGAATGGAAACGATAACCTATTCAATCGGAAGTACATACGACTATGTTTACGGCAAATATTATTTTGAGCAATACTGCAAGGAAAACCGTACGGATTTTGTTCCGGCAGACGATGAGCCTACTGTCATAGGATTTTATCTTCATGCATATTTTGATGACCGTGAGGACATTGACACACTTATAGAGCAGGCGGAAAATATCAGTGAATACATACGAAAAACAGGCGGAAGCTTATGCGTTGCATTTGAATTTGAACTTAATGATGTGCTTGCGGAGGTTGATGATACGGACGTTTCCGCGGCTGTCGGCTGTGAATCGGATTTTGACGATGCGAAAAACGATATTTTGACAGAGTATGCTCAGTATGCGGCAGATTACAGAATTGATGTGGAGCAGTTTACAAATGAGGAATTGAAAGCTGCAACCGAGCAACTGGGAGGCTGCTTTGAGATTACACGTTCGGACGGAACGGTGGTTTCATATTCCGACTTGTCGCTCAGCCGATTTTACTATGGCATGTCCTTTGGCTGTATGTACGAGGTCTTTTCACGTGAGGGGCTTGACGTTGAGGGCACACCGGAGCATTTTTACTTTAACGGTATCGACGGAAGCTCTTACGAGTTTTCGTACAGCTTTAACGATTACGAATATTCCGACGGCAAAGTCGGTTACTATTATATTAAAGACGGCGTAAAAACGCCAATGAGCTATTACTTTTACAATCATTTCCGAAGCGGTTTTATTGAAGAAATAAGCGGATTGAGTTTTGAACAACTATACTTTTAAAACAACCCCACGGAAGCGGTACGCTTCTGTGGGGTTTGTTTAATATTAAACGTAATATGCTATTTTATAAAAGTTGGGATAAACGCTTAAAAATTGAGATAATGTTGTGCGACCGCTGCTGCCGGGGTCGTTTATCGTAAAGGCGGAAGCGGAAACCGTGCCGCCCTTAAAGCCTGTTACTACGACCCAGTGCTGACTGCCGCTATCCTTTTTACAGCCGAGAATAACCGGCTTTCCTTGTTTGAGCAAATTATAAATCGTATAAAGATACTCGGTCGAATCGGTGACAAAACCGTAGTTTGACGGCCAGTAAAGCGAACCGGAAGACGAATAGGTAAGCTTCTTTGCCATGGTAGACGGAGTGATTGTCGTTCCCGTTCTGTAGCTTTCGACCATAGCCAGCGCAGTGGTTGTACAGCCGATGTCCTTTATGGTTTTGCCTGATGAGCCGAGCTTTACGCTTGCCCAACGGCTGTCGGTCTGCTTGTAGTCGGTGACGGAAAGAGAAATCGAAGCCGCGCCGTTGACGCTTAGATAGCTGTTGCTGACATAACCGACGGAAGTGCCGTTATACAGGATTTTCGCAAAGCTTCCGTGGTCGGAGAGCTTAATTACCGTTTTACCGTTTGCAAGTCTGCTTTTGACGGCGTAAGAGGTGGACGGTCCTGTCCGGACATTAAGCGTGCCGCCCGATGTACGTACATTTACTGCCGCAGATGCGGAAATCCGAGAAATATACGCGGCACTGCAATATCCGTATTTTCCCGAAGCGTACTCAACCTTCCACCATGAGCCGCTTTTTGAAATAAGGGTGACATAGCTTCCTTTTGAAAGGGTAGTAAGTATACTGCCCGAAGCAGAAGCGGCAGAACGGACATTCAAAGAACCCGAAGATACCGAAACAGTGCCGGCAGTAGATGAAGCGGTTGCCGCAGATACACCGTGACCGCCCATAAGCAGTGCGGACAAAGCCAAGCAAAGCACAAGAACGAATGATACAGCCGATTGGAAAAATCTTCTTTTTGGCAATTATATGCGCCTCCTTTTATTAAAGCGACACAGCCATTGGCAGTGCCGCTTTAATATATTAACACAAGGAGCAGGGTGCTGTCATTGCACAAAATCTGGCAGGGAAATTACTGTATGCCGGGGATAGAGGGGATTCCGTCAAAGCCCTTTTGAAGTTCCTCGTCGGTGGGAACGTAATCGACCATCGTTCCGCTGTTGTATGCCATGTAAGCTGAAAGGTCGAAGTAGCCTGTGCCGGTAAGCCCGAACAGTATCGTTTTCGCTTCACCGGTTTCCTTGCATTTCATGGCTTCGTCAATTGCAACCTTAATTGCGTGAGAGGATTCGGGTGCAGGGAGAATGCCCTCAACCTTTGCAAACTGCGTTGCTGCGGCAAAGACCTCTGTTTGCTTGACGCTTCTTGCTTCATCGAGATAGCCGTCATGATAAAGCTGAGAAAGTATGGGGCTCATTCCGTGATAACGCAGTCCGCCGGCGTGACTTGAGGAGGGAATATAACCGCTTCCGAGAGTGTACATTTTTGCAAGTGGCGTGACCTTGCCGGTATCGCAGTAATCGTATGCGAATTTGCCGCGTGTAAGAGAGGGGCAGGAAGCAGGCTCAACGGCAATAAAGTGAGGTGAACGAATGCCGGCAAGCTTATCGGAAATAAACGGAGCCATAAGACCGCCCAGATTCGAGCCGCCGCCGGCACAGCCGATGACAATATCGGGATAAATGTCATATTTATCCATTGCCGCCTTTGCCTCAAGACCGATAATTGTCTGGTGAAGCATTACAAGATTTAACACACTGCCCAGCACATAGCGTGATGAATCGTCCTTTGTGGCAACTTCGACCGCTTCGGAAATCGCAGTGCCGAGACTGCCGCTGCAATCGGGGTCGGCGGCGAGAATTTTGCGGCCTGCTTCGGTTGTCATGGAGGGAGAGGGGATAACCTTTCCGCCGTAGGTTTCGATAACCGCTTTTCTGTGAGGCTTTTGCATGGCGGAGCATTTGACCATAAACACCTGCAAATCAATGCCGAGATAGCTGCAAGCCATAGCCAGCGCAGTGCCCCACTGTCCGGCACCGGTTTCGGTAGTGAGGGATTTCAAACCCTGCATTTTTGCGTAATAAGCCTGAGCTATTGCGGAGTTAAGCTTGTGGCTTCCGGAGGTGTTGCCGCCCTCATATTTGTAATAAATATGGGCAGGTGTGTCCAACGCCTTTTCAAGACAGTAGGCACGGACGAGGGGAGAGGGACGGTACATTTTGTAAAAGTCGCGAATTACTTCGGGAATTTCAATATAGCGGTCTGTGGTGTTAAGCTCCTGTTTTGCAAGCTCACGGCAGAATATCTGCGAAAGCTCGTCAACGGTTACCGGCTTAAATGTCTGCGGATTAAGCAGTGCGCCGTGGTCGTTTTTCATGTCGGCGCGAACGTTGTACCATGCTTTCGGAATTTCGTTTTCGCTCAGATAAATTTTGTAGGGAATGGTTGACATTTTTCATTACTCCTTTCGGGGATAGGAAAAACAAAAACCTGTCCCCGCAAAATAAATTTTGCGAAGGACAGGTAAATTACCTGCGGTACCACCTTGCTTGACGTATATAACGTCCACCTCACGGAATGCAGTCACATTCCAGCTCTGTAACGTGAGCACACGTCTGCGACTACTTGAAACCTTTTGCCGCAGCCCTCAAGGGTCCATTTGCCGATTCGCTTACTGCCCGTTTCCAGCAATCCGGGCTCTCTGTGAGTGCGCTTTCGGTTTTATCTCCCTGTCAGCGGTTTGTTGTTTTTCTAGATTTTAGCACTTTAAATCAATTTGTCAAGATGTTTTTAAAAAATCGGAATAATTTTCCGCTTTTTGGAATATACATATGGTCAGGAGGTAAATGTATGAAGAAATTTTTATCCATCGTATGTGTAATGTTGATTGCGCTTTGCGCTGTTAATGCCATGCCGGTAAAAGTCGCGGCGGCAGATAACGTTGTGGCTGCCGGGTATTCAACGCTTAAATACGGGGCAAAGGGAACAACGGTAAAAAAACTACAGACCAGACTTGCGTATCTCGGCTATTACAGCGGCAATATCGACGGAAAATACGGACCGCTTACGAAGTCGGCAGTAAAGAATTTTCAGAAAGCGGCAGGTCTTGGTGCCAGCGGTACGGCGAACAGCAGTACGCAAAAATGTCTCTACAGCGATTCGGCACCGAAAAATCCAAACAGTATTTCCTATTCGGTGAAATATATTGACAACGATGTTTATTACAATATTTCGCTGACGGAGGACGAGCAGGATTTTGTCCGCAGTGTGTGCAAAAAGTACAACGTCTCCTTTGAGCTTGTATTAAGTATAATGAAAGTCGAAAGCGGTTATAATAAAAAGCTGAAATCAAAAACCAACGATTACGGAATAATGCAGATAAACAAATGCAATCACAGCTACTTGACGAAGAAACTGGGCGTGAAAAATTTTCTCGACTTTGAGCAGAATACCAAAGCCGGTGTTTACTGGATTTCCAGGTATACCGCAAAGTATTCTGACATTCATAAGGTGCTGATGTGTTATAATCTCGGAGAAAGTGCGGCGGCTAAAAAGTGGAAAAAGGGAACGCTTCAAACGTCCTACAGCCTGAAAGTTGTTGCGGCAATGGAGCAGTTGAGGGAAAAGGCTTAGACTGATATACGAATCGTAAAACATGCGGGTATTTAACCTGCGTGTTTTACGACATTTGTTTCGGCTTTTGCCGTTGAATTTCCGATAAAAATCGACTTCGACATATTTTTTTGAAAATTGTAAAAATTGTGCTTGACATTGGGCGGTTACGGTGCTATTATATCTAGGCAATCACGAGTTGCCCATGCGCCCATAGCTCAGCTGGATAGAGTGTTTGGCTACGAACCAAAAGGTCAGGGGTTCGAATC
>CAZCQZ010000048.1:0-11948 GCA_964500965.1 uncultured Eubacteriales bacterium | reverse complement strand
AAAATAATTTTTATTTTTTAATTTTCTCTTGACTTAATTATAGTTGGCTCCTTTAAATGGGAGCAAAATAATAAGCGCCGCAGTCAGCCGACTGCGGCGCTTTGATGACCTGTTAGGGGCATAATATATTCGATATTATGCCATATATCAAAACGATTCCATGAGCCGGAGCTGCACTATACGATTTTCAAAACGGGCACAAATATGCTCAAATTGCTTTACTGAACGGTTGAAGTTAACATAATTAAGCATGGTCATTATTTCCGGCTCCTTTCGTTAATATTTATTGCGCAAGCAACAATGACATAATAATCGCATTACAAGCATTTGTCAATTACAAATTTAAATTTTTTGTAAATAGTTAGCAATGTAAAGTGCTAAAGCTTTGAATTGTTAAAGTAAAACAAAAGTATTGCAGGTCTTGATTATTCACAAGGATATATTGTATAATAAAATTTAGCTTGCAAAGATAAAAAACTGTCATATACAAGAGGTTTAAAATTTATGATAACAGTACAGACCGCAGAGAAAGTAGCGGAAATCGCAAAAATCGAAATGAGCGGCGACGAGCTTGAACGTGCCCGTGAGGAGCTTGAAAGAATGATAAGCTTCGCAAGGGAAATAAGCGAGGTTGCGGACAACATTGAAATGCAGTCCGATGAGCCGAAAAAAATCGAGCGCAGTTTGGAAAGAGCCGCCGTTGAAATGGAAAGTGAAAGGCTTTCCGAATACGGAATGTATATAAAGGACGGCTTCTTTCGCATAAAGGCAGGTGAGCGCAAATGACTGTTTTACAGCTTCGCGAACTGCTTGACAGAAAGCAGCTTTCCTGCACCGAGCTTACCGACGGACTTTTGAAAAAAATCAAAAATGAAAACAGCGAAATCAATGCGTTTTCCCTTATAACAGAGGAAGAAGCATTGGCGGCGGCAAAGGAAGCGGACAGGCGTATTGCCGCAGGCAATTGTCTGGGTGTCCTTGACGGCATACCCATGTCTTTAAAGGACAACATCTGCACAGGGGGAATTGAAACCACCTGCTGTTCCGAAATTCTAAGGGGCTGGAAGCCGCCGTACAGCGCAACGGTATGGAACATACTGCAAAATAACGGCGCGGTAATGCTCGGCAAGGCGAATATGGACGAGTTTGCAATGGGCTCAACCTGCGAAACCTCATGCTTCGGCGGTGCGAGGAATCCCTACGATACCCAAAGGGTCGCAGGCGGCAGCTCCGGAGGCAGTGCCGCCTGCGTGTCGGCGTTGCAGGCGGCATATTCCTTAGGCTCTGATACCGGCGGCAGTATAAGAATACCGGCGGCATACTGCGGCGTTGTGGGCTTGAAGCCCACCTACGGCACAGTTTCACGCTTTGGACTTATCGGACTTGCACCCTCCTTTGACCAGATAGGGCCGCTTACCGTTGATGCGACAGATTGCGCTCTGGTGTTTGATGCCCTGAATAAATACGACAGACGGGACGAAACCTCCCACAGGGGAGAAAGAAAAGCGGTTTCAGGCACTCTTGACGGAGATGTTAAAGGCTTGAAAATCGGTATTGCACCGGAGCTTTTTGAGGGAGCGACAGAGGACGTGGGCAAGGCGGTGGAAAAGACGGTTGCCATGCTTGAAAGGGCAGGAGCGAGGACAGTGAAAATAAGCCTGCCGTATATCCGCTATGCAACTCAGGTGTACTGCATAATCTGCTGTGCTCAGGCAAGCACAAATCTCGGCAGATTCGATTCTGTGCGTTTGGGCAACCGTGCCGATGGCGAAAACGCCGGAGAGATAATGATGCGCTCACGTGCGGCAGGCTTCGGAGACGAGGTTAAGAGGCGAGTTATGATGGGCGCAATGGTGCTTTCCGCAGGAGGCAGGACGGAGTATTACGAAAAGGCGCAAAGGGTCAGACAGGCAATAGCCGCTTCCATAAATTCAGCCCTTGAAGAATGTGATGTTGTCATCAGTCCCACAGGTGCGGCAGTGTCGAAAAAAGTCAATACCTCGGAGGATTTCATAAAGGAATATAAAACCGATGAATACCTTGTAGGCGCAAACCTTGCAGGTGTTCCGGCTATCAGCGTGCCCTGCGGATTTGACAGGGACGGTATGCCTATAGGTCTACAGCTTATCGGAAGAAAATTTGACGAGAGGACAATAATAAATTGCGCTCATGCCGTTGAATTGCTGACAAACAGAGCGTATATCCGCTCGGAGGGGAGCATTGAAATATGAAGTATGAGCTTGTTTGCGGCTTGGAAACTCACGTTGAGCTTTTGACTGAGCAGAAAATATTCTGCTCGTGCAGCGCGAAATTCGGAGGAGAGCCGAATACCTCGGTGTGTCCTGTGTGTCTCGGCTTGCCGGGAGCTATACCTCTGCTGAATATGCAGGCTGTGGAGCTGGCGGTAAGAGCCGGACTTGCCCTGGGTTGTGAGATAAACGAGGTATCGTATTTTGACAGAAAAAACTACTTTTATCCCGATTTGCCAAAGGCATATCAAATATCGCAGTTTGACAAGCCTGTTTGCGGAAAGGGTCAGCTAAAGTTGCCTTCCGGCAGAATCGTAAAAATTCAGCGCATACATCTTGAAGAAGATGCGGGAAAGCTCATGTACGAAAAGGGCGAGATACTTGCCGATTACAACCGCGGCGGTGTGCCGCTTATCGAAATCGTTACAGAGCCTTGTTTTGATGACCCATCACTTGTCAGGGAATATCTTGAGGAGCTTCGTCTTATAATGAAGCATACGGGAGTTTCAAATTGCCGTATGCAGGAGGGAAATATGCGAAGCGACATAAATATATCGGTAAAGCGCAGTGGCGATGAGAAAGCCGGTGTACGTACCGAGGTTAAAAATGTAAATTCCATAATGTTTTCACAAAAGGCGGTGGAGTACGAGTACAAACGCCAGTGTGAAATTCTTGAAAATGGCGGAGAGGTAATATCTCAAACCCTGCGTTGGAGCGAAAGCAACGGCAGAACAGAGCCGATGAGGGAAAAAGAGCCTGCAAAGGACTACCGTTTCATGCGCGAGCCTGACCTTGCACCGCTGTGCATAACGGAGGAATATATAGAAAACATAAGAAAAGCCATGCCACCCTTGCCGTCACAGCGCAGAGAAAAATATATGTCACTGGGAATTTCCGCCGCTGATTCGGCACTGCTGTCGCGTTACAGGAAAATCGCGGAATATTTTGACAGAGTGTGCGAAAAGGGTGCAGAGCCCGGAACAGCGGCGAAGCTGTTGCTTTCAAAGGTCTTTGCCTATTTGAAAACCGAGGAGGATTACGAAAACTGCCGAATCCCCGTTTCGGAGGAGGATTTGTCGGAACTTGCCGTGCTTCTCGGCAAGGGAAAGGTGAACGCCACTGTTGCCCGTGAAATTCTCGAAAAGCTCTGTGAACAGGGTGGGCACATTGGGGATTACCTGTCAGAGGAAAATCTCAGAGGTGCGGATATAGGTGAAATCGAAAATTATTGCAGAGAGGCTATAGAGGAAAACAACGCCGCTGTCGGGGATTATCTGTCGGGCAAGGAAAGGGCGATAATGCCCCTTGTGGGAGCGGTAATGAAAAAATCCGGCGGCAGAGCGGACGCAGGTGTTGTGCGCCAAACGCTGTGCAAAATATTGAAAGGTTGAAGCTATGGGATTTGCTGAACTTTTTATCGTTGCGGTGGCACTGTCAATGGATGCCTTTGCCGTGTCAGTGTGCAAAGGTCTGTCACTGCAAAAAATAAAGCCGCGCCATGCGCTTATATGCGGCGTGTACTTCGGGGCGTTTCAGGCGATAATGCCGATTATAGGTTTCTATCTTGCCAACATATTCAAGGGCAGGATAGAAAGCATTGCCAATTACATAGCATTTATTCTGCTTGCGCTGATAGGAATAAATATGCTTAGAGAAGCGTTTTCAAAGGAAGAAGAAAATACCGACCCCGATATGTCACCGAAAGCAATGCTTCCGCTGGCTGTGGCAACAAGCATAGATGCGCTCATAGTTGGAGTTTCCTTTGCAATGGTGTTTACAAAAGAGCAGAGAGGACATATATGGCTTGCCGCAATGCTTATCGGTACTGTAACCTTTGTGCTTTCGGCAGTGGGAGTAAAGGTGGGCAGTATCTTCGGTGACAGGTACAAAAAACGCGCCGAGGTTGCAGGGGGCATTATCCTGATTTTAATAGGGATAAAAGTGCTTCTTGAGCAGCTTGGAGTCTTGTAAAAGGAATGAAGTTAAAATGGGTGTTATAGTCGGAAAATATTTCAATGCCAAAAGGGTACTTCGGGGCAGTGAGCCTTGCGGAGAAATGCCCGGTGACGGAGAGTTTTTAAGGAGTACACTGCGCGTAGCATGGCCGGCGGCGGTTGAATCCTTTTTCAATGCGCTGGCGTCTTTTGTAGATACGATAATGGTCGGAGTGCTGGGCACATCGACCATAGCCGCGGTAGGGCTTACAAACCAGCCGAAATGGATAGCTCTTGCGGTGTTTATAAGTATAAACGTGGCATTGAGCGCAGTGGTTGCACGCAGAAAGGGCGAAAACGACAGAGAATCGGCAAACCGAACGTTCAGGCAGGTTGCGATAATAACCCTCGTTCTTGCAACGGTGATATGCACTCTGTGCGTGGTGTTTGCGGAAAAGCTGATGCTTCTTGCAGGTGCTATAGAGGGAGAAACGCTGGAGGAAGCAACAGCTTATTACAGGATAATAATGGGCGGCGGATTTTTCATGATTTTCAACATGATGATAAACGCCGCACAGCGCGGCGTAGGCAATACGAAAATAGCAATGCGCACCAACCTCTGTGCCAATGCCGTCAACGTTGTGTTGAATTACCTGCTCATAGAGGGCAATCTGGGCTTTCCGGAGCTTGGCGTTCGCGGTGCTGCCATAGCAACAGTAGCCGGAACTGCGGTAGGCTGTGTAATGGCGTTTCTGTCCATACTTCCGAAAGACAGCTACATAAGTCTGAATTTTAAAATGAAAAGACCCAACGCCTTTGATAAAAAGACGGTGGGAGCAATTGCAAATGTCGGTTCGAGCACGTTTTTGGAGCAGATATTCATTCGCACAGGCTTCCTGCTGTTTGCAATGATAGTTGCAGACCTGGGCACTACCGAGTTTGCGGCACATCAGATAGGCATGAATGTAATTACGATTTCATTCGCTTTTGCCGACGGACTTTCCGCTTCCTCCGTAACACTTGTGGGACAGAGCCTTGGTCAAAAACGCCCGGATTTTGCGAGAGTGTATGTAAGCTTCTGTCAGAAAATCGGTTTCATCTGTTCAATGGTACTTTCGATTATATTCATAATTCTAAATTGGCGCATATTCTGGCTGTTTACTCAAGACGACCAAACCGTGCTGGATTACGGTAAGATTATCATGCCGCTGATTGCGATTATAGTGTTCTTACAGATAGCGCAGGTCATATGCGCAGGTGCACTGAGAGGTGCGGGAGATACCAAATACACTGCCTTTGTCAGCCTGGTAAGCATTGCTATAATGCGACCGCTGAGTGCGTATGTGTTTGCAAAGGTGCTGGGCTGGGGGCTTATAGGTGCGTGGATAAGCATGTGCTTTGACCAGAGCATAAGACTGCTTCTTTACTGGCCGAGAGTCAAAAAGGGCAACTGGACTAAGATAAGGCTTTGATTTCAGGAGTGATATAATGAAAAGGACAGGCGTTTCAGCGGTGGAAAAAGCAAAGGCGGCAATAGGAAACCTTACGCCGCTGAAAGGACACAACTGCGGTGAGCTGTGCTCTGCCGCCTGCTGTAAGGGTGACAGCGAAACGGGAATGAGACTTTTTCCGGGAGAAGACACAGTCCTTGATACTGTCGAGCTGCCGGACGGCGGCAGACTTGCGGTGTGCAACGGAAAATGCAACCGAGAGGAAAGACCCCTTTCCTGTATGATATTCCCCTTTTTTCCAACCGTTGATGAAAAAGGACGGGTGTATGCGGAGATTGACCCACGGGCGATGGGAATATGTCCGTTGGCGGCTAACTGTGATGTGGTGAAATTTGACAAAGCGTTTATAAAAGCTGTCAAAAAAGCCGGAAAGTATCTTGCAAAGGACGAAAGCTGTCTTGAATTTCTGCGAAGCGTAACGGAGGAAATCGACGAAATAAATGCATTGAACGATGTGCTCGGTTTTAAAAGAAGCGGCGATGAAGCGAAAATTGACGAAAAGACAATAGAAGAAGCAATAGCGCGTATAAACCGAATGGAAACGCTTTATGATGCCGTATCCGAAGCACTGATGCGCACACCCGAAAAGCTGTCTTCCCCCGAATTGGCAGAGATAATCGGAATCTTGTCGGACTACGTTTCAAGCGGAACGTGGCTGATTGACTACGAGCTTGATGAGCAACATCTGTTGCCGATACAGCTTAAAAGAGGCGTTTTATCACAGGACGGATTGTATAATTTGTTGTGTGACCTCACGGAAATGGGAATAATCGGTAAAAACGAAATTTGAGGAAAAGCACTGCAAGGCGTTTTTGCGCCTGTGTGGTGCTTTTTATTACGGAATTTTTAAAAAAAGTAAGTAATTTTAACATTTTCAGCGTACTATATATGACCGGTCTGATTTAAAAACCAAAGAGGTGAAATTTTTGGATGACGAAAAAATCGCAAAAGAGCTGAAAAATCACAACGAAGATGTTATCGGGTATGTTATAAGAAAATACTCAAAGCTTCTGTGGTCGGTAGCCAACGGTGTTTTAGGCGATTTGGGCACGTCACAGGACATAGAGGAATGTGTGGCAGATGCATTTATTTATCTGTGGGAAAATCCCGACAAATACGACCCGAATCGAGGAAAGCTGAAAACGTGGCTGTCAATCGTTGCCAGAACTCAGGCGCACAACAGGTGCCGTGCATTTGCACGGCAAAGCACAATGCCGCTGGAAAATGCAGTGCTGATAAATCAAATGGATATTGAAGATGAAGCGGTCAGCGAAGAAACCCTTTGTGCCTTAACTGCGGCGGTCAAAGCGCTAAAAGAGCCTGACCGCGAAATACTCATACGCCGCTATTATTACGAGCAGAAGCCGCATGAGATAGCGTTGGTTTTGAGCATGAGCGTGAAGCAGGTCGAGAATCGCCTTTTTTATACAAAAGCAAAACTGCGAAAGACATTGAATGGAACATATTAGGAGGTAACAATGGGCAATTTCGGTAAATCCAGTGTAGATAATATCATAAATATATTTGAAGAAAAAACAGGCGCAAAGATAAGTAAGCCACGCCTGAAAATACGTCCGGTCAAATACATTGTCGCTCTTGCCGTAATGCTGTGCCTGAATATAGGCATTTCCGCATTTGCAGGCGGAATGTTCACACCGCATGACAGTGACGACTTGAGTTTTTCATCGGTGTATGAGGGAGAGGGCATTATCTCCGTTAAAATCGAGAATGAATCGGACAATGACCTGGTGCTTGAATCGAAGCTAAAGCTTATGCTGTGGACAACCGGTGAAGAAATCAAACCTCTGAATGACAAGGTTGCATTCAGAGGAAGAAAAATCAAAGCGCATTCAACCGGGGTTGTAACCATAGATATTTCAAAGGCATACGACATTGAAGCACTTGAACAGCCGTTAACAGATGACTGGTATTACATTGTTTTAACAAATAACGGCTTTGCGTTCGGACAGGATTGGACAATAAGCGTTGAGTTTTCGGAAACTGTTGTAACGCCGATTATTTATCCCGATCCGCCAAAAGCCGATGAAGCAATCGTCAGCCGTGTTATAGATACGCTCAGACCGTATTTTGAAAACATAACATATGATGTCACGGAACGCAGAAATCTGAACAATGACTATATTGATACATGCAGCTCACTGCTTGCCGGGTTTGACGGCAATGTTGTTGCCCCTGCTTCGCCGTACATGACAGTCAGAGATAAAGACCCGTCAATAGTTTTTGACGAAAGTGTTCCACTTGATGAACAATACCTGCTGGTGGGTAATCAATATGCTACGTGCGATTATAAATATAAGCTTCTTGCTTCGGATTACTCTGAGGGAGCGTTTGTCATTTCCGCATCAATTCCCAGTGAACGCTACAAAAAGAGCAGTACCGAATTGCCGTTGCTTTACATTTTCACCTATGAAAAGGCGTTAATAACAGACGAAAACGATTATGCTTTTGTGTACGGTCAGCTCAATACATTTGCACAGCTTGAGCAATACAAAATCTATGAGGACGATATTTATGTGTGTTATGAGCTGAGCAGTCTCATATATTCCGATTTAAGGGAGTATACGGAGATATTTGCAGAGCAAAACCCCGATTATCATTTTGACGAGCAGATTTGGCAGCGGGTATTAAACATTTACAATTACTATAAGGATAAGGAGTCTATCGGCAGACTTTTGCACATCTATTCCGAAATGGATTTTGAATAATATAGAAATAGCCGTCGCGCAGAAATAACAATCCCCTACAGAGATTAAATTTAACTCTGTAGGGGATAAATGTTTTAATATGAGCAAAGCTCCGATTAAACGTTTATCTGACACATTTTCATAGTGTCAAGTGCCGAATTGTGAGTGGCCGGGGTAACGCCGGCACAGCAGGAGGAATCGACGGTGATTTCCTTTTCGGGAAAATGTGCTTTCAGAAGAAGTGCGTTTGAAACAACGCAAATATCGGTGCAAAGCCCTATAAGCTCAATGGAAAAATCTTCGTTGCCAACCTCGGCTTTTATAAGCTCAGGCAGCTCAACAGCGCCGAAAGTGGGTTTTTCAACAGCCGTACAGCCCTTGTTGAAAAGCGCTTCGGAAATTCTTTCGTTCAGCCGCCAGCCGTCCGTGCCCTTAATGCAGTGAGGAACGGGTAGCTTTTTGCCCTCCGAGGTTTCCATATAATTGTCAAAATGGGTATCAAGGGTGACAAAAATCTTGCCGTCAAAGCTCTTGATTTTATTTACCGCATTGTCGATAATGGCGACAGCCTCCGGCGTGCCCAGAGCACCGTCAACAAAGTCATTTTGAATATCAACGACTACTAAAATTTTCTTCATCGAAAATCCTCCTAGAATGTGAGTATGGGAGCAAGTCCTGTGAGAACGGCTAAAAAGCCGAAATTAAAGGCGGAAAAGGTTTTCACATAGTACCCGGTTTTGCCGGGATTGTGGCTGGTGTATTCTCTGAATGTTATCAGGCTTGCAAGGGAAGCAATGAGTGTTCCGACACCGCCGATGTTTACGCCGATAAGCAGCTCCGCATAATTTTCGGTAAACTGCGAAAGCAGAACAGCAGAGGGAACATTGCTAATAAACTGGCAGGAGAGCACAGAAACAAGCAGAGTATTCTTCTCGAGAAGCGCGGAGAAGAACGAGCGTACTACATCAATTCTGGCCATGTTTCCGGCAAAAATAAAGAAGAATACAAAGGTTAAAAGCAGAGGATAATCCACTGCTTTGAGAGCCTTTCTGTCAACCGCCAGAAGAACTGCCGGAATGATTATCAAACCGACCCAATAGGGGATAATGCGGAAGACAATAATAATGGAAAAGGCAAAAAGAATCAGATAAAGTATGGTTTTCCCGACAGGTAGCGATGCCTTTTCCCCGTTAAGCTCAAGAGGTTCGGGCTTGACAAAAATCAGGCAGCAGACAGTAATCAGCAAAACGGACAAGATAAAGGCAGGGTCCATTATTTGAATAAATTCAACGGTGGGAATATGAAATTTTGAATAAAGATAAAGATTCTGAGGGTTGCCGAAAGGAGTGAGCATACCGCCGAGATTTGCGGCAATGTTCTGCATGATAAAAGTGAACGCCATGTATTTTTCCTTGCCGGTGGTGCTCAGCACGAAATATCCGAGAGGAAGAAAGGTAAGCAAAGCCATGTCGTTTGCAATCAGCATAGAACCGATAAAGGTTATGTAAACCAATGCCAGAATACTTAACCGTGCGTTCTTGAAGCATCTGACAATCTTTTCGGCAAGAATGTAGAAAAAGCGAATATTTTTCAAAGCGCATACCACAGCCAGTACGCAGAAAAGACAGGTAAGAGTTTTAAAATCGAAATAGCCGAGATATTCTCTGTCCGGAGGTACAATAAAGCTTGTAACGGCGGCAGCGGCAAGAGCAATCACCATGACGGTGTTTTTCTTAACAAAGCTTACGGTGGCTTTCAATGCAGTCATATTGCAAACGCGCTTCCTCTCACGAAAAAATCATTTTCACCGAGGAAAAATTATAGTGCGAAATTCATGCAAAATCAATAAACGATTTGATGAAATACACGAAATTAAGAACGCGTTTTTGTGCAAAGTCATAAAATTTCGTTAAGCTCCGAAAACGGCTCGATGGTACGCTTTAATATGCCGTTAAGATAGGCTATCAGTATGCCGTAGTTTGTAACGGGAACACCTGCGTCCTCACAGCAACCGAGGCGATATTGCATTTCCCTTTCGTTGAGCATACAGCCGCCGCAGTGTATAACCATTTTAAATTCGCTTAAATCCTCCGGAAATTCCGTGCCGGAGGAAAAGCAAAACTCAGGCTCAACACCGGTATGTTTGCGAATCCAGTTCGGAAGCTTGACACTGCCTATATCATTGCATTGCCTATGGTGAGTACAGCCCTCCGCAATAAGCACCCTGTCGCCGTCTTTAAGAGAATCAACAGCGGCAGCACCTTTTACAGCCTGGGGTAAATTGCCCTTATAGCGCGCCATAAGAATAGAAAAAGATGTCAGAGGTATTTCACGGGAAACCAGTTTGCTGACCGCACCGAAAACCTGACTGTCTGTAATTACCAGCTTCGGGGGCGCGCTGAGCTTTTGCAGGGTGGCGGTAAGCTCGGTGTCACGGCAAACAAGGGCATTTGCGCCTGCCTCCAGAATATCGCGAATTGTCTGCTGCTGAGGAAGTATAAGCCTGCCTTTTGGCGCGGCATTGTCAATTGGAATAACGAGCACAACGGTGTCGTTGGGGGAGAGCAAATCCGCAACAAGGGGGCGTTTAGGCTCATCACGGAGCGATACATGGGCGGCAAGCTCTTTAAGCTCGTGAATATTAAGCCCTGTTTTCGCGCTGACCCAAATTACATTGTCCTGCGCGTTCGGAACGTTATCCTGCAAATCCGCCTTATTGTAAGCCAGAATGAAAGGAACATTTTTCTTTTTAAACAAAGCAATCAGATTGCTTTCAATTTCACCGATTCCGACAGTGGCGTCCGCAACCAAAACCGCAAGGTCGGTTTTGTTAAGCACCTGCAAGGTACGGCGCACACGCATTTCACCCAGTACGCCCACATCATCAATGCCGGGGGTGTCAATTATTTTAACAGGACCGAGGGGCAAAAGCTCCATAGCCTTTGTAACAGGGTCGGTAGTAGTGCCCTTAACATCGGAAACTATAGCTATTTCTTGCCCGGTAAAGGCATTGACAAGACTTGATTTTCCAACATTTCTCCGCCCGAAGAACGCAATGTGTACACGTTCACCGGAGGGCGTTTGATTTAAATTACTCATAAAATCACCTTAGAAAGTATCTTTAAAATATATTTACAAGTAGTCTGATATGCATATAACTTTGTCTGTTTCGTAGTATATCATTTTACTTGAAGTTTTACAACAAGACAGGTAATTTCAATACCGCACAAGCGATACACCCTGTAAAGGGTATTCCAAAAGGGAATTGAGCAAGGTTGGTTTGAGGGAAAATGTAATACCTGCCGCTGATATTCGGTAATTCAGGAGCACAAGCCTTGCCACGGCAGGTATGGCGACCCTTTTGGTCATTGAAAGGGGAGGTTATCAGGAGGGGGAAGTACAAAATCGCAAGCGATTTTGTTTATCGAAACTTCCCCCTCCTGATTGCTCTTTCTTTGTGTCTCGTTTCTTTGGGCAAGCAAAGAAATGAGACATTTGAAGTATTACACTTTAAGTAGAGTCGACAAACGCCCTAAAAGGAGATAAAAT
>CAZCQZ010000047.1:0-11952 GCA_964500965.1 uncultured Eubacteriales bacterium | reverse complement strand
CTATTTTATCTCCTTTTAGGGCGTTTGTCGACTCTACTTAAAGTGTAATACTTCACGCAATCTTCTTCCCCCTTTACACAAGGGGGACTGGGGCTGTTGAAAAAATCCACTCTATTACGCAAGGGCGGCTTGGGTTTATTGATAAATCTGAGTTTATCCGATTCTCTCCCTCAGTCAAAATCGTAGATTTTGACAGCTCCCATCGTCAGAGGGTGGCGGTCGTAAATCCGACCTTGGTTGAAAAATCAAAAATTTATCAATTTAAGCTCGATTGAGAATCTTACCGCAAACCGCCGGGGGCGTAGTCATCGACTATTGAAAGTTTAAACACCGCATGGTTTTCAGTTGTGTTTATACAGAACGATTAAAAGTCTGCGGCAACGGTAGTTTTATCTTAAAACAAATCAAAGGGCTGTAAAAAACTTTCGTTTTTTACAGCCCTTTGCTCGTTATTTCTTTATATCGTTTTTATTCTTTTTATCCTTAAAACCGGTGCATATTGCTCCGGTGGGGCAGGTATTTTTGCATTTGCCGCACCGAATGCATTCGGGGTCGTTTGCGTTTACGGTGGGGTCACAGCCCATATCACAGCATTTTGCGCAAGCTCCGCAGCCGGTACACTTATGCTCGTCAACTCTGTAGCGGAATACGGAGACGGAATTAAACAGGGAATACACCGCTCCGAGGGGGCAAATGTATTTGCAGAACGGACGGTATATCACCACCGCCGCAAAAAGCGTTACAGCCAGTATCAGAAGCTTCCAGGTGTAAAGCCAGCCCAATGCGCCATGCAGTGTTTTGTTGAGCAGAACAAGGGGAATGCCGCCCTCAAGCGTGCCCACAGGGCAAATAAGCTTGCAGAAATAGGGTGCGCCCTGTCCCAGTATATCCACCAAAAACATCGGCATAAGTATCACAAATACAACCAGTATTACATATTTGAGCTTTCTCAGAAGTCTGTCACCGCGAAATGTTTTAATCTTTTTCGGGAACGGAATTTTATGCAAAAGGTCCTGAATCAGACCGAAAGGACACAGCCAGCCGCACACAAATCTGCCGACAATCGCCCCGATTAGCATAAGAAAGCCCGAAACGTAAAGTGCCAGCTTGAAATTCCAGCTTCCTATTACCGCCTGCATCGCGCCGATAGGACATGAGCCCAACGCGCCCGGACAGGAATAGCAGTTCATGCCGGGAACGCAGAGATTTTTAAGCTTGCCCTTATATATTTTTCCGCTGACAAAGCCTGCCAGATAGCTGTTGCTCAGCAGTGCCCACAGAGCCTGCACATAGTGGCGCAAACTGCCTTTGCTCTTGCCCGGTTTTTTGTTTTTAACCAATTCCTATGCACTCCAAGCAGATTTTAACGGCCTTTTTGAAAACTACCGCCATTTCGCCGCGGCAGATTCCGAATATCATGAGCGCAAGACCGCAAACACCCACCAGCAAGCCGCACCAGCGCGGCAATTCGCGCCGTTTCATCGGCTGATACCTACCTTTTCAAGCTCGCTGTCAACGATTTTTTTCCAGCCCTTGAGGGAGTTTGCGCCGATGTAGGGTTCACTGACAATAACGCCGCTGCTGTTGACAAAGAAGCTTTCGGGAACGCTTTCGATGCCTGTCAAACGGCCGTTCATATCGCCGTCATCGGGAATCAGGAACGGGAATTCGGCACCGCTTCGCTCGTAAAGGGTCTGCGCACGCTCAATTGCGCCCTCGTCAAGTCCGGAATAGGTTTTTGCATCGAGAACGACCGCAACCACGCCCAGCTTTATGCCCTCTTTTTCGTATTCACTGCGAAGCTTTTCAAGCTCCGGAATTTCCTCAACGCAGGGAGAGCACCAGGTTGCGAACACGTTAACAAGGGTCAGGTCGTATTTTGCAAACAAGTCCTGAGTGTATTTGTTGCCGAAAATGTCCTCGGTGGAAAATGTGCCTACAGTGTCAACGCCCTGCAATCTGTCCTCGGAAAATGCGGTGTAGCCGAGATTTACGTCAAGCTCGTGCATTTCACCGACGGAAAGCTCGGAGGCTTTCAGCTCGGAAATCATATCGGCATCGGCGGCGGAGCTTGTGCTGATGTAGTAGACATATTTTCCGTCTGCACTTTCACCGAATTTTTCGTGAACGTCACAGCCTGTGAGCAGGTCGAGACTGTCGGCAAGGTCCTTTTCGTAAACGCCTATAGCGCCGAGCTTTTCGAGGTTTTCCTCCCAGGAGAAAATATCGAATGCCATACCCTCGGTTTCCCTGTCCTCCTGCGTGGTCAGCGAAAAGCGGAGAAATGCGTAGGAAACGGCATAGGTCGCGGTATAGTCGGACTGCTCAAAAACAAACACCTCTCTGCTGTTCATCTTTTCGAGCATCTTGTCGGTAAGACGGGCAGTCAGCCCGATAAACGGAAATTCGTATGTATCCTGTGCCTGCAATCCGCAGTCAACAGGTCGAAATTCAACTATGGCGTTGTTATCATCGGTGAGATTGTTATTATCGGACGTGTTGCCGTCCTTTGCACAGCCTGCCGCCGACAGTATAAGCAAAACGGCAGTCAGAAGTGAAATCAGTCTGCGAAATTTCATACAATTACCCTCTTTCTCAAGATGTCCTGATTTTATCACAAAGGCGGATATATGTAAACACCCTCTTTTTTCCGTGGGGTTTATAAGGCTTTCGGAAAAATGCCCCTGCGCATTCGAAAGTGAGTTTCATCTCCGAGATGCACAGGGGCACACATAAATTTTTTATAAAACAATATTAACGATTACTCCAAACCGTCTCGCTGTCTGCGCTCCGCCACGGTTTTTTCGACCATCATATCTTTGACCTTCATAAGCCGTGCCGTAGAGCTGCGCTCGTTTTCGTCCAGCTTCATGGTTATCATTCTGATAGTATCCACATACTGGGGAATCATGACGTGCTCAAGGGCGTTTACGCGGCGGCGTGTACGTTCGATTTCGGCGGCAAGAAGCATTGTAGCCTTTTCCTTTTCCGCAAGTTCCAGCAGGTCGGGCAGCAGGTCGGAAAGCTCCTGCACCGCCGAATCCAAATCGCCGGAGGTAAAGGCAAAGGAATAGGGGTAAATGTCCGCAGGGTCGGGGGTTCTGGTTTTCGCATCGAAAACGGGAATATCTACGCTCATTACGTTTTTAAACGACACATCCAGAGAAACCTCCTGCTTTGGCATAAGCAGAGCGGTGTCCATCATTTCGTCCTGCATAACGCTTCGCGCCAGAATAAAGCTTTTGTTTGCATCGGTAAGCGCCTTTTCCACCCTTTCGCGCAAAGCCTTATTTTCCCTTACCAAATCGAGAAACTGCCGCATAAGCTCATCGCGCTTATCTTTAAGCAGCTTATGTCCGCGACGGGCTGTGGCAAGGCGTTTTTTCAGCCTTGACAGCTCCATACGGGTCGGATTAACATTTAAGGTTGCCAAAATATCACACCTCCGAAATGGGTGTTTTGTTGCAGATTATTTATCGTAGTATTTATCGAGAAATTCGTCCTTGATTCTTTTAAGTTCGCTTCTGGGGAGAATCCTCAAAAGCTCCCAGCCCACTTCAAGGGTTTCCTCAATGCTTCTGTTGGTGCTGTAGCCCTGAGAAACATATTCCTTTTCAAAGCGGTCGGCAAATTCCGCATAAAGCTTGTCAATATCGGTCAGGGCGGCTTCACCCAAAATAACCATAAGCTCCTTGCTCTCCTTGCCTCGTGCGTAGGCGGCAAAAAGCTGATTCATGGTGTTGGCGTGGTCGGCTCTGGTTTTACCCTCGCCTATGCCCTTGTCTTTAAGACGTGAAAGTGAGGGCAGAACGTCAACAGGGGGCTGTAAGCCCTTTCTGTAAAGCTCACGGGAGAGGATTATCTGACCCTCGGTGATGTAACCTGTCAGGTCGGGTATGGGGTGGGTTTTATCGTCCTCAGGCATGGTGAGAATGGGAATCAGAGTTATAGAGCCGTCCTTGCCCTTTAGTCTGCCTGCACGCTCATAAAGGCTTGCAAGGTCGGTATACATATAGCCCGGATAGCCGCGTCTGCCGGGGATTTCCTTACGTGCGGCGGAAACCTCACGGAGGGCGTCGGCGTAGTTTGTAATATCGGTGATGATTACAAGCACGTGCATACCCTTTTCAAAGGCAAGGTATTCGGCGGCGGTAAGTGCCATTCTGGGTGTTGCGATACGCTCGATTGCCGGGTCGTTTGCAAGGTTTACAAACATGACCGTTCTGTCAATCGCACCTGTTTCGCGGAAAGAATTTATAAAAAATTCGGACTCCTCAAAGGTGATACCCACAGCGGCAAATACAACCGCAAACTGCTCGTCCTTACCTCTTACCTTTGCCTGACGTGCTATCTGAGCCGCAAGCTGAGCGTGGGGCAGTCCGGAAGCGGAGAATATGGGAAGCTTCTGACCTCGAACAAGGGTGTTAAGACCGTCAATTGCGGAAATACCGGTCTGAATAAACTCCTGAGGATAGTTACGAGCCGCAGGATTCATGGGCTGTCCGTTGACATTCATGCGCTTATCGGGAATAATTTCAGGACCGTTATCAATAGGTCTGCCCAGACCGTCAAAAACTCTGGACAGCATATCTTCGGAAACGGCAAGCTCCATGCTTCTGCCGAGGAAGCGCACCTTGCTGTCGGAAAGGTTGATACCTGTGCTGGACTCAAAAAGCTGTACCAGCGCATCGGAGCCGTTGACCTCAAGCACCTTGCAACGTCTGGTTTCGCCGTTGGCAAGCTCGATTTCTCCAAGCTCGTCATAGGTGACACCGGAAACGCCGCGCACAAGCATAAGAGGACCTGTTACTTCCTCAATTGTTCTGTATTCCTTTGGCATTAAAGCTCCTCTCCTTTCCCCACATTTGCGATTTCACGGGCAAGCTGTTCCAAAATGGCGGCGGCTTCAGCCGGGACGCCCTTTTCCTCGACATATTTGATTCTGCCTATTCTCTCTCGGACAGGTAGCTTGACGAGCTTTTCAATATCAACGCCTGTAACCAGAGCCTCGGTACAGCGGTCGAAATATTCAAGGACAAGCTTCATCATTATAAGCTGTTTTTGCAGTGATGTGTAGGTGTCAATCTCATGGAATGCGTCCTGATGCAGGTAGTCCTCACGTATGGAGCGTGCGGCTTCCAGCTTTAAGCGGTCGGGAGCGGACAGCGCGTCCATACCGACCATCTTAACTATTTCTTCAAGCTCCGATTCCTCCTGAAGCAGATACATTATCCTGTCGCGGCTTCTCATCCATTCCTCGCTGACGTTCTTATCAAACCAGCCTTTGAGGGAATCCAGATACAGAGAATAGCTGTTGAGCCAGTTAATTGCCGGGAAGTGGCGTTTGTAGGCAAGGTTTGAATCAAGACCCCAGAACACCTTTACGATTCTGAGGGTGGCCTGTGAAACAGGCTCGGAAATATCACCGCCGGGAGGTGATACAGCGCCGATAACGGACAGTGTGCCCATTCTCGGCTCAGAGCCTAAGCTCTCGACAATACCGGCACGCTCATAGAACTGAGCAAGACGGCTTCCCAGATATGCCGGATAGCCCTCCTCACCGGGCATTTCCTCCAGTCGTCCCGACATTTCACGCAAAGCCTCAGCCCAACGTGAGGTGGAATCCGCCATAAGAGCTACACTGTAGCCCATATCGCGGAAATATTCCGCAATGGTTATGCCTGTATATATTGAAGCTTCACGGGCGGCAACGGGCATATCGGAGGTATTTGCGATAAGCACGGTGCGCTCCATGAGGGATTTTCCCGTTTTCGGGTCAACAAGCTCCGGGAACTCGTTAAGAACGTCGGTCATCTCGTTGCCGCGTTCGCCGCAACCGATGTAGACAACTATATCAGCCTCCGCCCACTTTGCAAGCTGGTGCTGAACAACGGTTTTGCCGCTGCCGAAAGGACCGGGAACTGCGGCGACACCGCCCTTTGCAATGGGGAACATGGTGTCGATAACGCGCTGTCCCGTAATAAGCGGCATTTCGGGGCTTAGCTTACGCTTGTACGGTCTGCCGCGGCGGACAGGCCATTTCTGCATAAGGGTGAGATTTTTCATCTCCCCTGTGGGAGTTTCCACAACACATACGGTGTCGGTAACGGTGTGCTCACCGGCAAGAATGTCCCTGACGATGCCGGAAACGCCGTAGGGCACCATTATTTTCTGGGTGACAACATCGGTTTCCTTTACAGTGCCGATAACGTCACCGCTTTCAACCTTTGCGCCCACATAGGTTGCAGGCTCAAAACGCCATTTTCTGTCTCTTTTAAGAGAAGCAACGCGAATACCTCTCTTAATATTCGTTCCGCAGACTTTCATAATATCGTCAAGAGGACGCTGAATACCGTCATATATGCTTGCGATAAGTCCGGGACCTAATTCAACGCTCATAGGCTCGCCGGTGCTTTCCACCGGTGCGCCCGGTCCTAAGCCGCTGGTTTCCTCGTAAACCTGAATGGATGCCTTATCACCGTGCATTTCGATGATTTCGCCTATCAGATTTTCACCTGAAACACGTACAACGTCAAACATATTGGCATCGCGCATACCGCCTGCGATAACGAGCGGTCCTGCGACCTTTTCGATTGTGCCTTTGCTGGTCTTTGCCATTTATACCCCTCCAATACGAGGCTGATTATTTGTTGTTAAATATTATATCCGAGCCGACAGCCTTTTCCACCGCATCACGGACACGTGCCATGCCTGCGCCGGTATTTCCGATGACACCGGGAATGGGAATTATTGCCGGTGTGGGCAGCTCGTCAAATTTCGCTATTTCCGCCGAAAGAGCTTCGGCGGTTTTTTCGGTGACATATATTACCGCGTATTCGCCGCCGGTGAGGATTGCAAGCTGGTGTTTTGCTTCCTCTCTGTTTTCGGCGGGGAACACCTCAAGTCCAAGGGAGGCAAAGCCGTAAATACTGTCGCGTTCGCCTAAAACTGCGATTTTATACATCCGACATTACCTCCTTAATAAAGCTCTCTCAGACGTACTCTTACACGGTCATTATCTATGCCGTTTCTCTTTGCGGAGAGAATTATGCGCACCGAGCGGATTTCAAGCTCCTTTGCGCACAGGTACGCCGCCAGTGCATCAGGACCGAGAGATTTGTATTTTGCAGGGGCGATAAGGTCACGAAGCCGCTCATCGCTCCATTTTTCAAATGCGCTCATGCCCTGCCGCAGGCTTGCGGCGGCACTTTCGGAAAGCCGCTCGACGTAAGCCGTAACAGCCTCCGGGCTTTCAAGTGCGGCATCGGAAAGCTCCTTTAAATCAAGTCCGTCACAGGGAACAAGGGAAGCTTCAAGGAATGACAGGGGCTTTTTTGTTGCCGCACAGCGCATGGCTATTTTTATATCCGTTGTAAATATTCTGTGCTGTGCCAGTGCTTCAAGCAGTTCGCCACAGCCCTTTGCGGCTTCAACGGATGCTTCCATGCACGCCTTGTCTATTATGGCTTCGCCCAGCTGTGCGTTGCGACCCTCGATAAAGACGGTGTATGCACGAGCGGCACATTCCCTCATATGCTCCGGCAGAAGCCCGTAATTTTTGGTTTTCATGGCTTCAAGTATGATTTCAGGCTCAACGGTGACGGGATAAACCACCACGTTTTTGTAATCCACGCCTAAAATATAACTCTCCGTAATAGCCTTTAAATTGTGATAATCGTTAGCTGTTTTGAGCGAATCGAAAACGGAAATATCGGGAGCAATCTCATTTATAAGCTCCCATGCCGCCTCCGATTCGGCTTTTAAAAGCTCACGTTCGCCGGAATAGGACACACCCTTTCCGCCGTAGCCCTTATCGGTAAGCCGCTTTATACATTCCTCCACATCGGAGGAGGAGAGCAAAAGCTCCAAATCTGCCCTTGTGAGCAGTTTCAGCTCGTTACAGCGAATCCTGGCAACGGCATAGGCGTAATCTGTGTCACGCAGCATATTAAAACCTCCCTCCGGCATCAGCCGAAGATGTACTTATTCAGCTTGTCACTGAGCTGTTCCCTTTTGCCCTCTATTAAAGCCTCAAAGGTACAGTTTATCTCAATGCCGCCGTAGCGCAGAATAAGTCCGCCGTTTGTTGCGGCGCAGTCCTTTGCGATAGTCAAAGAGCCTTTGCCGGTAAGCTTTTCGTTAAGCTTTTGCAGGAAATCGGCGGGAAGCCGTTTTTTGTCCTCCTCGGAAAGCAGGATTTCCCCCTCACCGTATTCCGCATTTTTTGATGCCAGACGGTGGAGAACAAGGAAATAATCGTTATCCGGCAGAGTGCGCAGTTTTGTAAGAGCGGCGGCAAAAACACCTTCGATAACCTCTCGCTGTGCCCCAAGGGTCGCACGGCGAAGCTGCTGCTGTGCAGAGGAATTTGCAATGCGGTCGATTACCTTTGCGTCCTCCTTGCCCTTTGCAAGCAGTTCCCTGCACTCGGCTTCGGTGGCGTTCATGGCTTCTTCCAGAATACCGTCAGCCTCAGCCTGAGCATTTTCGATTATCTGTGCGGTGCTTTGCTCTGAATCCGCTTTGATTTGTTCTATGATTCTTTCTAATCCGGTCATATTATGACCTCCCGATAATATTAGGCAACATTAAGCAACGATGTCTGCAACGGAAGCGGCAACATCGGAAGAAGTTACGGTGTCTATGAAATCGCTTGCAGAGGTTACGATTGAATCGAGGTTTGCAACAGTCTGTGCCACCTCGTTGGCGGAAAGACCCTTTGCATATGATGCAATCTGAAGAATGGAAAGAATGGAAATGAGAACGGCGAAGATAGCGTATGTTTCAACCATTGCCGCGAGCATCATGCCCTTGCTCTGCTGGTCGGGCTTCTTTGCGACGATTGCAATGCCGGAAACGGCGGTCTTTGCCTGGTAAATTGCGGAGAAATAGCCCACAAAGGTGATAGGCATACAGGCAACAAAATACATGATGCCGGTTGCAAGGTCGGGAGTTTCACCGCCGAGAATACCAATCTGAGCAAGAAGCATAAAGGTGGTCAGCAGTCCGTAGATTCCCTGAGTACCGGGGAGAAGCTGGAGAATAAGCACCTTTGAAAACTTTTTGGGGTCTTCGGTGACAACGCCTGCGGCGGCGTCACCTGCACGGGAAACACCGGTGGCAGAGCCGATACCGGGGAGCAGTGTTGCCAGAGCACCGCCGAGCAGTGCGATAATAAGACCGAGTTGAGACATAAATCCGTTCATAATTCTTTTTCCTCCTTAAATTTAAAGGTTTGTGTCTTTGCGGAGAACGGCTTGAACTCACGTCCGCCGCCCTCGTAAAATTTACCGAAAAACTCAACATACTGCAATCTGCAGGTGTGTACATAACAGCCGATAAGGCTGATGAGTATGTTGAGAATGTGCCCGATTATACACACGATTACCATTATAACCGCGCCCACTGCACCGCCGCCGAACATAGAGCCTATGGTGTTGAACACCTGACTTATAACGCCGGTTGCAAGGGCAAGTGCGAGTATTCTGGAATAGGACAGGAAGTCCGACAGATAGCTTGTTGCGCCGTACAGGTTGTACGCGCCTTTAAGCAGGGTTTTCCCCGGACTTTTTGAACGTCCCGACAGGAAAAGTATCAGCGCAACGCCGACTATTACACAGTAAAGACCGATTTTTTGCGCAATGGGCGGAACGGTGATAATATCCTCTCTGCCGAATATGCCCAGAATCATATTCAAGGCGTAGGTTATGCCGCCGCCGAGAAGCAGAAGCCAGGAAAGATTGTCCGCGATTGCGCCGAGAAAATCCTTGTTTTTAAGGTTTGTGACAACGCCCAGAAGCAGACCGGTGAACACGTGAAGTATGCCTATTGCAACGGAGAACAGAAGCATACTTACAGGGTCTTTTATGGGGTCAAACCACAGGGGATTTACAACATTTTCCGTTGCTCCGAAAAAGGTTTTCGCCACAACGTTGGGCAAATCTCCGAAGTAACTGCCGAACACAATGCCCCAAAATACAGAGCAAAGCCCGGAAAACATAAACAGCTTCATGTTGCGCCTTGCACTGCCCTCCGGCTTGAGGAACAGAAGCACGCCGCCGCAGGCAAGCACCATAATAAGCCCGTAGCAGGCATCTCCCAGCATAAGTCCGAACAGCATATAATAGAAAATCGCCAGTATGGGAGTTGGGTCAATGTCCTTTTTAGAGGGCATTGAATAGAGCTGTACTACGGTTTCACCGCCCTCGGTGATTTTGCCGTTTTTAAGTGCGGTAGGCTCAACGTCCTTTTTCGTCTGCTCGATTTCCTCAACGTAAGCACCCAACGGCTCAAGCTCGTTTTTCAGCCGCTCGTATGCCCTTTGAGGTACCCAGCCCTCCATTATAAAGGTGTGTCTGGTGCAGGAAAGCCTGCCGAGCATTTCGTATTTTTCACGGCGCATGATGTAGTAATCAAGCATTTTCGCAAACAGCTCACGGCGGTAGGCATAGTGAATTATGCCCTCCTCGTTTTCCTCTATCTGCTCCTGCGCCTTTTCTATGCGCTCCTGCAATATCTTAACGCTCTCCGAGGGCTGTCGCTTGCTGACTTCGGGAGGTCTTGCAAAGCCGATGGAACGGAGGACGTCCTCCATTTCCTCCGCTACGCTTTCGTGAGATACGATAAACACGCAGGTAGAATCCGCCAGAAGTCCTGCGGTTTCAACGTCGAACAGTGTCAGCGACGGAGATTTCTGCGCGATAAGCTCCCTGATTTTCTGCGGTGACTGAATGCCGGGAACTGTGCCGATAAAGGTCACGGTGTGCTTCGTTCCGGCAAACCGCATGGGAACGTCAAGGCTGAGCCAGGGCTTCAGAGCATCTATGCGAAGCTGTAGCCTGAGAATATCCGCTTCAAGCTCCTCAATCTGCTTTGCCTTTCGCAATATTCCGTAGCACCGCTCAATGTTGCGGTCGGAGCGTTCCACTATGGACATAAATTCTTCGTTGTCCATTATGGGTCTGCCACGGTAGGACGAAAGCATCTTCGGCTTGTATTCGGTGTATCGGTCGAGAATTTCAATAGCCTGCTCAAACACTTCTATGGTTTTCGAGAAACTTTCAAGCTGTGGAGCGGTGTTGAGCTTTATACGCCCCTCCTGCTTTTTGACGTTCTCTATTTCCACAACGCCCAGCCGTTGCATTTTTTCAAGAATCTGCTTACGGTCGCTTTGCAGACCGTAAACGCCTATTTTCAGCATTTTTAGCTTTGCCGTACAATATTCCTCCTTTCATCGGAGTGTGTTTTTACTAATTCATTATGTCCGCAATGACAATATCAACGGCGGTGGGAAGCTTTTCGGCAGCCTGTGCTTTTATGCGCTCCGCTGCCGCCGCACATTCATGTGCAGTGGCTTTTTGCAGATTGTCGGCAATTTCTTCCGCATGGCTTCGGGTTATATCAACCATTTCCTTTGCTCGCGCGATAGCCTCGTCATGAGCACTGACAGCGCGCTTTTTTGCTTCCGCAACGATTTCATCTGCCTGCGCCTGAGCGTGGATTTCCGCATCGTATGCGGCGGCTTCCGCTTCCTCAATAAGCTTTATTGACTCTCTTGCCAAATTCTTACCACCTTTCTGCGGCGAATTTCCGCGATAATTTTTTATAGCATTTCCGTAATATGTACCGCTTATCAAATATCATAACATAGCAGAGCGTTTTTTACAAGCGAAAAATCGGTGATAAGCGCGATGTAAAAGTTATGTTTCTTCCCGGAAATTTTAACGAAAATGATTTTCAAGTGCATATTTCTATTAAAATGGTATAGTGAAATACACCAGCCTCATTTGTGAGCAATTTTAATTTGCCGGTCAGCCCAATCTCCCTTGTGTAAAGCGTGAAATTTTTTCAACAACCCCCAGTCCCCCTTGTGTAATAGAGTGAATTTTATCAACCAGCCCAAGTCCCCCTTGTGTAAAGGGGGAAGAAGATTGCGTGATTTATCCGCAATCT
>CAZCQZ010000046.1:0-12027 GCA_964500965.1 uncultured Eubacteriales bacterium | reverse complement strand
TTAATAAGATTGTTTAGTAGTATGTGTAACATACTACTAAGGGGATATCCCCTTAAAAATTTTCGTCTTATTTTGCCTTAGTACCCGAACGTGCCGTCGGGTTATATTCTTTCATATTAAAGCCTATGCTGCCTTTCAGCAGATAGTTTTTCGGATTATTACGCTAAAGTGCGTATTTAATTTTGAACCACACCGCCGTGTGCCGAACGACACTCACGGTGGTGTGAATTGTAATACTCCTTTCGGTAAATTACTCCTCGATTAAAAAGTGCGTCTTTAAAGTTTTACCATTTTACTTTTTCATTTATAGTTCCGATAGTACTGCCCACAAAATTATTCTGCTCATCGTAAACGGCGCGTTCAAAATGCGTGGCATTTCTGTAATCCTCCGCAATATATTCTCCGTACTGCCCTTTGCGGAAATAATATGTCACCATATACTGACCGTCCCCCAGTTCCGAACGCACATGGGTTACTTTGACCGGATGTGCCGCCACCTGAACAACGTTTTTTGTATCCGCTTCCGTGCGCCTGATTCCGGCAACATGCACCGGTACCTTTTTATGCAGTTTCACGTTATTCACCCTCCTCCAATACTGCTGTATTATATTATACACTAACGAAAATTAAAATCAACAATTAAAACTCTCCTGTCTTTTGACTTTATAGCCAAAATTTTGTCCGGTAATTCGTCATATTCTCCCAACTTTACAAGACAATTTCCCTCTTTTGATTGTTGAAATATTGTTAAATCTGGGTTATAATACATCTCGTAACCAAAATATAATTTGGAGTGTGAAAAATATGCCTTTGGTAAACACAAAAGAAATGTTCAAGGCTGCTTATGAGGGCGGCTACGCAATCGGCGCATTCAATGTTAACAACATGGAGATTGTCCAGGGTATCACCGATGCCTGCGCAGAGCTTAAAGCTCCTGTTATTCTCCAGTGCTCTGTCGGCGCACGTAAGTATGCCCGTCCTGCTTACCTTGTAAACATGGTTAAGGCAGCAGTTGAAGAAACCGGTCTTCCCATTGTTCTCCACCTCGACCACGGTCCCGATTTTGAGGCCTGCAAGAGCTGCATTGACGGCGGCTTTACCTCCGTTATGATTGACGGAAGCCATTATTCCTTTGAGGAAAATATCGCTTTGACCAAAAAAGTCGTTGACTATGCACATCAGTTTAACGTAACTGTTGAGGGTGAGCTCGGTCAGCTTGCAGGTATTGAGGACGATGTTAATGTCTCCGCCGAAAACGCTTCTTACACCGACCCTGCTCAGGTTCAGGAATTCGTTGAGCGCACCGGCGTTGATTCCCTTGCAATCGCTATCGGTACTTCCCACGGCGCATTCAAGTTTAAGCCCGGTCAGAAGCCCCAGCTTCGCTTTGACATTCTCGAAGAAGTCAGCCGTCGTCTCCCCGAATTCCCCATCGTTCTTCACGGTGCTTCTTCCGTTATGCCCGAATATGTCGAAATGATTCGTCAGTACGGCGGTCAGATGGACGATGCTATCGGTATTCCCGAAGAAATGCTCCGTCAGGCTGCAACCATGGCAGTGTGCAAGATTAACGTCGACTCCGACCTGCGTATTGCTCTTACCGCTGCTGTCCGCAAGCACCTTGCCGAGAATCCCACTCATTTTGACCCCAGACAGATTCTCACCCCTGCTCGCACCGCTATCCATGACGTTGTTGCTCATAAGATTAACACCGTTCTCGGCTGTGCAAACAAGGCATAATAACATCTAATAACATTTATCCCACTCGGAAGCGTTCTTTCGAGTGGGATTTTTATTTTTTAGCCTCACATTTTTCGCCAAGAAAACAGCCGTTCGTCACACGGGGGCTGATTGACAGCGGCGTGTTTTACGGCTAAAATATACCTGACAAAAGAAAGGGAGCTGTAAACATGCATGACGAGCTGACCAAAAAGGACATTGAAAAAATGCAGGCAGAGCTTGACGACAGGGCAGGCAGGCTCAGAACCGAGCTGCTTGAGGAAGTCAAGCGTTGCCGCGAATTCGGAGATTTGAGCGAAAATTTTGAATACAAAGAAGCAAAGCGCGCAAGGAATCGCAACGAAAGCCGCATACGCTATTTGCAGAATATGATAAAAACCGCACATATTATTGAAGACACGTCCACAGAGGACACGGTAGGTCTTTATGACAGGGTCGGTTTATATATGGAGGACTGTGACGAAATCGAATACTACAAAATTGTGACGACCGTTCGCATTGATCCTCTCTCCGGGCTGGTCAGCCGCGATTCACCTTTCGGCAAAGCGATTCTCGGTAAAAAGGTCGGAGACAGGGTTAAAATCGACGCTAATGAAACATATTCATACTATGCCGTTATCCGCTCGATAGAAAAGGGTGAGGACGACGGCAGCGTCGGTCTGGTCCAATATTGATGCAAAGAGGTGACGCTAAATCAACACCCTATATATTTGGAGCATGATTGTTATTTCGGCACTTGCTGTCATTCGTGCTATAGTAGTTTTGTTTAACAGGCGCACCAGAACAGTACCGTACGATGTACGGCAGATAATGGTCGAAGCCGATGAGCCGTATACGGTTTATTATGAGCGTATACGCACTGTGGAGGGGCTTTTGCTGTGTGCGGTCGGGCTTTATCTAATTACCAGGCTGTGTACTGAGCCACTCTATACCTTTAACGGAAGCTATATTCGGTATCTGCTTTTCGGATTTCTTTTTTTGGCGTTGGGCTTGCCGCTGTGCTTCATATGTTCCGGCGGCTGTGTGGTTGTGTCAGCTCAAAGAGTGATAATTTATCGCACACGGTGCTTTTCCGGGCGCACACTCGCCTCAATACCCCCTTGCGATATTAACTGTGCCTGTAGGATTAGTGCAGGTCGTAAGGGCATAATCGCCTCGTTTTTCGCATTTTTATTCGCGTCTATAAGGGGAGACAGAAAAAAAGCGGCAGATATGCGTGACGCCGCCTTTTTAAGTGGTTATTTAGAAGTTCGTACCGAAAGCGACTGCTATAGAATAAGGCTTGCCGCTTCGCAGTCAAGCTATGCTTTGAGTGACATCGGTACACTGTGCAATTTTGAAAGCGATACGGAAAAAAGCGTTAAACGCAGATATTCTCCGTTGTTACCGGCTATCTGCGCCGCAGTGGCGTTAACTGTGACAGTTATTTTCGGTATCGTTTTAACGGCGGAAGCAAGGGAAGCGGTCGAAAAGCAATATACTGCCGCAACATATTTGGAGGAAACCGCGGCATACAGTCAGGCGTATGTGGAATTTGAACACCTTGCGGAAAGATACAATTACCGCGACAGTGAATTTCATGCGAATTATTGCTATGCGCGACTTGAAATGTCGCAGGAGGAATACACAAGAGCCGTTTCACGGCTAATGCTCCTGCCTGATTTTGATGAAAAAAACGACCTTCTGTATCACTGCGCCGTTGCTCTGTCGGAAGAAAGCAGTGCCGCTCTTGCCGCTGAAATATTCGAGCAGCTCGGTGATTTTGAGGAAAGCGCGGAACACCTCGCACAAATCGAAAAGGTTTACAGCATGTCCGTTGCGGCATACGAAAGCGGCGATTATTTAACCGCCGCCGAGGGATTTTCAATTCTTCGGGATTACGGCGAAACGGCTGAATACGTTGCGTTGCTTGCCGAGGTTGCCGACAGGCTTGTGCCAAACAGCGGAAACCCCGAAAATCTCAGCAGTGCACAGATTCTGGAGCGTTGCAACGAAGCTTTGCCGTTGCTTGAAATGCTTGAATGGGACGAAAAATGTGCCGAGTTGAAAGCACTTTGTGAGGAATACATTGAGGTCTATACCTTTGATTAAGCCTGCTCCAAGCCGTACAGTTTAAAAGGATTTTCCTCAAGCTCTTTTCTGTATATGCTGACAACCTCCCAAATATCAAAAAACATATACTTGCATTTTCCGATATATCCGTCCTTGATAACGCCCTTTTCATAAGCCATATTCTGAATCGTATACCACGGCTTCACAGGCGGCTCGCCACACTCTATAAACCATTCGTCGGCAGGGTAAGCTTTTGCGGCTGCTTCTGTCGGTGCAAATATGTCACTGATTTTTTGAGGCAGTATGTCCTCCATATAATGCATCGCGGTCAACTTGTAGATGTCGACTCCCAGCAGCAACGCCTTTCCGCCGTTGTGGATTGCATAATCCAGACCGCATAAAGCCGCCTGCTCACCGTGCGCACCCCAGCCGGACGTTCTTATAACTCCCTCGCCGGTAACAACATCGTCTCTTTGACGAAATGTATCTGCGATAATTCCCATGTCGGTTCTCGGTGCATCTTCAGGCAAGACCTTGATTTTTGAGATGATTCCCATACTTCTGTCCATGGGAGACAGATCCATTGGTGGGCTGAGCCGTAATGCCGGCATAAATATGCTTCCCCTCTCCCCTACGCAGGCTATCAGGGCATCTATAACCGTTTCTGCACCGCCGTCAACATGACCGAAGCTGCTCAGTGAGCTGTGTACCTCAAGCATCATGCCCTCTTGAAGTCCGATTTTTTTAAATTCTTCAATCAGCCTTGCTTTTTGCATCTAATCACCCTCTCTTTATTACTGATTTTACCACAAATTATTTTCATTTCAATAATTAAAATGAGCTGTAAATAAGGATTTACAGCTCATTTTGTGTGAAGAAAATCAGGGAAGAAAATTATGAAAAAGTAATAGAAGAATTATCTGTCGTTATAGCCGTTAGGATTTTCGGTGTGCCAGTTCCATGCAGTCCCTATGATATTTTCAAGGTCTGAACGGGTGGGATTCCAGCCGAGAACCTCACGGGCTTTCTTATTGCAGGCAATGAGAGTTGAGGGGTCACCTGCACGTCTCGGCTCGACCTTTTCGGGGATTTCCTTGCCTGTTACCTTACGTGCAACATCAATTATTTCACGGACGGAATAGCCGTTGCCTACTCCGAGATTGAAAACATCGCTGTCGTTGCCGTTGTCAAGATACTGCAAAGCGCGCAAATGAGCATCGGCAAGGTCGAGAACGTGAATGTAATCGCGGACACAAGTGCCGTCGGGGGTGGGGTAATCATCACCGAAAATGCCTATATGACTTCTCTTTCCGGCTGCCGCCTTCAAAACAATGGGGATAAGGTGGCTTTCGGGGGAATGGTCCTCCCCTATTCCTACCTCATTATCTGCGCCGCAGGCGTTGAAATATCTGAGTGTGACATACTTAATGCCGTATGCCTTGTCACACCATTTAAGCAGCTTTTCAATCGAAAGCTTGGTTTCTCCGTAGGGGTTGGTGGGGAATGTACGGTCGCATTCCTCTATGGGCTGCTTCTCAGGCTCACCATAGGTGGCGGCAGTAGAAGAAAACACAATCTTATTTATGCCGTGGTCGCGCATAGCACCCAACAGACTGATTGCACCACCCATGTTGTTTTCGTAATACTTGAGGGGATTTTCGCAGCTCTCGCCTACAAGTGAGAATGCGGCAAAATTTATAATTCCGTCGATTTTATTTTCGGTAAAAACCTTGTCGAGAAATGCTCTGTCGCGAAGGTCACCGACATAAAGTTTTGCATTTTTAACGGCGTCCCTGTGGCCGGTTACAAGGCTGTCGGCAACAACGACCTCATAGCCCTTTCTGTTAAGCTCGGCAACCATGTGACTGCCTATGTAACCTGCACCGCCGCATACAAGAATTGTTTTCATTGTGTTGACCTCCTTATTTTGCAAGGTAACGATTCAAAGCCTCGCGAAGCTCCTCTGCCTTTTCTTCGGGAGCAGTGGGATTACAGTGTGCCCATGCACCGGTTTCGGAGGAAGCGTTGAACTTCTGCTTGTCGGCAGAACGCATCGGGGGGAAGAACTCAATGTGGAAGTGAAAATCGTCTGTCCCCTCCATGTTAACAGGTGCGTTGTGCATACACATCATATAGGGGAACGGCTTATCAAACAACGTGTCAAGCATACCGACAGTGGTTTTAACGGTCTTTGCAAGGCAGGCGCGTTCTTCTTCGTTGAAATCGGTAATGTATTTCTTGTGGTCATTTGCGAAAATATAAACTCCGTAGGGATATTCGCAGAAGAAAGGCAGGAACACGGTAAAGTGCTCATTGGAGAAGATTATTCTTCTGCCGTCCTCTTTTTCCTGGGCAAGCATATCGCAGAAGATACAGCCGCCGTTATTCTCCTTATATTCCTTTGCGGAAGCCATTTCAAGCTCCAGCTTCTTGGGCAGGAAGGAATAGCCGTAAATCTGACCGTGAGGGTGAGGCATTGTAACACCGACAACTTCGCCGCGGTTTTCAAAAATAAAGACATACTTTATCTTTTCATCGGCACTGATTGCCTCAAAACGCTGACACCAGAGGTCAACAAGCTTGGTCATATGCTCGTCTGAAAGCTGGGGAATTGTTGCAGTGTGTTTGGGAGAATAGAGGATTACCTCGCACTTTCCGTAGCTTTCTGCGGTCTTGAAAAGTTTGCCGTTGTCCACATTGTCAATGGGAGGAGGAGTTTGGCTCAATGCAGGAAAATCGTTATCGTACTCATAGACCACAAACTCATCGGGGACTTTGCCCGAACCGGGGCAAAACGGGCACCAATCTTTGGGCATCTGCGGTCTGTTCTGTCTGTGGGACGCAATCATAACCCAGTCTTTTGTAAGGGGATGCCAACGAAGCTCTGCCATATATAAATCACTCCTGAAATTTAGTTTTGGATTAACTTACATCTATATCATAGCTTAAAACGATTAACTTTACAATGGCATTACGTTGCGAATATATGGAATTTTGTTGCATATTCTTCTGTTGCATGATAGAATAGGCTTTGAGGAGGAATAATTATGTCCGAAAAGTTCAAGCACTCGTTCAAGTCAAGCGAATCCGATGCTCTTACCCTCACAGTGACTTCTTCGGGTATGCAAAGATGTGAGCCGTTGCACCAGTGGGGTCCCGGTGTACGCCCCCACTATCTCATTCATCATATTCTGTCGGGGAAAGGCAAATTTATAACCAAAAACCAAACCTATGAGCTTAAAGCAGGAGACACTTTTCTGATATACCCAAACGAGGAAATCACATATATTGCCGACAAGTATGAGCCATGGGAATATTACTGGGTCGGATTTACCGGCAGCAATGCCGCTCAGCTTATCGCTCACACCGATTTCACCAAAGAAAATCCCGTTATATCCACAAATTTCGGCAATGGACTGAAAAAGGCACTTGCAAATATTTACAAGGCTCACGGCTCGTCATATGCGGCAAAAACGCGAATGGCAGGGTATTTAAGTGTTATGCTTTCAATCATTATGGAAAGCTCAAAGCACGAATATTCCGAAACTACCGCATACAACGCCTACGCCAAACGTGCGGCAGAATATATCCGGTATAATTACTCTCAGCCTATATCAATAGAGGATATTGCGGAGCAGATTGGCATAAGCCGCAGTCATTTATTCAGGGCATTTATTGAACGATATTCCATGTCCCCAAAGGATTATCTGACCAGTATGAGAATCAGTGCCGCCTGCGAGCTGCTCGAAACAACAGCATTAAGCATTGGCACAATAGCAAATTCAGTCGGCTTTTCCGACCATTTGTATTTTTCAACTGTTTTCAAAAAGCTGAAAGGCGTTGCTCCCAGGGACTACAGAAAGCATCAAAGCGAATAAACAGAAAAAACAGCGGCAAACTATAGACAAAAAGAAAGGATTGATTTCATGATTAACAGCCCGAATGATTTGCCGCTGACCTACAACGGTATTTATATAGGAGGACTTAACAATTTGCTCGTTGAGGATGCAAAGGCACGTGAATATTACCTCGGTCTGCCAAAGGAAGCACGTGATATGCTCTTTGAAAAACAGAACGATATAAATTCCTTTGAAGCCCTGAAAAACGCGGTGGATAAAAGCTTTAAATAAAAAATCGGGCAGGAAGAATCGCCTTGCTTCTTCCTGCCCTGCTCCTCGTTAAAAATATGTTTGGAGATGATTTTCCGTGAAAATTTCTAAAAAGCTCACATCGGTGATAGCCGTTATAGCTGTTGCCGCTATTATTTCCTGTATAATTTACATAACCGATTGCAACAAATACCGCGACTGGACAACCGCTCCGGGAGTAATTACCGAGATTGAAGTGACAAGAAACCACAACAGCAGAATACATTACAAATACGCATTTGACGGTGTTGTGTACAGCGGAAGTGAGCTGGTTGACAGGGCATCTGTCAGCAGCGGCAGAAAAACGGGAGATGAGGTGTCAATTTGGATTGACCCGGACAATCCCTCAAGCTCATTTTATTTACAGCCGAATCCGACCTTTCAGGCGTTTGCGCCGTTCTTCCTCGCCGTGCCGCTCTGCCTGGCTATCGCACTGCGCAAGGAAAAAGCTTAGCACAATTGCGTGACAATCCGTTTTGTGCCGACCACCGTTTATTAAAAAGTGCTTACAAGCATCTGTTCGCTTATTCTGCCTACAATTTCTATAAGCCGCGCAAAGTCTGCATTTTTGCGATTTTCCAGAAATGCGTAAAAACTCCCCTGAATAAGCATTGTCAGCAAAACTTCTTTTTCAAGGTCGTTTCTGTATTCAGGGTAAGTCGCAAAAATGCGCTCTTTGATTTTGCTTTCGATTTTGTTTACAAGAATTGATGCTCTGCTATCTGAAAACAGAATATCTATCAGCCTGTTTTGGGAAATGAACGCAATCGCCAGCATTTCTGTCGTTTCTCTCGGCTTCGTTATCATGTATTCCGGGTGCGGAATACATGATATTATTTTATCTATCGTTTCGTTTTCCAACTGTTCGGTCAAATCGTATATATCGTTGTAATGTAAATAAAATGTGGCTTTGTTAATAAACGCCAGCGTTGCCAATTCTTTTACGGTGATTTTTTCCAATGGTTTTTTCGAGCGCAGCTCAATAAACGCATTTATTATACTGCGCTTTGTTCGCTCAATTCTTAAATCCATGACAACCTCTTAATCAACAATTTTGTAAATGCGTCGCATAAATAACCGTATTCAAAATCTGCTTATGTTTTCTTTTAACGGAATCTGCTAAATTTATTCTAGTACAAAAAGCAACTACAGTCAATTAAATTTACATATGTTGAAAATGGTGAAATTTATGGATTATTATGGCTTTTACACAGGGAAAATTTTAGACGCTTATGAGTATCTCGGATGTCACTTTTCAAATGGTGATGCAGTCTTTCGCACATTTGCTCCTGCCGCAACCGGAATATCCGTAATCGGTGATTTCAACGGCTGGAAAGAAGAACCCATGAAAAGGATATATGACGGTAATTTTTGGGAATGTACAATTAAAAATGCGGAAGTGGGCATGAAATATAAATACCGCATTTACAGGAAAGACGGCATTTTCGTTGACCATGCCGACCCTTACGGCTTCGCCATGGAGCGTCCGCCAATGTCGGCTTCCGTTATCCGGGAAACCGACGATTATGTATGGCATGATTCGAGCTGGATAAAAAGCCGCTCAAATTGCAAAGACAAGCCGCTTAACGTTTACGAGGTGCATCCGGGGTCATGGCGAAAAAAGAATGACAATTCTTATTTTACATATTCCGAGCTTGCCGTACCGCTCATCGGCTACGTTAAAGAAAACGGCTATAATTATATCGAATTTATGCCAATCGGAGAACACCCCTGTGATAATTCATGGGGCTACCAGCAAACCGGTTTTTACAGTCCAACATCAAGATACGGTGAGCCTGCGGATTTAAAATTTTTAATTGACTACGCTCACAAAAACGGCGTCGGCGTTATTCTTGACTTTGTGCCGGTGCATTTCGCCGTTGACGGATATGCATTAGCCGAATACGACGGAACGGCATTATATGAATATCCGCATATCGACGTCGGCATCAGCGAATGGGGAAGCAAAAACTTCAACCATTCAAGAGGAGAAGTACAGAGCTTTTTACAATCATGTGCCCACTACTGGCTAAAGGTATTTCATTTTGACGGTCTTCGCATTGACGCTCTAAGCAATATAATATACTGGCACGGAAATAAAGAACGCGGCATAAACGAATGTGCGGTGGAATTTATTAAGCACATGAACAGTTCTCTTAAAGAGCTTGACCCCTCAATTATCCTTATTGCCGAAGACTCAACAGCCTTTGACGGAGTCACAAGGTCTGTGCGCGAAAACGGTCTGGGCTTTGATTATAAATGGGATCTGGGGTGGATGAACGATACTCTGGCTTACTTCAAAACTCACCCTTTTGACAGAACACGCGATTATCACAAGCTTACATTTTCCATGATGTACTTCAAAAACGAACAGTTTTTACTGCCCCTTTCACACGATGAGGTTGTTCACGGAAAAGCTACGGTTTTGCAGAAAATGCACGGCGAATACGAGATGAAATTTCACCAGGCAAGAGCTTTCTATATGTACATGTTTGCCCACCCCGGAAAAAAGTTAAATTTTATGGGCAATGAAATCGGGCAATTGCGTGAATGGGACGAAAGCAGAGAACAGGATTGGGATATTTTGAAATATCCGGCACACGATTGTTTTTCAAAATACATAAAGGCATTGTGCCTGCTCTATCAAAACACCCCGGCTCTGTATGAGCTTGACTACGATGAAAAAGGTTTCAATTGGCTTGACTGTCAGCAAGAGGAAAAATGCATCTACGCATTTGAACGCAACGGATTAACACAAAAAATACTGGCTGTCTTTAATTTTTCCGACAAAGCACAGGTTTATCAGTTATGCACAGGCGATGTTAAATGCTTAAAACTGCTGATAGCCAGCGATGACACCCGATATGGCGGAGTGAAATTTTATGACGATAACGAAATATTTTACAGTGATAATGGGTTTATCGAAATCTCAATCGACCCTTTTACAGGTTTGATGTATGAAGCTGTTAGGTAACAGCGTAAAATCGGGGATAAATTTATCTGTCACTTTTGGAAAAGTCATCGTTTTCGCAGACTGTGTAATCACAATTTAATTGTATCTGCATTCTTCGGCAAAGCTTTTACCGATTGTAAAAAATGCATACTGTTCTTTGCTTCTGTGCCGTTATACTCGTAATTGAGTCTTTCCGCTACCCATATGGCTGTTTCTTCAAACAGGACGCACATTGTCTCAACCGATTGCCAAATTGACTTGATTTCCGCCCCACAATAAGTCTGCAAATATCTCCCCCATTCCGGCGCAGACAGCCATTTGTGCATATACTTTGCCGACTTGCCGACGCTGACCGAAAAATCCGTCATTATTCCCACTTTCCAGGAAAGCATCTTCTCAAGCTGTTTTCTCACGATAAAATTCAGCATGTCCTGTACATAAGATATTTCTTCACGCCACAAACCTTTTGCTACATTATTCAAGCACCACCAAAATTCACCGCACGTACACAAATACTGCTTTGATGTCGGCTTGTTTATTCGATAATTTATATCAGATGAAGCCGGAATCTTCGGCAGGCAGCTATCCTTGTCCAAAAGAATTTTGCACAAGCTGTCGTTTAAAATATTTTCCTGTGCGTGACTGATTGTTTCAACGTGTAAATCAATACGGTTTCCGTCTGAAAACTGCATCAGCCAACCGTAAAAGTTTTCTTTATCACTCGGATAATCAGGGTGCTCGTCCGGGTACTGCATATACATAATCTCTCCGAATCGCTTAATCCATGCCTTATCCTCGATAAAAGAACGTGTTTCGGTCACTACATAAACCACGTCATAGTCCTGAAAAATATCTTTCGTTGCATTTGGATTTGTCCTTGAGCCATTAAGATATACCGCTCTGATTCTTTCATCGTTCGCAACACCCAATATCAAGTCGTACATTTCTTTTTCCGTTCGCATTACCGTACCTCCTCAAGAACATATATTGCCGAAATCATTTTGTTAGCAACTAAAAGCCTGCGCTATTCCTGCCTGACAAAAACCAACTTCTTGTATTTTCCTCCGAAAAGCTTATCGCTTTCTTTGTCAACAAGGATATAAAAGGTATTTGAATCAACATCGACATATGTTC
>CAZCQZ010000045.1:0-12356 GCA_964500965.1 uncultured Eubacteriales bacterium | reverse complement strand
TTTTATCTCCTTTTAGGGCGTTTGTCGACTCTACTTAAAGTGTAATACTTCAAAATGCCGCGTTACGAAAAAACTACAGCCAGTCAAGGGTGTTTTCCTCCGATTCAAAATCAAGGTCAACCTCTAAGGTCGGTGACACAACGGGGATAACATTCCCCTCGTCCACCGGCTCGATACTGCCATGTCCGGGTGGCATGGGCAATACCGTCGGCTTATCCGGCAGGTCGGTTTTGTTTTTGCGTTCCATTGCGATTACACAGCAGAGCAGTGCCAGCAGTGAAAGGGCACTTACCGCAAGACAGCCGTTAAAGCTCTCCGGTGTATAGGTCAGGGTAAGGGTATGCTGTCCCTCGGAGGTTTTAACTGCAAGCAGTCCGTTCAGGCATTTGCAGGTTTCTGCCGCCTTGCCGTCCACAAGAGCTGTCCAACCTTTGGCGTAGGGCACGGTGGTAAGTATAATTCCTCCTGCCTGAACATCAGCAACCGCCTTTAGAGTGTTGCCGTCAAGCTTCACAAACGTAAGCTGTCGGGAGCTTAAAATGCTCATAACGGCGGCAAAGCTGTCATTATCAAGGGTCATGAAATATATGCTGTTTATAACGGTGTTGGTTTCCCTCAGCTCTATTTCAACGGTCACGCTGTCAAGTGCATTGCGGTGTCCCAGGCTGACTATTGCGCCCAGGTCGGTGTCTTTCTGTGCTTCGCCGTTTATTGTAATTTCCGCATCGTCGGGAAGTGTGGAGGAAATCCACATATACATTTCACCGTCCCTCAGTGCGGTGACGGTATAGGAAAGCACCGCCGAATCATCATAGCGTGTGATAAGGTTGCTATCGTTAAATTCGTTGCAGGTTGCGCCGTCATAGCGCATTTCGTTTAGCTGAGCAGCAGTGAACACCGTCCGCTGTTCACCGAGAGCGGCAGATACAAGCAATTCCTGCGCCGTAAAGGGGTTTGAGGACAGGGACAAATCCACGCCCTGCACTATATCGGAGACGGCAAAGCCTGCGGAAAGGGCGTTTTTGTTCTCATATAATCCTATTCCGTCACCAACCGATAACGCCTGATAAGCGGTGTCGGTTTCATCGGATATAAGATAGCGCACTCCGAAAAGCGCATCGGTAACGCCTGTCCAGCCATTTGCACCGCTGATACCCAGCGAGGACAGCACAGGGCTTTCTTTTTCCGAATCAACGCTCTGGCAGGACATAAGACGGACAGAATCAATTAAATCGCAGGAGCCGCGAACACGGGATATTCCCGAACGTCCGCCGGTTTTCTCCCAACCGCCGAGAAGCGTACCTACGGTGTTTTCCACTGCGGCGGAAGCCTCGATTGCTTCGCTTTTAACAGGCAGTCCCTTTTCCTTGGCGGAAATTATGCAGTCCGACCCGGCGGTAACCGCTTCGGCAAATATGCACAGCATTATTACAACACCGAATATGGCAGGAGTTTTGCGATCGCTCATGACTACAAGGACTATGGCGGCGTAGAGGGTCAAAAATCCGGCTGTAACGGTCATGATAAGAAATCCCGTACCGCCGCCGGTCAGCAGAGAAATGAGGTAAAGCACTCCTGCCGAAGTCCAGCTTGCCACGGCTTTCCCCACGGTTATTCCCGACGGCACGGAAAGTCCGCGAGCGGCAAAGGCAACCGCGCAGGTGCAGAACACAAAGGACACTCCGCTTTCACACTCATAGGAGGCAGAAAAGCTGTTAAATATCACCGCCAGAGGTGGCAACACCTGAGCCAGAAGCAAGAGCAACAGAATACCTGCCGCCATGACCCGTTCGCCTTTCGGAAGCTTGCCGTTTAGCAGGTAAACCGGCAGCATTACAAGGGTGCAGGCGGAGCAGTAAAGCATGGCGTTGCCGCCGTTTTCGGCACTGTTGCCCATGAACAGCCCCGACAAAAGCTCCGACAGGGAAACACAGGGCACGTCGGACATGGAGCGCACAGCCGAGCCGTTTTCGGCACTTTCAAGCAGTGACGGCACTGCAAATACCGCGCTCACCAGCACGGCAAGCAACACCAAAACGGCACAGCGCAAGGCGGCTGTTTTGACCGCGCTTTTTTCTTCCACGGCGTTTGTTCCCCACACGAAAACGGCAACGGTGAAAAAGATTGCCGCAGGCAAAAGCTGCCACGAGGTAACGGCAAAGCACACCAGCGCCGCCGCAAGCGGAAAAACTCCGCCTTTTTTCAGCAGAACGGTAATTCCGGCACCGATTGCAGGGAGCAGTACCGCCGCAGGAGCATAAGCCGGCGAAAAAACGGAGATGAAAAAACAGCCACAGCCGCCGTATGCCACGGCAAAGCCCAGGCACAGCTCCGCACGGTCGTTTAAGAACGAGGTGAAAAGATAGCTTGTAAGCCCGGCAAGTCCCATGTGAAACATGGTTATGAGCAGAAAGGCATTTGCTATGTCGGAGGTGGGAAAGAGCAGCGAAAGGAGGTACAGCGGAGACGAAAAGTCTCTTGCGTAAGTGCCGAATGTGCCGTTTCCGAGCCCCTGCGAAAAGCTGTAAAACAAACGGCCGTCCTCCGACAGAGTGCGGCGGAAGCGTTCCAGATTTTCGATAAAAGAAGAATTAAGGTTGTTGATTAAGGTGGCGTTGCCGAAAGGACTTATGCCGCCGATAAGACAGACAACTATCAGCACTGCCGCCGGCAACAGAAAGGCAAAGGGCGTCATTACGCGCTTTGCACGTTCTCTGCGTTCGTATGCCTCCGCATTCATGCTTATTCCTGCCTTTCCGTTGATATTATAATGTATAATTATAGCACGCCTGTGACCGCTTAACAAGTACGAGACACAGATTTCTTAAAAGCACCTGCGGCGGTGTCGGTGACGGTTGACATTTTCGGTTTACGGCTGTAAAATCACAATGACAGGCTGTGTGCCTGAAAAAATCAGAGGTGCATGAAAATGGAAGATAATGTATTCGGAAAAAGACTGCTCGAAGTGAGAAACGCCGCCGGTATTCCGGTCGAAGAACTCGGAGGTCGGCTCGGCGTCAGCGGTCGTGCAATCTCAAGGTGGGAAAAGGGACTTTCCATGCCCTCGGCACTTCACCTTATGAAGCTTTCGGAAATATTTAACGTGCCAATGGAATACTTCTTTGCGGAACAAACTGTGTCCCGTGCCGATATCGCACCTCACGGAATGGAGTCTCTCAGCGAGCTTTATAAAACCGGCAGGGGACCGTCAAGCTCACATACCATGGGACCTGAACGCGCCTGCATCGTTTTCGGTGAGCGCAACCCAAATGCGGACAGATTCAAGGTGATTTTGTACGGCTCACTGGCAAAAACCGGAAAGGGGCACGGCACTGACCGCGTGATTCAAAGCACTCTTGCCCCTGTCCCATGCGATATTGAATTTAACATGGTTGAGGTCACGACTACACACCCGAACACCATGGAGATGTTTGCCTTTGAAAAGGGCGTACAGACCGATTACGCCAAGGTGTACAGCGTCGGAGGCGGCAGGATAGTGTTTGCCGGTGATGATGCCGTCGATGCTCCCGTGGTGTACGAAATGACAAAATTCAGCGATATTGCGGATTACTGCAACGAAAACGGTCTGCGTATTTACGAATACGCGGAGCAAACCGAAGGCAGAGAGTTTTTGCGCGAATATATGCACGGCATATGGGAAGCGATGAAGTCGGCGGTTAAAGCCGGACTTAAAGATTCCGGCACGCTCCCCGGCGGCCTTGAGCTTCAGAAAAAGGCGAAGCACCTTTACAATATGCAGCATGTGGACGAAAAGCCCGAAACCAGGGAGGGCAGATTGGTGTGCTCCTATGCCTTTGCCGTAAGCGAGCAGAACGCGTCGGGAGAAAGAATAGTTACCGCGCCTACCTGCGGAGCGGCAGGAGTTGTACCGGCGGTCATGTATTATCAGCAGAAAAAGAACAGCTTTACCGATGACGAGATTGTAAATGCTCTGATAACCGGCGGTATTGTGGGCAATCTTGTAAAAACCAACGCATCAATCTCCGGCGCGGAGTGCGGCTGTCAGGCGGAGGTAGGCACCGCCTGTGCAATGGCCGCCGCCGCTTTGGGCGAGCTGTTCGGACTTAATCTCGATAAAATTGAATATGCCGCCGAAATCGCCATAGAGCATCATCTGGGACTTACCTGCGACCCCATATGCGGACTTGTGCAGATACCCTGCATCGAACGCAACGCGGTTGCGGCAATGAGAGCCATAAACGCGGTTAACCTGGCAAGCTTTTTGAGCGATACGAGAAAGATTTCCCTTGACAGGGTTATTATTACAATGAAAGAAACCGGTCAGGACCTTGCCGCTCAGTACCGCGAAACCAGTGAGGGCGGTCTTGCGAATATCAAGCTGTGACAGTTGTCTGTCAATATCCGTTCGGCTTCGCCGGGGGCGTCGTCCACTACAGTTTAAAATTTCAAGCCGGGTTTGTAAAATATCTCTCCCTCAGTCACCTACGGTGACAGCTCCCTCGTCAGAGGGAGCCAATGCAGATCCTTTTTTGCTACGTCAAATTTATTGTCCAGATGTAAACAATTTGTTAATTTGCCGTTAATAATATTCTAAAATGAAAATTATTCTTTCCATTTGATATTAAAAGTGATATAATCAACAGAGGTCGTTGTATATGTTCACATGACAGCGGCTTTTAAAATGTATGTTTCGCCGGGTTTTAAAACGCCCGGAAATAAACAAACAGTCAGAGGAGTGCCTTTCGCATTGGACAAATTCGTTATTAACGGTCCGACTACGCTGCGTGGCAGCATTACGGTAGGCGGAGCTAAAAATGCCGCTGTTGCTATAATTCCGGCAACTATCCTTGCAGGAGATGTGTGCCGTATTGAAAATCTTCCCGATATAAGCGATGTCAATGTTCTTTCGGAAATACTGAAAAGTCTCGGCGCTGTGGTAACAAGACCGGAGCCGTCTGTTCTTGAAATTGACCCCAGACCGATAAATACTTATGTTGCCGACCATGATATGGTCAGAAAAATGCGCGCGTCCTATTATCTTTACGGCGCATTGCTGGGTCGTTACCGCAAAGCCCGTGTACCCCTGCCCGGCGGCTGTTATTTCGGCGTTCGTCCCATAGACCAGCATTTAAAGGGCTTTGAAGCTCTGGGTGCAAGCTTCACCGTTGAGGACGGCATGGTTGAGCTTCAGGCGGAAAAGCTGGTGGGCAACAGGATTTATCTGGACATTGTGTCCGTTGGCGCAACCATAAATATTATGCTTGCCGCTGTAAAGGCGGAGGGACTTACTATTATCGAAAACGCCGCAAGAGAGCCTCATATTGTTGACCTTGCAAACTTCCTCAATTCCCTCGGTGCGGATATTCTCGGCGCAGGTACCGGCACAATCAAGATTCGCGGCGTTCAAAATCTCGGCGGCTCGACCTATTCGGTTATTCCAGACCAGATTGAGGCAGGAACTTACATGGTTGCCGCAGCGGCAACCGGCGGCGATTTGACAATTGAAAACGTCACCCCAAAGCACCTTGAAACGATTACCGCAAAGCTTGTCAGCATGGGCTGTACTGTTGAGGAATTTGACGATGCGGTTAGAGTGACCCGTGAAAAGCCGCTTACAAGGTGCAATGTCAAAACCATGCCCCACCCCGGCTTCCCCACGGATATGCAGCCGCAAATCGGCGTTCTCATGGCTCTTGCCGACGGCGTAAGTCTGCTCACCGAGGGCGTTTGGGATAATCGCTTCCAGTATGTGGACGAGCTTCGCAAAATGGGAGCACAGGTAAACGTTGACGGCAGAGTGGCTATTTACGACGGTGTTAAAAGCCTGCACGGAGCGCCGGTCAAGGCAACCGACCTGCGCGGCGGTGCGGCAATGGTAGTTGCGGCAATGGCTGCCGAGGGAACTACAACCATAGGCGATGTTTACCACATTGAACGCGGCTATGAAAATATGATTGAAAAGCTCACAAAATGCGGAGCGGATATTACAAGAAAATCATTCCCCGATTAAATTTCAACCCTGCTATGTACATGTGCATAGCAGGGTTTGCGTTTTTTAAAATTCTGTGATTTTTGCCGATAAATCGCACGATTGTGTGATACCGGGTTGATTTTGCGTTTTTGATAAATATAATTTTATTAACTTTAACTGCTGTCATTTGGCAACATCACCGGAGGTAATCGGAATGAAACAATATCGCGCCGGTATTGACATTGGCTCAACCACTGTCAAGCTGGTTTTGCTGGACGAAAAGGACAATATTATTTACGGCAAATACAGACGGCATCAGGCTCACACTCAGGAGGCTCTTGCCGCGCTTTTGCATGAAGCAGTGGACGCGGTGGGCGAATGTGAGGTACAGATAAAAATAACAGGGTCGGGAGCTATAAATCTGGGCAAGGCACTGGATATTGAATTTGTTCAGGAGGTTGTGGCGGTTGCGACAGCTCTCAAAAAAACCGCGCCCCAAACCGATGTTGCAATTGAGCTTGGCGGCGAGGACGCAAAAATAATCTATTTCACCGGCGGTCTGGAGGAACGCATGAACGGAGTTTGTGCCGGCGGCACAGGCTCTTTTATCGACCAGATGGCATCACTTCTGCAAACCGATGCCGAGGGGCTTAACGAAGCCGCCGCTGACTACAAACAGATTTATCCCATTGCCGCACGGTGCGGTGTTTTCGCAAAAACCGACATTCAGCCTCTTATAAACGAGGGTGCGACAAAGGCGGACCTGGCCGCTTCAATATTTCAGGCGGTTGTAAATCAAACTATTTCGGGGCTAGCCTGCGGCAAGCCTATTCGCGGCTGTGTGGCGTTTTTGGGCGGACCTCTGCACTTTTTGACCGAGCTTAAAAACGCATTTATCCGCACTCTGAAGCTAACTCCCGAAACCACCGTTGACCCGGAAAACTCCCACCTTTTTGCCGCCATGGGTGCGGCACTGGAAAGCGGTGACACCGAAGCTGTGCCCCTTAGCGACCTTGCCCGAAGGCTCAGTCGGGGAGTTGAAGTTTTCTTTGAAATGCCACGGCTTCCGGCACTGTTCAAAAGCCGGGAGGAATACGTAGCGTTTTGCTCAAGACACGATAAAGCGATACTTCCGAAAGGCGATATTAAGACCTATGAGGGCGACTGCTTTTTAGGCATAGACGCAGGCTCAACCACGACAAAGCTTGCGCTTATCGGCAATGGTGGAGAGCTTTTGTATTCTTTTTACGCAAGCAATCAGGGCAACCCCATAGAAACCGCAAAGCTTGCCGTATCCGAATTAAAAAATGTCCTGCCTGACACGGCGAAAATCGCACGTGCCTGCTCCACCGGCTACGGTGAAGCACTGCTGAAATCCGCATTTTCTCTTGATGAGGGTGAAGTTGAAACTATTGCCCACTGCACTGCCGCCTCATTTTTTGACCCCGACGTTGACTGCGTTCTTGACATCGGCGGTCAGGACATGAAGTGCATAAAGCTGAAAAACGGCGCAGTTGACAACATTATGCTCAACGAAGCCTGTTCCTCCGGCTGTGGCTCGTTTATCGAAAACTTTGCAAATTCTCTGGGCTTCACAGCGGAAAGCTTCGCAAAAGAAGCGCTGTTCGCGGAAAATCCCGTTGACCTGGGCACACGCTGTACGGTTTTTATGAATTCCAACGTCAAGCAGGCTCAGAAAGAGGGCGCAAGCGTTTCCGATATTTCCGCAGGTCTTGCCTATTCCGTAATCAAAAACGCACTTTTTAAAGTAATTAAGCTTGCAAGTGCCGATGAGCTTGGCAAGCATATAGTCGTTCAGGGCGGTACGTTCCACAACAAAGCCGTATTGCGCGCTTTTGAGGTTATCGCCGGTACAGAAGTCACCTGTCCCGACATCGCAGGGCTTATGGGTGCATTCGGTGCGGCACTGATTGCCAAAAACCACTATCACGGTCAGCATACAAAAATGCTCCCCCTTGATAAGCTGTGTACTCTTACATACACCTCAAAAACCGTGCGCTGTGGCGGCTGTGCCAACAACTGTATGCTGACCGTCAACAGCTTTGACGGCGGCAGACGGCACATAACAGGCAACCGCTGTGAAAAGGGTCTGGGCAAGGGCGAAGAATCCGAGAACGCTCCTAACATGGTTGAATACAAGCGCAGGAGGATTTTCGACTATGAGCCTCTTGGGGAGAGTGAAGCCGCCAGAGGCGTGATAGGTATTCCGCGAGTGCTTAATATGTACGAAAACTACCCGTTCTGGGCTACGTTCTTTAAACAACTGGGCTTTCGTGCGGTGCTGTCGCCTTTTTCCGACCGCAAAATATACGAGCTTGGCATGGATTCAATACCCTCCGAATCGGAATGTTACCCGGCAAAGCTGTCCCACGGTCATGTGCAATGGCTGATAAACAGGGGCATTAAGACTATTTTCCACCCCTGTGTGTTTTACGAGCATCAGGAAACCCCCGATGCGCAAAATCATTTCAACTGTCCCATAGTTGTTTCCTATCCGGAAAATCTGAAAAACAATGTGGAAGCCATAACCAGAGGCGAGGTCAATTACATTCGACCGTTCATCGCCTTTACCAATGAAAACGTAGCCGCCGACCGTCTTGTAACCCTTTGCAAAAAGGAGTGGGACATTCCCGAAAAGGAAGTGCGCGCCGCCGTTCATGCCGCATGGGAGGAACAGCAGAAAGCAAAGGCGGATATTCGCGCCGAGGGCAGACGTCTGCTTACGGAAACGGAAAAGAACGGCAAACGCGGTATAGTTATAGTAGGCAGACCCTACCATATCGACCCGGAAATAAACCACGGTATCCCCGAACTTATCGCTTCTTACGGTCTTGCGGTGTTCACCGAGGACTGCATACCCATAGATTTCAACCCCACAAGACCTTTGCGCGTGGTTGACCAGTGGGTGTACCATTCGCGGCTTTATTCGGCGGCGGAATATATCCGCGAGCATGACAATCTTGAGCTTATTCAGCTCAATTCATTCGGTTGCGGACTTGATGCAGTGACCAGTGACCAGGTGAACGAAATACTTGAGGGGTCGGGAAAAATGTACACCCTCCTCAAAATCGACGAGGTAAACAACCTGGGAGCGGTGCGCATAAGAATACGCAGTCTTATTGCCGCCATGAATATGCGCCGTGAGCAGAATGTCACGCCGACACCTGCACCGGTTACGTACCATCGTGCCCGATTCACAAAGCAGATGCGCGATGACAGATACACTATTCTTGCACCTCAGATGAGCCCGATACATTTTAATATTCTGGAGCCTGTTTTTGAAAAGCACGGCTATCACATAAAGGTGCTGGATAACGATAACCGAACGGCTATCGACACAGGATTAAAATACGTCAACAACGATGCCTGTTATCCCTCAATAACCGTTGTGGGACAGATAATGGATGCCGTACTGTCCGGAGAGTACGACACCGACAGGCTGGCAATAATAATGACCCAAACCGGCGGTTGCTGCCGTGCAAGCAATTACGTTGCCTTTATCCGCAGAGCGTTGGACAAGGCGAATTTGTCCCACATTCCCGTTATCTCACTGAACGCCAACGGCATGGAGAAAAACGAGGGCTTCAAGCTTTCGGCAGGACTTTTGATTGACGCCGCTCACGCCATTGTTTACGGCGATTTGTTCATGCGCTGTCTGTACAGGGTCAGACCCTACGAAAAAACTCCCGGCGCTGCCAATGCTCTGCATAAAAAGTGGCAGGAAATCTGTATTGATTCCCTTGTAAATCCAAAGAGCAAGCACAAATATAAAGCGGTGTGCAAGGGCATAGTGGAAGCCTTTGACGCATTCCCCATTGACGAGACGGTTAAAAAGCCCCGTGTGGGTGTGGTTGGCGAGATACTTGTAAAATATATGCCCCTTGCAAATAACCACATTGTAGAACTGCTCGAAAGGGAGGGCGCGGAAGCGGTAGTGCCCGATTTGATGGATTTTCTCAATTACAGCGTTTACGGCTCTCAGTACAAGGTAAAATTTTTGGGCATGAAGAAATCCGCCGCCCTTGTTTCACGAGCGGCAATCAGCATTATCAAAGCTTTGAGAAAGCCTGCCCTTGACGCTCTTGAAAAGAGCCGCCGCTTTGATTCGCCGGTGTCGATTTATAAGGTGGCGGAAATGGCGAAGCCGTTCCTGTCCCTGGGCAACCAGTACGGCGAGGGCTGGTTTTTAACAGGTGAAATGGTAGAGCTGATAACACACGGAACGCCGAATATCGTATGTATACAGCCCTTTGCCTGTCTGCCCAACCACGTGGTAGGCAAGGGAGTAATCAAGGCGATTAAGGAGGCTCACCCTTACGCCAATATCGCCGCCGTTGACTATGACCCCGGCGCTAGCGAGGTCAATCAGCTAAACCGCATAAAGCTGATGCTTTCCGCCGCAAAGGAAGCATTGGAATAGCGTTTCGGGTGTTTTTCTGTCACGAACGATTTCAAAAAATAAAAAAGATTGACTTTTTAAAGCACTGCTGTTATAATTTTTTTGTTGCGTCCGGGCGTGCGCCCGTTACGCGCATATCTTCTTACCCCTGAAATGGGGTCATATGTCCAGAAGGAGGTGCAAATAATGGCAAAAGCAAAGTATGAGTCCGTCCTCGTTGTGTCCTGCAAGCTCGACGATGAGGGTATCGAAGCAGTTGTCAAAAAGTTCCAGGATCTTATCGAAGCAAACGGTGAGATGAACGAGGTGACTGTTTGGGGCAAGCGTGAGCTGGCTTACGAGATTCAGAAGCAGAAGACCGGTTATTACGTAATCTTCAATTTCACATGCGAGCCTGAGTTCCCTGCGGAGCTTGACCGTATCTACAAGATTACCGACGGCGTTCTTCGTTCCATGATTGTTAACGTTGAGGAATAAGGAGGAATAAGTATGCTTAATACGGTTATTCTTATGGGCAGGCTTACAGCCGAGCCCGAAACAAGAACAACTTCCTCCGGCTTTTCGGTTTCAAGATTCACTCTTGCCGTTGATAGAGATTATCAGGCAAACGGCGCAGAGCGTGCAACCGATTTTATTGATATAGTTGCCTGGAGGCAGAGAGCTGATTTTGTCGGCAAGTATTTCCATAAGGGAATGCAGGTTGCGGTCAAAGGCTCGATTCAGACCGGCAGCTATACCGACAAGGACGGAAATAAGCGCAGAAGCTGGGAGGTTGTCGCAGACAACGTATACTTCGCAGAGGGCAAGCGCGATTCCGGCTATCAGAATAACGACGGCGGCAGTTCCACTTACGGCAGTAATGCGGTAAGCGAGCAGCCTGCATCGTTCCAAAGCGGCGCGTCGGATGAGTTTACTCCGATAATCGACGATGATTTGCCGTTCTGATTTTTGAAAATAACATTACATAATTATCATGAAAGGAGTTCTGTAAAATGGCTGACAGACCCGAAAGACCCGACCGTCGCGGCGGCCGCAAAGGTCGTAAAAAGTTCTGTGCTTTCTGCATGGACGGTGTTTCCACTATTGATTATAAGGACGTAAATAAGCTCCGTAAGTATATGTCCGAAAGAGCTAAGATTGTCCCCAGGAGAGTTACCGGTACCTGCGCACATCATCAGAGACAGCTTACCACTGCTATCAAGCGCGCAAGACACGTTGCACTTCTCCCCTATACTAACGACTGATTTATTTGGAAATTGGAAAAGAGGCTGTAAAAACGCAAGTTTTTACAGCCTCTTTAATTTTACAGTTTTGTAATACGCTGCTATATTGCATTAACATAAAATCTGTGTTATAATTCTAAAACAAACGAACGATTGATTTTAAGGGTGGTCAGATGCCTGCACTGAGCGAGGAAAAGTTTATTGCGAAAAAAGAAGAATTGATGGTTAAATGCTATGAGTGTTTTGCCGAAAACGGTCTGAGCGGCACGGGTATACGAACGCTTGGAAAGCACTGCGGCTGCAATCCGGCAATGATTTATACCTATTTTACCGATTTGGACGATTTGATTGTCAGCGCAACGGAATACTGCATGAGTCGCGTTGAAAATGATTTCATGGCGAAAGCTCCCGTGAACGCGGCGGACCTGGAACGTTTTATCGACGAAGTGCCCTACTGGACCGCAAGGGAGCACGGCAAAAAATATCGCCTGATGTATCAGGTTTACACCCACCCGAAGTATATTGAACACGGCAAAAGGTTTTTCGAGGGTGTAAATAAAAGATACACCGAGTACGCAAAATCGTTAGAGTCTGCGCTGGGTATACCGTATGATGTAATAACGCCGCTCATATTTATATTGATAAGAGCCTGCGTACACTATGCGCTGTTTGAAGATGAATTTTACCTGAAAACGCAGATTGACGTGCTGAAGCAGAGCATAAAGCTGTTTGTCGAAAAATATGCACTGCAAGTTTCGGG
>CAZCQZ010000044.1:0-13736 GCA_964500965.1 uncultured Eubacteriales bacterium | reverse complement strand
ATTTTTTCTTTCGTAGGCTCTATTTGGCTACCCCAACATTTATTATAGAGCCAATAAAAATATTCAGTTATTAGAGGTTTGATATGTTCACGCCTTTGGTTGCCTCGTTTTAATTTTAATACTTTTGTCAAATAGCGGTTTAGAGTGTCATTTATCTGCACAAATCAGCTAACCCGGTCATATAATTATATTGAATCGAAAATACAAATCCCGCAGGACGGGACAGTATTTCGGTCACATATACAGCCGCTTTCGCGGCGGATACAGGAGGCTTTATCATGGCAGATTGCAGACATAGTAATGCTGCGGAAGCAATCAGAAGCGATTGCTTCAAGGAAGCGGTTTGCATCAATGCGGGCAGGATATACGATTCCTGCCGTGACCGCGAATGTCTGGAGAATGTAAGAGTCTGGTTTTGCGAGCGTGACCAGGAAATCGTTGATAACGCGCTTGGAGCGAGACTTAAAAATGCCGAAGTGATAAATGTCGTTATCGACACCGAACCTGTTCAGTTTAATAGGGGGTATTACTGCGTAAATCTGAACATCTACCTTTGTGTAACCGTTGAGCTTACGGTATCACCAATCAGTCCGCCCTGCGAGGTAAAGGGCATGTGCGTTTACGGCAAAAAGGCGGTTTTGTTCGGCAGTGAGGGAAGTGTTAAGGTGTTCAGCTCCGAGTACGTTTATGACGATGACGATAACCAGAGCGCACCCACCGGCAATCTCCCGAAAGTCACGGTAAGCATTGCAGAGCCGGTTTCTCTCGGAGCGAGAGTGACAACGGTATGTGAACCGTGCGGCTGTCCATGCAGTATTCCCAGATGCGTAAGCAGAAGATTCGGCGGCAGCTTTTCTACGAGTGCATCGAAGATAGTAGAAGCGACAATAGGGCTGTTTATGATAATTCAGCTTGAACGCGAGGTGCAGATGCTCATACCGGTTTACGATTTCTGCATGCCGGAAAAGGTTTGCGTGGATTCGGGTGACGATAAGCCCTGCGAAATGTTCGGCAGAATGAGCTTCCCGACAAATGAGTTCTTTCCGCCGAAAGCCGGTGACCTGTGCTCCGACAGGTACAAAGGCTGCAAATAGTCAAGAGGGTGCAGACTGTCGAAAACAGACTGCACCTGTTTCTTTTCTGAACATAAACGGTTGACAAAACAGACGTTGAGTAATATAATTATTACAGTGCCGCGCAGATGCTGAGCGGTAATGAAATAAATATTTTAAGCACATGCTGAATCGAGCCGATGTGGTGAATTGTTTCAGAGAGCGCGTCGTATGCTGAAAGACGTGTACATTCAATTCGGCAGCCAATTCAGTGACTGTTATGGTCTGTGCCGCGTTGATGAAACGCGCGTAAATCCTGCGTTAAAGGAAATCGAGTTGGCGTTTTAAAAACGCAATTTGGGTGGTACCGCGGTTCTTCCGTCCCATATCTACAGGGGCAGAAGAATCTTTTTTTACATTCGAGCTGAAAGGATTTGTTACAAATGGAATGGACAGGGCTTAATGAGCTTCGCGAAAAGTATCTTGCTTTTTTTGAAAGCAAGGGACATCTCAGACTTCCCAGCTTTTCGCTGATACCTCAGAATGACAACAGCCTGCTGCTTATTAACGCCGGCATGGCACCTATGAAAAAGTATTTCACAGGCGAAATCACTCCTCCGAGAAAGAGAGTTACAACCTGCCAGAAATGCATCAGAACGCCTGACATTGAGCGTGTAGGCATTACCGCACGTCACGGCACATATTTTGAAATGCTCGGAAACTTCTCTTTCGGAGATTACTTTAAAAGAGAAGCCATAAACTGGGCTTGGGAATTTTTTACCGTTGTACTTGAAATACCAAAGGAGCTTCTTTACGTTTCCGTTTACGAAAATGACGATGAAGCTTACGACATTTGGACAAAAGAAGTCGGCGTAGCTCCCGACCATATGGCGCGCATGGGCAAGGAGGACAATTTCTGGGAGCATGGCTCAGGTCCCTGCGGTCCCTGCTCTGAAATTTATTTCGACCGAGGCGAAAAGTACGGCTGCGGCAAGCCCGATTGTAAGGTCGGCTGTGACTGTGACAGATATGTTGAGGTCTGGAACAATGTATTTACACAGTTTGATTCGGACGGCAAGGGCACTTACACTCCGCTGCCCAATCCCAATATTGACACCGGTATGGGTCTTGAACGACTTGCGTGTGTAATGCAGGGTGTTGATAACCTTTTCCTTGTGGACACCGTGCAGAATATTATGAAGCACATCATAAGCATTGCCGGCGTTGAATACGGCAAAGATGAGAAAAAGGATATTTCTCTGCGTGTTATTACCGACCATGTCCGTTCTACCACATTTATGATAGGCGATGGCGTTATGCCTGCCAATAACGGACGCGGTTATGTCCTGCGCAGATTGCTCAGACGTGCCGCACGTCACGGCAGACTTTTGGGCATTAAACGTACATTCCTTTCCGAGGTTGCGGATACAGTTATAAACGAAAATCTTACCGCCTATCCTGAACTTAACGAAAAACGCGATTTCATCAAAAAGGTAATTAAAAACGAAGAAGAAAGCTTCGCAAAGACTATTGACCAGGGTATGCAGATTCTGGAGGGCTTTGTTGCCGCAAATGACGGTAAGGCTCTTTCAGGTGAAGATGCATTCAAGCTTCAGGATACATACGGATTCCCCATTGACCTGACCGTTGAAATCCTTGCGGACAAGGGCGTTGATGTAGACGTTGAGGGCTTCAGAGAGATTTACAACAAGTACCGTGCCGATACACGTTCCAAACGTAAAAACGCCGGTGAAGAAGCCTGGGAGGGTGAAGCAGACCCGTTCTTCGGAGTAAAGGCTACAAAATTCGTCGGGTATAAAAACAACGAGTGTGAAGCAAAGGTACTTGCGGTTGTTGCAAACGGCAAGAGAGTAAAGAGCGCAGGTGAGGGTGACGAAATTCTTATCGCACTTGCCAAGACACCGTTTTATGCCGAAAGCGGCGGACAGATAGGCGATACCGGTATTTTGGAGAATGCCGGAGCAAAAATCGAGGTTAAAGACACAACGAAGAACCATAACGGTATCTTTATTCACAAGGCTGTTGTTGTCAGCGGTGAGCTTAATGAGGACGATACTGTCAGCGCAAAGATTGACGTAGCACGCCGTGACGCCATTCGCAGAAACCATACGGCGGCACATCTGCTTCAGGCGGCACTGAGAAAAGTGCTGGGCACTCATGTTGAGCAGGCAGGCTCTATGGTCAGCGATAAGGTTGTCCGTTTTGACTTTACTCATTTTTCCGCAATGACATCCGATGAAATCGCTCTTGTCGAGCAGTATGTAAACGAGGAAATACTTAAAGCGGAAAAGGTTGAAAACCGTGAAATGCCCATTGACGAAGCAAAGGCTATGGGCGCAATGGCTCTGTTCGGTGAGAAATACGGTGACAGAGTAAGGGTTGTAAAGGCAGGAGACTTTTCAATTGAGCTTTGCGGCGGCACTCACTGTGACAACACCGCCAAGCTGGGACTTTTCAAAATTAAGAGCGAATCCTCCGTTGCATCGGGTGTGCGCAGAATTGAGGGTACAACCGGTTTAGGCGTTCTGAATATGCTTTCCGATTCTTTGAATACCATAAATCAGGCAAGCGGCGCAATGAAGCTGACAAACACCGCCGACCTTGTGCGCAGAAGCAGTCAGCTAATGAGCGAGCTTAAAGAAAAGGACAGAGAAATCGAGAAGCTTTCCGCTAAGATTGCCGAGATTGAGGTTAGCTCCATGGCGGCAAACGCACAGGAGCTTAACGGAGTTTCGCTTATTGTCAACAAGCTCGGTGCTGTTGACGCCGGAGAAATGCGCAAAATGGGTGATGTTATCCGTGAAGCAAACCCCTCTGCAATTGCGGTGTTTGCCTCGGTGAACGGCGAAAAGGCAACGCTTTTCGTATCTGTCGGTAAAGATGCTCAGACAAAGGGCGCGCACGCCGGCAATATCGTAAAGGCGATTGCACAGATAACAGGCGGCAACGGCGGCGGTAAGCCCGATGCCGCTATGGCAGGAGCAAAGGATATTTCAAAGCTTGACAAAGCACTTAAAAAAGCAAAGGATATTGTACTTGATATTGTAAGCTGAGAAAGGGTGAATAATAATGGAAGATTGTTTGTTTTGTAAAATAATCGCAGGTGAAATCCCCTCGAAAAAGCTTTATGAGGACGAGCTTGTATATGCTTTTGAGGATATTAACCCCCAGGCACCGGTTCATTTCCTTATAGTTCCGAAAATTCATATTAAATCTGCCGATGAGCTTACCGAGGAAAACAGCGGATTTATCGGTCATGTTTACACTGTCGCGGCTATGCTTTGCAGGGAAAAGGGGCTTACAAGGGGCTATAGAATAGTAAACAACTGCGGTGAGGACGGCGGACAGACTGTCGGACATCTGCATTTTCATGTCTTAGGCGGCAGACTTCTTGCATGGCCTCCGGGCTAACAGTGTTAATGGAGGGTATTTACTATGACAAAGTATTATGAAATGACCATTGCCGGTTGCAAAAGAAAGCTGCCCATTTGTTCAGTCAGCGATAAGCTTGATATTGCGGCATTTATCATGTTCGGTGATGTGGAGATAACCACTAAATCCGCAAAGCAGCTTTTGAAAAAAGCTCCGAAGTTTGACTTTATCATAACGGCTGAGGCAAAAGGTATTCCGCTTGCCTATGAAATGGCGAGACAGGCTGGTACCGATTATCTTGTAGCCCGTAAAGGCATTAAGGTTTACACGACAAATCCTGTTTCCGTTGAAGTGAAATCAATCACAACAAGCCACGTTCAAATGCTTCATCTTGCCGATTACGAAGCAGAGCGTATAAAGGGTAAAAGAGTTCTGATAGTCGATGATGTTATCAGTACAGGCGAATCACTTACGGCAATCGAAAAGCTTACCGAAGCATCGGGAGCGAAAATTGTCGGAAGATGTGCAGTGCTTGCAGAGGGCGATGCCGCCGACAGAGATGACATTATCTATCTCGAAAAGCTTCCGCTATTCTTTAAGGACTAGGAGATATTGAATTATGAAACGACCGTTTGCCGTAATTGGAATTACTTACCTTTTATCGCAGGCGGTCGCGGCATATCTCGGCTCGTCTTTTGCGCTGGTTACCGCAATTTCCGCAATTGTCATAACGGTTTTATATTTGCTGGCTTGTGAAAAGCGCAATACGGTTGTCGTGACTGTCGCTGTTACCGTCAGCATTGCAATGCTGGTGTCATTTGCATACACAAAGCTGTATGTTGAAAAGGTTGTGCCGGTTGAGGGACAGACGGTGGAAATCAGAGGTCAGGTTATAGAAGAACCCTACGAACAGTACGGACGGTTTTATTATATCCTCAAAACCGAAATGATTAACGCAGACGGAATACGGCATAAAATCAAGATAAGAGTTTCTTCAAGCAAATATGTCGATGCCGAATATGCAGATATTTTCGAGGGCGTAGTGACATTTACTTCATACAGTAATGAAAACAGCTATGCTTCTCAAAAGCGACTGCTTGCAAAGGGAATACTGGCGACCGCATACTTATCCGATGATTCCGAATACGTAATTTCCGCCGGGAAAAGCGGTTTTTATTCTCATGCAATATCGTTCAGAAATAAATTGAAAGATACAATTAAAGCATTGTATTCCGATGAAACAGGTGATCTGCTTATTGCGATGATTACCGGTGATGAAAGCAATATTTCTTCGGATACACTGTCATCTTTCAGGAATACGGGAATAGCGCATATTATCGCGGTTTCGGGACTGCATATGTCATTACTTGCATTTGCTGTTACAAAGCTTTTGCGAAAGCTGTTGATTAACCGAAAGATTATCGCAACCATTGTCAGTGCGGTATGCTGGTTTTATGTTGCCGTTGCCGGATTTCCGGTGTCGTCAATTCGCGCGGCAATAATGATAAGTGTAATGCTTTTCGGCGTTTTGGTGGACAGACTGCACACGCCGCTTAATTCAATGGGCATTGCGTTGCTTATAATTTGCCTTACAAATCCATATGCCGCAATTGATGCAGGCTTGTTGATGTCCTTTTCGTCAACGCTGGGATTGCTTGTTGCCGCTCCGCCGCTGAGCCGTTTTCTCAATCGAATACTTTTCAAGGAGAAAAGCGGAATTGTCGTAGGGATTCTCAGGAAAATTGTAAATGCTGCATCGACGGCGTTAACCGCCGGCATTTTCATTTTGCCTGCCTCGGTGCTTTATTTCGGTAAAGTATCACTGCTGTCTCCGCTGGTCAATCTTTGCGTTGTGTCTCTGGCGGAAGTTTTCCTCGGACTTGGCATGTTTACTGTGTTTATTGCCATGCTCGGCAGTGTCGGCGGCTTTATTGCGTATCCGCTGATGACCGTTGACTGGCTTTTCGGAAAAATCATTATCGGGATTATAAAACTGTTTGACGCAATTCCGATTTCGACAGTAAACACCGGTAAAAACACCGCCCTTGTAGTTTTCGGGTGTGTGCTTATAGGCGTTGTCTGGGCGTTGTTGTTTGCCAATTCAAAAGAAAAGAGAAAATCCCTGGTCGTTGCGGCATTTTGCTGTGTTTCAATATGCTTCGTGTGGTTTTTCTGTGAACGGCTGCTAACCGATACAAAAGCCGTAACTGCTTATAATGTAGGAAATGCGGCAGTTGTGACAGCGGTTGACGGAAAGAGTGTTATTATGCTGGGCGCCGGGGGCGACAGCTATGCCGTAACCCTTGCTCAATACAGTATGCAGGACAGAGGAATAACGGAGCTTACCGCGCTTGTACTTACGGATTTGTCCGATTCCGGAGCTTCGTGCTCAAAGGCCGTTATCGAAAATATGAATCCGTGTGAAGTTTTTGCGATAGACGGAGGCTTTTACCGTGATACCGTTGAATATGTGACTAATGAGAAATCAATCAAGCTCCATGACGTGGAAAACAAAGCGATTATCACCGGGAATATCAGGCTTGAATGTCTGAGAGATATTGATGACTTGCTATGGATTGAAATTGATTGCGGCAATATGAGTGTTTTGGTTTGTCCGGAGGGCGGAAATGCTTTAAATTGTCCTTTTGAGGCGGACTTTGATGCTGTAATTATGACAGATGTTCCTGCCTGTATTGCCGCAATAGATGCAGGAGTATATATTTTGTGTGCCGAATACGATAGCGGCGCGGCATTGGTTTCTCAGCTAATGGCTCGCGGAATTAGAAACGTCTACTGTACGGGAATCGGCGGAAATATTGAAATTGCAGAAAGAGAAGGCAGGCTTTATATCGGAGGTGACAGTTTATGAGTGAAATAAACGCTTTACAGCTTGAAAAGCATATTGCACAGGAAAAGCCGTGCAGTGTATATATGGTCTACGGAACACAAAGTGCGCTTATCAGCGAATGTGCCGGTCTGCTCAGGAAAAATCTCATGCCCGATTACCCCGAAATAAACTTCACGGAGTTTGACGGTAAAAGCTGTAGTGTGCGCGATATTGAAGCCTGCGCACAGCAGATGCCCATGCTTGCAGAGCGCAGGCTGATTTCGGTGTGCGATTTTTCCGCTGCCGAAAGAAGCGAAAACGATATCAAAAGCCTTGTCAACGTAATTGCCGCTCTTGACAGTGAAACTTCCGTAATATTCTGGTATCTGAATGTGAGCGTTAACACCGGCAGGAGGAAAGAGGACGAAAGTAAGGCTAAAAAATGGCAATTATTGCTTAACGCCGTAAAAAAGTACGGTTGCTGCGTCAAATGTGATATGCCCGAAAGGGCGGATATGCAGCGGCTTCTGTGTGAAAAGGCACAGGCTGAAGGAGTTAAGCTCCGTGAGCAGGACGCGGCGTTTTTGATAAACAGAACGGGAATGGATTATTCAATTCTGAGCAGTCAGTTGAACTTGCTGATTTCCGCCGCACCGAGAAAAAATATTACTCCCGAACTTATCGAAAAGCTGATTGAGCCCGGAATCGAGGCTAATATTTTTTACCTTGCCGGAAAAATTCTTTCCGGTGATTATGATAAAGCCTACGATATTCTGGAAAGGCTGTTTTTGCAAAGGGAAGAACCGGGAAATATATTGAGGATTCTTCAGGGACCCTTTGTTGACCTGTACAGAGCAAAAGCGGCAATGGACGCAGGGCTTAATCTTGAACAGACAATTGAGATGTACCCATCGGACTATCCGAAAAATAAGCGTTTTTTAATGGAAAACGCACGGCGAGACTGCACAAAATATTCTATTTCCCTGCTGCGAAAATACGTGCTTTTGATTTTTGATGCAGAACGCGCTATGCACGGGAGCCGTCTTGACAGTAAGCTTATTCTTGAAAAGCTTATTGCGGAGCTGTGCTGTGAGCGCAAAAAGGAGGGAAAGCGTTGATAAGATTAAAGCAGGCGGTAGTGGTGGAGGGAAAGTACGACAAAATCAAGCTGGAATCAGTTGTCGATGCTTTGATTGTCACTACCGAGGGCTTTGGAATTTTTAAAGATAGGGAAAAAATGCAAATGCTCAGATGCATTGCCGAGAAAAACGGATTGATTATAATGACCGACAGCGATTCGGCAGGATTTCTTATACGAAAGCATTTGACCGGATGCATTCCGGGAAAATATATAACTCATGTTTACATTCCCGATGTTCTCGGTAAGGAAAGAAGAAAAGATTCTCCGTCGAAGGAAGGGAAACTCGGAGTTGAGGGGTTGAGTGTGCAGACACTTACCGAGGCTCTGGAAAGAGCCGGAATCACCGGTGAAGCTACAAACGAAAAATGTGACCCGATTACAAAAGCGGATTTCTTCGCTGACGGTTACACAGGCTGTGAGGACAGCTCAAAGCGGAGAAAGTTATTGCAAAAAAAGCTAAAGCTGCCGGAACGCCTTTCTGCCAACGCGCTTATCTGCGTGCTGAACAGCTTAATGACGAAAGCCGAGTACAAGCGGCTAACGCAGGAAATCAATCAAGATGTATAGCTACTTGGCTGAATATTTAAAAGGTACTGTAAAAAACTTGCGTTTTTTACAGTACCTTTTTTGATGTCCTAATATTTGAGATAAATCAGTTTTGCCATTGATATGCATCGCATTTTGCGATTAAATCCTTGTCGTCGCCAATCTGACCGATTGACACAAACGAACCGATTACAATATCGTCTGCGCTGATTGAAAGTGTGTTGTAGTCGATATATTCGGTGTCAACAAGAGTGTTATTAACATAGACATTGCTGTACTTGTTAAATCCCTCGCCTTTAATCAGAGCCGTGCCGTCAGCTTCGTTAAGTTCAACGCCTGTAACGTGAATTTCGCCGTAGCCCATTTGAAGCTCTGTTGCGGTATATTTTTCTTCGCCGCCGTAGCTGTACTGTTCGCCGTAGAGAGTATCGTACTCAATAAGCTGCAGGTCGTCATAGTAGTTTTCGCTGTTATCACGATTCTGATGCAGTCTGTTGATAATGCCGCAGCGTATGTCAAGACGGTCGAGAACCTCGGCAATCAGCTGATAGGATGTAAGCTCCTTATCGACATTTTCAATGTCCTCAAGTCCCAGACTTTCAAAATTCGTAAGAATTACATATTCTGAAAGATAAAGGTCATTAGTGGCATATTCATCGGCTTCAAACTGAAAGTTGGGAAGATGGTCACCGAAAATCACAAGCACGGTCGGCTCGTCGTAATTCATGATATTGTTGACGATTTTTTCGAGAAGCTCGTCATTTTCCTTAATCTGCTGAACGTAATATTCAAATCCGGCAGTTTCTTCCTCGGTGGCAAGACCGTCGACCTTTATTGTGGTTTCTTCAATCGGTTCGGTAGGATATTTGCCATGGGTCTGAACGCTGATTGTATAAATGAAGTCTTGACCGTCTGTGCTGTCGAGGGCTTTCATTATTTCGTCCTCAAGAACATAGTCCTTTGCCCATTCGAGGGGAGTTTGTTCAACATCATACATATATTCGACCGAAATAAATCTGTCAAATCCGAGCATGGGGTAGACGAGGTTGCGGTCATAGAAAGTTGCGTTGTGGTCGTGAATGACCTGAGCGTTATAGCCAAGCTCTTTGAGAACAAAGGGGTAGGATTCACAGGTTTTGCTTCTGAGAATGGATTTATAAGGATATTCTCCGGCACCGAAGTGATACAGGCTCATTCCGGTAATAACCTCAAACTCAACATTGCATGTGCCGGCACCGACCGAGGGTACTCTGAGATAGCCGCTGCTGTATTTCTCTTTAAGCTCCTGGAAATAGGGATTGGGGTTTTCCGAGTATTTGTAGTTGACAAAGTATTCACAGTCAACAAAGGACTCCATTTGAAGAACAACGATGTTAGGAGTAAATTCCGTGTTTGTCTCGTCCTCGTCTGCTTCGTTTTCGGAAATAACATTGTAAACCTTTTCAAAGGAATAATCATCGGGCTTTGAAACACCGGAATCAAGAACGCTGACGGAGAAGCAGTAAACAAATCCGTATTCGTCGTAGGCGTTTACCATGTTTCCGAAACGGTCGGCAATAGCGTCAACCTTGAGAAGTCCGACGGTGCTGAGTGATACGAGCACTGCCATTGAGAGAACAAAAATTATAGAGCTTTTAAACTTGACGTTCTGCTTCGGGAATTTCATGAATATGAAAACGATAAAGGCAAGAGCGAGTATTATTCCCGCCACAATCATAATAACCTGAACAGGGGTAAGATAGACGGAAATAATGAGATAAACAGAACGAATGAGGAAAAAGTCAGTAGCGGAGAGGGGAGTAGTGCGCAGACCTAAAAGATAAAAGTTGGTAATGCCGAGAGCAAGCCAGATGATGCCCACAAAGGTCATAACAAAAGTTTTGCGCTTAAAAAGCTGTGAAATCGACAGAGTGAGTATGATTATCATAGCGTTGTAGAGAAATACCACAGGATTTGTGAACATATAGACAACGCCCTCGATTATCGAATGTCTGCTCAGTATTTCGATAAGAAGATTGAGTATCAGTCCGATAATACAAATTGCGAATACCGGCTTACGTTCAAGAAATCTGAACACTGCGTGCTTTGACATCGTGTAGTCATTGTCCGATGCGGCGGTATCTGACGAGGAGACTTCCTTTTCCGGCAAATCGGTTTTCGCTTTCTTCCAAAATTTTAAATTCATATAAAATCACTTTCCGTTTCATGGTAATATATATTGTCGAGGCTCTTGTAAATAAGCGTTTTTTCGGGCATATTATAGCACTGCCGTCATTGTAAATCAACGAAAAACGGCAGTATTTAATTGTTTTTTATATTTAATCAGATGCCGCTTTCGATAATGTCGGAAATGTCGGTTTTGAAGCGGTTGCCGTAAACATCATAGAAGACATAGTAAACAATCGGTTTTAAGTCCGGAGAAATCTCGCTCATTCCGACTGTTGTTTTCGGAGAATAAGTTATCTGCTTTGTGATTTCGGAATCGACCGGATTCTGCTCACTGTCAAAGCAATCGTAGCGGAGTGTAATTATATCACCGTCATTGAGATTGAATGTTTTCCCTTTTGTGGGCGTTTCACTGTTTTCGTAGACCTTTTCGGCATATGCAACGGTATAGCTGTCAGCATAACGATTATCGTGTGTGATGTACAGATAAGCCGCAAAAGTCACTGTATCGGCTTCGCTTTCGGAATTGACTGCGGTGGTTATGAAAACAGGCACGCGATAGGTGATTTTTCTGACAGAATCAAATTCCTCAAAGGATACGGGCTGAGCACATACGTTAATACCGTCAATGGAAAGCCATGTGCCGGAAAAGTCTGCAAAGAGCTGTTGTCTGCTTTCGTTAATGTAGGTAAGCTCCGGAATATCGCTGCCAAGTGAAATATAGTAACCGCTTTTTTCATCGTAAGCATAAGCTTCGACAAATATATCCGAAACGAGATTCCACTCTTTTTCCGTTAATGAAAAAACATTGTAAGAATTGCCGTCGGTGGTGATAACAGGCTTCGGTACAAAGGTATCAGCAGCAAGCGAATTTCCTTTGTAAAAAACCGTACAGGTTGCCAGAAAATCGCTGTCCAGCCATTTGTAGCCCGAAGCGTCATTCACGGTAATATCAAAAAGGTCGTTGCCGTTTACGGGTGCGGCTGTCGAATAATTGCTTCTGCCGCCGACAGCAACATTCGCGAATTTCCTTACGGCATAGGAATATTCCTCACAAATATTGATTCTGTGCAACATGCTCAGAACATTGTTCAAATGCTCAAAATCGCGATAGGGAAAATACACACTGAGACCGTTGGCGTTAACTGTATTTAATGATACGGCGTTATATTTCACGGTATACTTTAACGCATCAATAAGCTTTTGTCCTTTGTCGGAGCCGATTCTTTCGGCAAATTCCATAAGGTCAAGCATACCGCTTCCGCTGTCTCCGAATTTTCTCGTTGCCGCCGCTCCACGAGCAACATAGGCATACGAGCCGTTGTTTATCAGCTCGTCAACATAATCGAAAAATTCGGCAACGGCAGGACGCACCAGATTATTAAAATCGCAGAGGTCAATAACCGTAAGTGTGGATAAATTAGTTTCCGATGCGCTGTGACAGTCGGCTTTGTAATCGTCAATAATGATTTTTGCGATTTCGGCAGTTTCGATAGAAGTGTTATCGGCAATAGCCGAAAGCCAGCCGGTGTAGTTCCAGCCTGTGGACGGTGCGGAATCCTGAGAAGCGATAAGGTAATCGGCATAATAATTTGCAATATGTGCAAGCTCATAGGTTGCGGTCAGTCCCGAATCAAAGCCGATAAAATCGAATGTGACACCGGCAGAGTAAAGAGCCTGATTTATTTCGTCCGCCGTCATTGAATCGCCGTTAATATGAGCTTCGTCATAGCCGTATCCGCCCACGGTGCCGCCGCCGTTGCCCCAAAGAACAAGGGCATATCTGTTTGCCGGAAATTTCTCCTTGCAGTACAGAATAAACGAGGTGAGATTTGCATAGGTTGACATTTTGACATCATTGCCGGAAGCAAGCATACTGAGCTTGCCGTTTGAAATTTTAAAACGCTGTATTCTTCCGGCATTGACAGAAGTGTTGTTCCATGAGACAGAGCCGCCGGTCTGTATAATTATATTGAGTTTGGCAGACCTTGTTGCCTGAAGCATTTCTTCTATATCGGCACTTGCCATGCCGAAAGAGCTTTCCATATCGCCGGCGCACATATATATCATTACGGTGAAAACATCATTGCCGCCGCCGATTATTTCGGTTCTTGCGGTTCGCTCCGCAAAATCGTCATTATTGAAGCTCAGGCTGTTATTTTCGGAGCTGCCCTGAGAGACTGTTGCCATTTGCTCACAGCCGGTGTATGACGGGTCGCCGGAGGGACTTACGGAAGTGTGCAGATATTTTTCAACCGTAGGATTATATTCGGCTGCTTCGTCGAAGAAGCCGAGACTGTTGAGAGCAAAAAATACCGAAACAATTATCAAAAGAGCCGCAAGCAATCTGACTGCCGCGTTTCTTGAATTTTTTCCGTGTCCTGTTTTATACCGGTTTTGACTGCCATTCATTGCGCGTTTCCTCCGTAAGCAGAATTTCTTCTATTATATCATAAATACTTGTGCAAAGCACAAGTGGGTGCGGAGCACCAAGCGGCAAAGCCGCAATTTAGATACCAATGTTCTCTCAGGCATCGAAAGGCTTGATTTTCAAGACTTTCGCTAATGCCGTGAGGTTATTATATCATAAATCACAATTTATTCAATACGC
>CAZCQZ010000043.1:0-14271 GCA_964500965.1 uncultured Eubacteriales bacterium | reverse complement strand
CTCCTATCGAAGCTTTCCTTGAAAGTGTTGCACTTGGTTGACAATCTGCCCTGTCTGCGCAGCAGACTGAGGGAGAGATTTTCAGTACACTTGCATTTTTCAGTAAACCTCAAATCTATTGATAAAAGCTGGTTAATCGACCCCTATCAACAAGCTCAGATTTTTATTTCGTAGGGGACGACGTCCTCGGCGTCCCGGTGTGGGATTTATCGGTGAATCTTAGTTTATCCAATATGTCTCATTTCTTTGCTTGCCCAAAGAAACGAGACGCAAAGAAAGGGCACTTAGGAAGGGGAAGTTTCGATCCTTCCCCTTCCTAAGAACCAACCCTTTCAACGACCAAAAGGGTTGCCATACCTGCCGTGGCAAGCTTTCTTTTCCTGAACAAACAATATTCTTACGTCAGGTATTACCTCTCTCCTCATACCTACCTTGTTCAATTCCCTTTTGGAATACCCTTTACAGGGCGTATCGCTTGTGCGGTTTGTTGAAATTTATCAACAAGCTGCGCAGACTGAGGGAGAGAATTGAAATATATTTAGATTTTGCAATTATCTTAAAATCTGTAAAATTAACTCCGTCAATCAGCCTTTATCAACAAAGCTCAGATTTTTATTTCGTAGGGGACGACGTCCTCGGCGTCCCGGTGTTGGATTTATCGGTAAATCTCAGATTACAACACACTTCCACACAGATTCAAGAAAGATATGCATTTTTTAGGAGGGCAATTCTTTTGCGAAAAATTCCCCTTTCCGAAAAACAGAATAATACATCGGTTGCTCTGGGGCAGTTTGACAGCCTGCACATAGGCCACAAAAGCGTGATTTTGGCGGCAAAGCAGCAGGGGCTTACCACAACGGTGCTGACCTTTCGCAGAGGTACGCTGAAAAAGGGCGACAGCCGTTGCCTGACTACCGATTCACAGCGCAACGGTATTTTCGAGAGCCTTGGAGTACAGCTCTTTTGCGAGCCTGATTTTGAAGAAATCTGCAATATGAGTGCGGAAAGCTTTGTTGACGAAATACTTGTAGGCGTGTTGGGTGCAAGGCATGTAGCGTGCGGCTTTAATTACAGCTTCGGTCGTGGGGCTTCGGGCGATGCGCGACTGCTTGAAAAACTCTGCGCACAGCGAAATATCAAGTGTACGGTGCTTTCTGCGGTTGAGATAAAGGGCAAAAATGTCAGCTCATCGGCAATTCGCACGTATCTTGATGAGGGCAATGCGGAAACGGCGGCGGAAATGCTGGGAAGACCCTTTTCTTATGATTTTGAGGTCGTAGGTGGCAGGCAGCTCGGAAGAACTCTCGGAACGCCGACAATAAATCAGATGTTTCCGCCGGACTTTGTCTGCCCGAAATTCGGGGTGTATGCTTCCACTGCGGAGGTTGACGGCGTTGTGTACTGTGCGGTGACAAATATCGGCGTAAAGCCCACAGTCGGTTCGGACAAGCCGCTGAGCGAAACATGGATATGCGATTACAGCGGTGACCTCTACGGCAGAAATATCAAGGTGAGCCTTATAAAATATCTCCGACCGGAGAAAAAATTTCCGTCAATCGAAGAACTGAGAGCGGCGATTCTGGCTGACGGAGAAACTTCCCGAAAACTATCGCATTTAAAAAATACTTAAAAGTTCCGGTCATAAATTAAAGTTTCGGTCAAGCCTTTGAAAAGGCTTGCGGTATCCAAAGGCAGAGCCTTTGGTCGCTGACCGCAGTCAGCGAAATATCCTAAACACAGGAAACCCGGCGCACCGTGCGCCGACCGCAGGAGGGTAGCCGAAACAGTCCGGTGGACTGTTTCGGCGTAGGGAACCCTCGGTGGGGGTTCCCTGTTTTCCGTGAAAAGACAAACTCTTTAAGAAAACCATGTAATTTTTATAATTACGTGGTTTTCTTATTGCGGCTTTTATGTTACAATATACGGGAAAAAGAGGTGGAAAGATGGAACGTATGCCGGAAAACACGGAAAAGGTGCTCGGAATGCTTGAAAACGCAGGCTTTGAGGCATATATAGTGGGCGGCTGTGTACGGGACAGCATAATGGGGCGTGAAATATCCGATTGGGATATTTGCACCTCGGCACTTCCCAATGAGGTGCAAAGGGTATTTGAAAACGAAAAAACCGTGCCCACCGGCATAAAGCACGGAACGGTTACGGTGATTCTTGAAAATACGCCCTTTGAGATAACAACCTATCGCACGGAATCCGGTTATTCCGATTCAAGAAGACCCGATAATGTCAGTTTCGGAGTAACGTTGACGGAGGATCTTTCACGCCGCGATTTTACCTGCAACGCAATTGCGTACAATCCGAAAAACGGCATGGTTGACCCATTCGGAGGAATCGGTGATATTGAAAAAGGGATAATCCGGGCTGTCGGAAATGCCGAAGAACGATTTGCGGAGGACGGATTGAGAATTATAAGGGCACTGCGCTTTGCCGCCGTGCTGGGCTTTGAAATAGAGCCGAACACCGCCGCCGCACTTCATAAAAAGCGCGGACTTTTGAGAAAAATAGCAGGCGAGCGGATATTTTCGGAGCTGAAAAAGCTGGTTTGCGGCAAAAACGCAGGCAAGATTATCCTTGAATACCACGATGTACTGAATGTTTTTTTACCCGGTCTTTCAAAGCTAAGCGGCTTTGAACAGAAAAGCCCATACCACACAAAGGACGTGCTGGGTCACACCGTTGATGTCCTGGAAAACGTAAGACCCGACCCGATTTTGCGCCTTGCCGCGTTATTCCACGATTTCGGAAAACCGGATAAGTTCTTTACAGACGATGACGGACGAGGGCATTTTTACAATCACGAGGCACACGGAGCGTATTTGCTGAGGTATGTGTGGTCTAATTTAAAGCCCGATGCCTTTACACGTGACAGGGTGACGATGCTGGTGAAGCTGCATCATCTGAACATCACCCCGTTGCCGGTGGTGGCGAAGCGGCGAATCAGGCGTTACGGCGTTGATTTTCTGAGAGACGTTCTGGAGCTTATGAAAGGGGACGCTCTTGCTCATACGCCCGAAGCCGCCCTTTCAAGGCTTGAGCGCATAAACGCGTTTGAGAAAATATTTGAGGAAATTGTAAGCAGTCAGTGTTGCTGTACACGTGCTCAGCTTGCCGTCGGCGGCGGTGATATTATTGATTTGGGCGTTCGTCAGGGCAAAACCATCGGCTGTATATTGGACGGTCTGCTGACCGATGTTATTGAAAACGGATTGCCCAATGAACGGGAAGTGCTGCTGAAAAGGGCAGAAAGCATGATACACGATATGAATTGTAAATAAGGAGTGTTGAAAATGGAAAAAAGCAAATCGCTTCACAGGATTCTCGACAGCGGTGAGGTAGTTCTCAGTAAACGCGGAGTAATATCCGGAATGATATTACTTTTTGTATATCTCTTTTTGACCGATTATTACCTTTTGGGAGTGTATTATGCTGTTGAAAAGATATTCGGATATACACTGAACAACCTTGAATTGAACATGGTATTTTACGTGACAATGATTATAGCGGTGCTGCTGATTTTCGGGAAATACCTGTGGGCAAGCCTGAAACGCGCAGTTGCTCAAAAGCCGCGCTACATATGGATTATTGCCGTATATCTCGGCTATCTGGCGATACTTACGTTTAATATGATGGCACAGGTTATAATCGGAATGGTTCAGACCGACCTTACCAGCGCAAATCAAAACTCGGTGGTGGCGTATTCACAGCAGTCCATGCTTTCCATGGTGTTTATGTCCTGTCTGTGCGCGCCCATTATAGAGGAAGTTCTCTTTCGCGGAGTGCTTTTCAGAGGATTTGCAAAAAACAGGACATGGGCAATTATTGCAGGCTTTGTTTCCGCACTTGTTTTCGCTTCCGTTCACGTTGTGCCTGCCGCAATTTCGTATCAGGACCCCGGCGAGCTTATATATCTTTTAAGCTATCTGCCCCAGGGAATAGTTTTTGCGATATGCTGTTACAAGACCGAAAATATATGCGGCTCAATACTGTTGCATTTCGTAAATAATTCTATTGCAATGATGGCATTGACAGCCAGCGGAGCACTGGTGTTTTAATAAACGGTGAGAGAAAAAAGGCAGTGAAAAACGAAAGTTTTTCACTGCCTTTTTGCAGTATTCTCAAGTCAGAATATCGGCATAAATAAGCTCCGTAATGTCGGAGCAGACTGTGCGTATGCCGTTATCGTCACTGTAATCAAGAGAGCCGGTGGTTAAAATCACAACTCCGGATTTGTCCTCAAGGTCATAGAGCACAAGAGAAAAGACCCCGTAAGCCGCTCCGGTATGATAATAAACGGTGCGGTTAGGTAAAATAGTGTCCGACCTGCGTATGCCGATGCACTGGGTATAAAGCTTCGCTTTTGTACAGGGAGTGTGAATTTCATTAACAGCCGATTCCGACAGATACCGTTCGCCGTCATAAACGCCGCCGTTAATGAGTACGGTTGTCACTTTTGCGAAATCCACCGCACTTATAAGCAGACCGCCGGCGGCAATGGAATGATTCTGCCCGACAGGATTAGTTTCCTTTTTCTTAACAAGCTCTTTAGCGGTTTTTTCAACGGAGTCACGTACCATGCAGTCAGCCACATCTGTTTTGTCATCAAGCTTAGAGCCGTCAAAGCCGGCGTCAATTCCCATGGGATTAAAGAACGTGCTTTGAGCATAGTCGGTAAGATATTGACCGGAGGCTTTTTCAATCACGGCACCGGCAACACCCATTCCGAAATTTGAATATGTGTGCCGCGTTCCGGGCTTCGACGAGCTGTAAACATATTCGCTCTTTAAGTCCTGCTTTATCGAATTTGAGAAAATCATGCTTCTGTCAACAAAAGATGATGTGTGGGTAAGAAGCATACGTGTGGTTATGTCATCTTTTTTGTAATTCGGATTGCGCACCTTGATGCCCAGAATATCACCGATATGTTTGTCAAGGTCGAGCATGTCGTCATCGGAAAGTTTGACAGCAAGCATAGATGTGAAAACCTTGCTCAGTGAGGCAATTCGGAATTTTGTATTGACGGTCACTTTTCGTTTGTCTGCCTTATTTGCATAGCCGTATTCGTAGTGATAGGCAACGTCGCCGTTTTTAATGACGGCAACGGAAAGCCCTGCAACGGAATATTCGGAGGCAATCTGTTTTATGTATTTTTCCGTGGCAGTGCCGGAAAGACTTTGAATTTCACCGGAAATCTGTTGGGGAACAGGGTCGTAAAGCGTTGCTTCAAGCTCGTGATTACGGATAAGCTCAAGGCAACTGCCGTTTATCCAGCCGACGCTTCCGTTGAAATCCACCTTGTACCAGTTCTTTTTGGAATCAAGCACAATGACCTTTTCCCCTTTTGAAATGTACTTGATGAGCTGGGAATCGGCGGAATTTGATTTCCGCAAGGCGGCACTTTTTACCGTTATTGTCGCATATTGGTTCAAATCAACCGAAACGGGTGCATCAGGCACGGTATCGGTAATTGATATATCGGATATATCGGAAACGCTCACGGAAATGTCGGTAAAAGAAATATCGGATTGTGACGGTATGTCTGTTTGCGAGGGGGTAACGGCGGGCGTATCGGTATCGGAAAGCTTTGCGTCGGTGTGCTTCGGGCAAGCCGAAAGCACCTGTACAGTCAGCAGTACAAGAAAAAGAAGAAGCAGTACAAAAATGCGTATGTTTCGTTTTTTCATTTATCCGCCACTCTCCTTTTAAAATATCAATCAATACGAAACGTCCGAATTGCTGACAGGGAAAAAGCCGTCGGGATAAGACCCGGCTCCGTAAATCGCAGGAATAGCGGAGCCGACTGTAGAAGTGACGTTACTCCATGCGTTTTTGCATTTTTTCCACCCTGAGGAATCCTTGAAAAACGAGGGCATTTCTTCGGCGGTGGCATATTCTCCGGCAGGGACGATTTTCATGAAGTTTTTGCCCTTGCCGCCGCGCACATAGGTGTAGGTGGGCATATAAAAGGCATCTTCGATACGCACACAGCCGTCCTCATCGCGGACTGCTTTAAGAGAAACCACCATACCCTCCTGAGTTTTAGCTTTGTTTAATCCGGTCTGGTTGGTAAAAAGATTTCCGAGAGAATAAATAACAAGTGCCCTGCTTTCGACATCACCCCGTTTAACGGTCAGCACTTCTATGGGCTGAACGCAGTGGGAATGGCTGCCCATAATAACGTCCGCACCGTAGGAACAAAGCTGTGCGGCAACATTTTTCTGCGCTTCGGAGGGCATACTGTCATATTCGGTGCCCCAGTGGAGAGCGATAATAATAAATTCTGCGCCGTTTTCCTTTAATTCATCAATGGCAGGTGTCACAGCGTTTACAATTTGCGTTTCGCTTTTGCCGGTTTTGTTTACGCAGAAGCTTTTTTCGCTTTTCACAGACCCCTCCGTGTAGGTGGTGAAAGCCGCAATACCGACCTTAATATTGTTGATTTCGGTCACATAGCACTGCGCCGAAGCCTCCTCGGTTGCGTAGCTTCCGATGGGCGTCATGCCTGCTTTTTTCACGTTTTTAACGGTGCTTTCGACACCCTTAAAGCCCATGTCACAGGTGTGGTTGTTGGCGGTAATGCAAACGTCAACATTTATGTTTTTAAGTACAGTCAGTATTTCGTATGGCATATTGAAAACAGGATAACCCTTTACGTCCCTGTTTTTTCCGTTTGCATCAACAGGACCCTCCAGATTAACAATGTTGAGGTCGGAAACAAAAATATCGTTGAAAAGAGAAAAATAATCCGAAATGTAGCCATAGGAGCTGTCACCGGTTTTGGCGGCTTTCAGCACGGAATCGTGAAGCAGTACGTCACCGCCCATTTGAATCGTTATGCAGTCCGGAGCTTCAGGCTCAAGGGGAGGTTCTGTCGAAGAAATATCGGCAACAGAGGTGTCGGAGGGAGAAGCATCGGCAGAGGACGGCTCAGAGGGGACAGTGCCGTCACCGGTTTTAATTGACGGCTCGGAAAAGAACAGCATAAAAACAGAGCCGAGCACAAGAACAACCGAAAACGTTATGATAAGCGGCATTCTCAGACGTGATTTCATAAGCTTCCCTCCAATTTATCGGTTGCAATTAGCATACAACGTTTTGCCTGATATGTCAATCAAACCGGAGTTAAATAAAATGAGCAGTGAAAAGCGAAAGCTTTTAACTGCTCATTTCTATTGCAAATTATTTATCCGCATCAAGCCATTTCTGCCAGACCTCCGGGCAGAAGCCGACTGTTGCTTTTTTACCGTTTCTCACAATCGGTGCGGCAAGGAGCAGAGGATATTCCATAAGCTTTTCTTCCTTGTCCTCATCATAGGCAAGATGTTCAAAGTAGGTTTCCTCGTAAAGCTTGCATTCGGTATCGACAAGCTTGTAAAAATCTCCGCCCAGTGCGGCTTTGACACTTTTGTATTCGCCTGCGCTCATGCCCTTTGTTTTCAGGTCGATGTACTGATATTTTATTCTGCGCTCCTTAAACCAACGCTCGGCTTTGCCGGTATCGAAGCTTTTGGGCTTTCCGAAAATCTGAATGTTCATTTTTTCTTAGCCTCGGACTCGCAGTAAATACAGCGGTACACCTTGTTTTCGCGGCTGGTCAGCTTGAAAATGTGGGGCAGCTCCTGCTCCGTTGTGGTTATGCAACGGGGATTTTTGCATTTCACTACATCGACTATTCTTTCGGGAAGCTCGATTCTGTCCTGCTTTCCCACAATCTCGCCGTTGCGAATTTCGTTTATGGTGATGTCGGGGTCAACAAAGCCCAGAACATCCATATCCAGAACTATTTCACCGTCGATTTTGATAATGTCCTTTTTGCCCATTTTTTCAGAGGGTACGTTCATTATCATTGCAACGGGACAGCCGAGCTTTGAAAGCTTCAGCAGTTTGTAGATTTCCATGGCACGTCCTGCCTGAATGTGGTCGATAACGTAGCCGTTTCTGATGCTGTCAACGTTCATTTACCGCACCTCCAGAAGTTTAAGGATAAGTGCCATGCGGATAAATTTGCCGTACATGGCCTGCCTGAAATAAGCCGCTCTGGGGTCTTTGTCAATTGCCACGGAGATTTCGTTAACTCTGGGCAACGGGTGCAGTATGCACATATCCGATTTGGCATTTTCAAGCTTTTCCGGAGTGAGAATATAGCTGTCTTTTAAGCGCAGATATTCGGCTTCGTTGAAAAAGCGTTCACGCTGAACTCTGGTCATGTAAAGAATGTCAAGCTCAGGCAGAGCTTCGTCAAGGGAACGGGTTTCAACATATTCTATGCCCTTTGCATTAAGCACGTCGTTGCGCACATAGGAGGGTATTGTAAGCTCCTCCGGGGAGATGAGCACAAATTTTATATTGTTGTAGCGTGACAATGCTCCGATAAGGGAGTGAACGGTACGTCCGAACTGCAAATCGCCGCAGATACCCACGGTCAGACCGTCAAAATGTCCCTTTTCCTTTTTGATTGTCAAAAGGTCGGTGAGAGTTTGAGTGGGGTGGCTGTGACCGCCGTCACCGGCGTTTATAACAGGCACACCGGCATTGCCTGCGGCAACATATGCCGCACCTTCTTTGGGGTGGCGCATGGCGATAATATCGGCATAAAGACCTACTATCTTTACGGTGTCCGCAACGCTTTCGCCCTTTGATGCGGAGCTTGACTGAGCCTCGGAAAAGCCCAGAACACTGCCGCCCAGGTCAAGCATAGCCGCCTCAAAGGAAAGGCGTGTGCGTGTGCTCGGCTCGAAAAACAGGGTTGCAAGCTTTTTATATTTGCATTTTTCGCGGTAGCTGTCGGGATTTTCCATAATATCTTCGGCAACGGCGATAAGCTCATCAATTTCCTCTGTGGAAAGGTCAACTATATCTAAAATACTTCTCATGCTTTAGCTCCGTTCACGGCAAGATAATTTTTAATGCGCTGTACGTTTTCCGCGTTCTTTTCGTCTTCTTCAAGATATTCGATAATGTCGTAAACATCTACGACCGAATAAACGGGGAAGCCGAACTGTTCCTCGATTTCCTGCATTGCGCCTTTTTCGCCCTGACCCTTTTCCTTACGGTCAACCATTACAAAGGTAGCCGCAACCTTAACGCCCTCAAGGGAGGAAAGATTAGCCATACTTTCACGAATGGCAGTGCCTGCGGTGATAACGTCCTCAACTATGACGACTTCCTCGCCCTCGGAGGGAACATAGCCCACAAATATACCGCCCTCACCATGGTCCTTTACCTCCTTGCGGTTGAAGAAGAAAGGAACGTTCAAGCCGTTCTTTGAAAGGGCAACGGATACGGAAACCGCAATGGGAATACCCTTGTAGGCAGGACCGTAAAGCACTGTGGGCTTATTGCCTACCTTTTCAAAATAAGCCTTTGCGTAAAATTCGCCCAGCTTTGCTATCTCATCGCCGGTCTTTATCATGCCCGCGTTGATGAAATAGGGAATTTTTCTGCCGCTTTTGGCGGTGAAGTCACCGAACTTCAAAACGCCTGCGCTTTCAAGAAACTGTATAAATTCTCTTTTGTAACTTTCCATTTTATCCTCCTCAGCCGATAAATTCGGCACAGCATCTTTCGTAAGCCGCAACGGGGTCATCTGCGGCTGTAATGGGTCTGCCCACAACTATATAGTCCGAGCCGATTTCCTTAGCCTGTGCAGGGGTCATAACTCTGGACTGGTCGCCCTTATCGCCGTCCGCAAAGCGCACTCCGGGGGTAACGGTCATAAAGTTTGTGCCACAGCGCTCCTTGACCTTTCCGGCTTCGAGAGGTGAGCATACAACGCCGTCAAGCCCTGCTTCCATGGCGTTGTGTGCGTATTTCATAACGACCTCGTCAATAGGCTCGTTTATGAGAAGCTCGTCTCTCATGCGCTCCTCGCTGGTGGAGGTGAGTTGAGTTACGGCGATAAGCAGAGGTCTGCTGCCGTCCGGACGGGTAAGTCCCTCAACGGCGGCTTCCATCATTGCCTTTGTACCGGCGGCATGAAGATTTGTCATGTCCACGTCAAGGCGTGAGAGAACTGCCATTGACTTTTTCACGGTGTTGGGAATGTCGTGAAGCTTCAGGTCAAGAAATATTTTGTGACCGAGAGCCTTTATATCCTTTACAATCTGAGGACCTTCGGCATAATAAAGCTCCATTCCGATTTTGACAAAGGGCTTTCTTTCACCGAACTTTGAAAGAAAATCCATAACTGCTTCTCTGCTCGCAAAGTCGCAGGCAACTATAACGTCCTTGCCCATTAGTGAGCACCTCCTATAATATCGGTAAGATTATTGATTTTGTACTTGTCCATAACAACAGGGAGATTGTTTATAATATCGCGGCAGACAAAGGGATTGACGAGATTTGCCGCACCGACCTCAACGGCGGTTGCGCCTGCCAGCATAAGTTCTATAACGTCCTCGGCACAGGAAACACCGCCCATACCTATAATAGGTATTTTCACCGCTTCGTATACCTGATAGACCATTCTGACGGCAACGGGGAATATGGCAGGACCGGAAAAGCCGCCCATTTTGTTTTTAATAACAGGCTTTTTGGTTTTAAGGTCAATCCTCATACCCAGCATGGTGTTTATCATGCTTATGCCGTCCGCACCGGCGGCTTCACAGCCTTTTGCTATCTCCACGATGTCCGTGACATTCGGTGTCAGCTTAACATATACCGGCTTTGTGGTAACAGCCTTTACAGCCTTTGTAACCGCCTCTACGTTTTTAACGTCCGTTCCGAAGCTCATGCCGCCGTTGTGTACGTTTGGACAGCTTACATTAACTTCGATTATGTCCGCATGGTCGTTGATTTTCTCACAGCAGTGAACATATTCGTCAATTGAAAATCCGCTGATGTTTGCCACAAGGGGCTTGTGAAAAACGGCTTTAAGCTTTGGAAGCTCCTCGGAAATAACCCTGTCGATACCGGGGTTTTGTAATCCGACGGAATTTATCATGCCGGCTGTACATTCCGCGATTCTGGGGGTAGGATTGCCGAAGCGCGGCTCCATGGTAGTGCCTTTAAAGGAAAGAGAGCCGAGAATATTTATATCGTAAAGCTCCGCAAATTCATAGCCGTAGCCGAAAGTTCCGCTCGCCGGAATTATGGGGTTGTCAAGCTCAACCCCGGAAAGGCTTACGCTTAATCTGCCCATATGATTTCCTCCTTTTCAAGCACAGGACCGTCCTTGCAGATTCTCTTATTGCCGTAAAGGGTTTTGCAGGAACAGCCCATACAAGCCCCGAAGCCACAGCCCATGCGTTCCTCAAAGCTCATTTGACCGCTTGTGACGGTTGCGGCATAAACGGAGCGCATCATAGGCTCGTTGCCGCAGCAGTAGAAGTAGCTGTAATCACCGACTGTGGGGAGAGCGGCGGTAACAAAGCCCTTTATGCCCTCACTGCCGTCAACGGTGGTGATAAAGGTGGTAATGCCCAGTGCTTCAAATTCGGCTTTGAGTATCATGTCCTCTTTGGTATTAAAGCCCAAAACCGCCGTGACCTTTTTGCCCTCGGAAACAAGCTTTTTGCCAAGAGCGTAGAGGGGAGGACAGCCTACGCCGCCGCCTATGAGCAACGGTGCTTCACCGCTTTTTGAAGTATCGTAGCCGTTACCCAAGCCGGACAGCACGTCAAGCACAGCACCGGCAGAGAGAGTAGACATATATTCCGTGCCGCCGCCGAGTACCTTGTAAATTATCGTAACGCTGTTATTATCCCAGTCGCACACCGAGATAGGTCTGCGCAGATAATAGCCGTCAAGCTTGATATTTATAAACTGACCTGTGGCGGTGATAGCCGAGGTGTCGCCGCAAAGCACCATGCGGTACTGTGCGGCGGCGATTTTTTCATTGGACTTAACTGTAAAAAGTCCCTGTTTAGTCATATTTTTCAATCCTTACGAATTTATAGTGGAGATACAGAGGGTTGTTTCTTCAAGAACATCCAGAAGAACGCGAACTGTATCAAGAGATGTAAACATCGTAATGTTGTTTTCAACGGCACAGCGGCGTATTTCGTGACCGTCGGATTCGCCGCTGGGCAAGCTGATGTCACGAGTGTTGATGATGTAAGTAACATAGCCCTTGCGGATTGAATCGAGGATTTCTTCACTGCCCTCACTGATTTTTGTGCGGCTTCTGGTGCGTATGTCGTGGCTCTTTAAGAAGTTTGCGGTGCCGCTGGTGGCTTCGATATTAAAGCCCAGGTTGTAGAAGCGGCGGATAAGGGGCAGAGCTTCTTCTTTATCCTTGTCCGCGATTGTTGCAAACAGAGTGCCGTAGCTCTTTACGGACATACCGCTTGACTGGAGTGCTTTCCAGAGCGCACGGGTAAGCTTGTTGTCGTAGCCGATTGCTTCGCCGGTGGACTTCATTTCCGGAGAAAGGTAAGCGTCCATGCCGCGCAGTTTGGAGAATGAAAATGCAGGAGCTTTGACATACCAGCGTTCCTTTTCGGCAGGATACATTTCGGTAATGCCCTGTTCACGGAGAGAATGTCCGAGAATTACAAGGGTTGCGATGTCTGCCAGTGACCAGCCGGTTGCCTTGCTGATAAAAGGCACTGTACGGCTTGAACGGGGGTTGACCTCAATTACGTAAACATCGTCGTTTTTATCAACGATGAACTGAATGTTGAACAGACCGACAATGCCTATGCCAAGCCCCAGTCTGCGAGTGTAGTCGAGAATAATGTCCTTTGCTTTTTTGCTTACGGAGAATGTGGGGTAAACGCTTATGGAGTCGCCGGAGTGGATACCCGTTCTTTCAACGTGTTCCATAATGCCGGGGCAGAATACGTCTGTTCCGTCGCACACAGCGTCAACCTCAAGCTCCTTGCCCTCAATATATTTGTCAACCAGTACGGGCTGGTCCTCGTCTATCTGTACGGCCTCCTTGAGGTAACGTCTTAAAGCTTCCTCGTTGCTGACGATTCTCATGGCACGTCCGCCGAGAACATAGCTGGGGCGAACAAGGACGGGATAGCCGATTTCGGAAGCCGCTTTTACGCCTGCTTCGATATTTGTGACAGCCTGACCGTTAGGCTGAGGAATTTGAAGCTGTTCCATGATTTTCTCAAAGCTGTCGCGGTTTTCGGCTCTTTCAATGGCGGCATTGTCTGTGCCGATAAGCTTGACCCCTCTCTTTTCAAGAGGTGCGGCAAGGTTGATTGCGGTCTGACCGCCTAACGACGCGATAACGCCGTAGGGCTTTTCAAGCTCTACTATATTCATAACGTCCTCAACCGTCAGCGGCTCAAAGTAGAGCTTGTCCGAGCAGGTGTAGTCGGTAGAAACGGTTTCGGGGTTGTTGTTTATGATGATAGCCTCGTAACCGGCTTTTTTGATTGTGGAAACGGCGTGAACGGTGGAGTAGTCAAACTCAACGCCCTGACCGATTCTTATAGGACCTGCGCCGAGCACTATTACCTTTTTGCGGTCGGTGACAATAGATTCGTTTTCTTCCTCGTAGGTGGAATAAAGGTAGGGCACGTAGCTGGGGTGCTCACCGGCGCAGGTGTCGATTGACTTATAGACGGGAAACATATTGTTTTCCTTGCGGAACGCATAAACCTCGTCCTCGGAGCAAGCCCAGAGCTTTGCTATATATTTATCGGAGAAGCCCATTCTCTTTGCCTTGTAGAGAATTTCTCTGTTGAACTTCGCATTTTCAACGACCTTTTCCATAAGGACAATATTGTGAATCTTGTCAAGGAAAAGCATATCTATCTGTGTTGCGTTGCAGATAAGACCCAAATCAACGCCGTCACGGATAAGCTTTGCAATAGCGTACAGTCTGTCGTCTGTGGGAGTTGCAATGTATTTGATAAGCTCATCATCGGTCATATGGTCGAATTTTTCCATATAGATATGGCAAACGCCAATCTCAAGAGAACGCACCGCTTTAAGGAAGCTTTCTTCAAGTGTTCTTGCTATGCTCATGACCTCGCCGGTTGCTTTCATCTGAGTGCTGAGGGTGTTGTTTGCATCGGCAAACTTGTCAAAGGGGAAGCGTGCAACCTTTGCAACAACATAGTCAAGAGCAGGCTCTGCGGCGGCAGTTGCGGTTGCAAGCTGGATTTCGTCAAGATGCATACCTACCGCGACCTTTGCGGTAACTCTTGCAATGGGGAAGCCGCTTGCCTTTGAAGCAAGAGCGGAGGAACGGGAAACTCTGGGGTTTACCTCTATCACATAATACTTGAAGCTGTTGGGGTCAAGAGCAAACTGAACGTTACAGCCGCCCTCGATTTTAAGGGCGCGGATAATGCGCAG
>CAZCQZ010000042.1:0-14517 GCA_964500965.1 uncultured Eubacteriales bacterium | reverse complement strand
CCAGTTCATCGCCCCAAATAATGCCATAACCACCAACATCGACGGTAACGCAGGTGAATTCTTCCGGATTTTCTTTTAGATAGAGAAATGCGGGAATCTTCTCGAATAGAGGGTTCATATCGTATAGTTTGGTCACGCCCTCACTGAATTGAACACTCAGCTTGAAATCAGCAAGAGAAGATACACTTTTAACTTTGTGAAACATAAACTGCCTCCTTACTCCAACGGAGGAATTTTCTTAAATTCCTGGGTACTCCAAATTTCCTGCAAAGTATCTTTGTGGATAGCAAGCCACTCTCGCACCATAGCCAGTGCTTTCTGGGGAAGCTGACCTTCAATGACTTCGCCGGTCATGAAATCGATTGCCGCAACATCCTCGTTATAAATCGCATGGATGTGAGGTGGATTGTGTTCGCTTTGCAGGAAATACATTCTGATAATAATTCCGTAAAACCTTGATAAAACAGGCATTGTGAAATCAACCTCCTTTTGCTGTCATTATATCACGGTATCGTGACATTGTCAACAAAAATATGGGGAAGCTGTGCCTCCCCATGATGTTACCCTGCCGTATCCAGCATATTTTCAATAAAAATTCCATAACCCCTTGTCGGGTCGTTTACAAAAACGTGAGTTACCGCGCCGACAATTTTACCGTCCTGAATTATGGGGCTGCCGCTCATTCCCTGAACTATGCCGCCTGTTGCCTTAATAAGCTCCTCGTCGGTAATTCTAATCACCATGTTTTTGCCCGGATTTTTGCTGTTGTAATTAAGTCGTTCGATAACCACATCGTAAAACTGCGGTTCACTTTTACCGGGGACAGTTGTTAATATCTGCGCCTTTCCTTCCTTAATATCCTGTTTGAGACAAATATCGTACAGCTTATCGGACACAAAATCTTCGCTGTTCATAACGCCGAAAACACCGGTGCTGCTGTTATCGGTAAGCGTGCCCAGAGTTTCATCACCGAAATAGCCGTGGAGCTCGCCGGGTAAACCCTCCGTGCCCTTTGTAACGCCCGTTATTACAACCGATACTATTTCACCGCCGCCGAACGGCATGAGTTTGCCGGTATCGGTATCGCATATACCGTGGCCAAGTCCGCCGAAAATACCGGTATCGGGGTCAACATAGGTAAGCGTTCCGATTCCGGCAACACTGTCACGTACCCACATACCTGCTTTATAACAGCCGTCATCTCCGCAGTAAACCGGTGACAGTCTGCTTTGGGCGATTGTTCCGTCTGTTTTGGCGACGGTCAGACACATTATTTCACCCTTGCTGTCCGACACTAAATCGGAAAGCTGTGAGGCAGAGGAGACTTCTACGCCGTCAACTTCTATAATAGAATCACCAACCGAAAGTCCGGCACTGGTTGCAGGACAGCACTTGCCGCCCTCTGCGGCAACGGATTCAAGTCCGATTATCACAACGCCCTCTGTGTACAGCTTTATACCAAAGGAATTTCCCGAAAGGCAAAGCTTTTTTGCCTCAATAATTCTGGTGTCGATATTTTTTACCGGTATAAATCCGAAAAGCTTCAGCGTTGTGCTGTAGGTTTTAATCCCTCTGCTGTCTGCACTGACGACAGCATTATCCGAAGAAAACGTTGTATATATAAATCCTGTGTCTATCTGTACCGACTGTCCTCTTATCACATAAAGCGTGTCGGGAGTTGTCTCTCTTACGTAAATGCCCGATGCTATTGTAAGTGCAAGGACGGAGAGCAGAACAGAAAAAATAATTTTAAATTTCCTTTTCATCATGACCTCCGCAAGTAAAATTTCGCACATATATATTTTGCAGTGAGCCTGACTTTATCATGAGAAATAAACACACTTTAAGGTGGATAATGGACTTTCTTTCCGAATTTCGGCTTTGATTTAATTCTCTTTACATTGTTTCCCGATAATGCTAAAATAAAACAAATACAGATTTTTCCGATGATGCACCTGCGATAATTTTTTGAGCAGTATTATTCTATATCTTTCAAAGCCTGTAATTTGTCATAACGGGTTTTGGCAAAAAATAAAAAACCGCCCCAAAAAGGACGGTTTTAAGGATAATTATTAAAATTATGTTTGAATTTAGAATAATGACTTGATAAGCTCGATGAGTTTATCTACTCCGATTATAAACAATGCGGCGGCAACGAGAAAAAGAATCATCATAAGACCCGAACCTTTTGTCGCTGCGGCATATTCCCGAGGAGTTATTTCATCATCTGAAGTCGTTTCATCTGAAACTGCATCATTTAAAGCTGCTTCATCATCAGTCGAATTTTCAAAATCGGATTCGCCTGACGTATTCTCCTCGTCTGTAGGCTCGGCAAAACCTGCGCCGATAAGTATTTCACGAGCCTTTGCATATAAATCTCTGTTTACGAGTATGTCGTATCCCTCTGTTGCTCCGAAGCCCATACCGCCGGGCATTGCAAAGAGTGTTGAACCGCCGGGCGCATTTCGATACTGCTTTGCGGCATTTATTCCGCCGTCGGCAAGGGCTGCAATAGCGCAATCTGCATCAAATTCCGTTTCGGCATGAGAAACAATGATTACATTTTCGCTCATCGTTACAAATCCTTTCGGTAAAATATACAAGTATTCTATCACACAGTGCTTTCGTTGGCAAGTACTGCAAATAATGAGGTGGAAAAATGTCTGAAAATGAAATGAACACAACCTATGAAACAGTCGCACAGCACAATATTACTATTGTATATGCCGATAACAGCAGAGAAGAATATGCTTTGTCCGCTTTCGGCAAAACAGCAGTCACTTTCGGCAGAAGTGAGGATTGCGATATTGTGATAAATTCTCCGGTAGTTTCCCGCCATCACGGACGGTTTGAGATAATCGGCGATAAGTGTTATATCTGTGACGATTCAAGCACAAACGGTATTTATTTAAACGGAGAAAAAACGGCGTTCGGTGAGCTTAACGATTATTCGGATATCCGCATTGACGACCCCGATGAGCCGTGCTTTTGCGGCATAGCCATTGCTTATTATGCTTTCAATGACGGCATGGGCTGGATAGATTATCCGCTGGGCGACGGCGAAACCAGAATAGGCAGAGGCGAAAACTGCGAGATACGCATTAACCACGTAACGCTTTCCCTTGTGCAGGCACGAGTAAAAAAGGGGGCAGAGGGCTATGTGCTTATTCCCGAAAGCGGAAGCAGAACATCCGTTACACTAAACGGAACGCCTGTTACACAGCCGATGTTGCTGGTTGACCGCGACCTTATCTGCATTGCCAACACAAAGCTTCTTTTCGATAATGACGAGGGCTTGCTGAGCTATAAAACAGAGTCACGCGGATTGGAGCTTGTAGCGAAAAATATCTCACGTGCCGTGCGCGTAAAGGGAAAAAACAAGTACATACTCGATGATACCAGCCTGATAATAAAGCCCTGCGAATTTGTGGCGATAGTCGGCGGTTCGGGCAGCGGAAAATCCACGCTGATGAATTGTCTGAACGGTTTTGACAAACCGTCAACAGGCTCGGTTCTGGTGAACGGTGTTGACCTTTACGATAACTATGAGGTTTTGCAAAGCGTTATCGGCTACGTTCCGCAGCAGGATATTGTCCATGAAAACCTTACGCTTCACGAAATGCTGATGTATGTTGCACAGCTTCGCATGTCACCGGACTCGACAAATGAGGAATATGCAACGAGAGTTGCCGAGGTAATTGACATGGTTGAGCTTAACGGACATGAAAACACACTCATACGCAAAATGTCCGGCGGTCAGAAAAAGCGCGCTTCCATTGCCGTTGAGCTTATTGACGACCCCAGCCTGTTCTTCCTTGATGAGCCGTCCTCCGGGCTTGACCCAGGCACCGAACGAAGCCTTATGCTTTTGTTGCAGAAAATGAGCAGAAAAGGAAAAACCATTGTAGCCATTACTCATACAACTCAGAATCTTCATTTGTGCGATAAAATGATATTTCTCGGAAGCGGCGGATATATGGCTTATTTCGGACCGCCAAAGGGAGCGCTTGAATTTTTCGGCGTAAATGACCTTGCGGAAGCTTATCTGAAGGTCGAAAAAGACCCTCAGGGGTGGGAAATCCGCTTTAACAACTCAAAGCAGGCAAAGCAGGCGGAGATTACGCAAACAACGGTCAAACGCGAATACAGCAATGCAAAAAAGCCTTTCGGAAAGCAGACGCTTGTTATGGCAAAACGTTATGTCAACCTGCTGTGGCATGATAAAATCAGACTTGCGTTTTTGATTTTGCAAGGACCACTTATTTCTTTACTGCTTTCTCTTGTGGCAGGCGACAACGTTTTTAAAATGACATTTGTGTCACAGCAGATGCTTTTCTGTCTGTCCTGTGCAGCCGTTTGGGTAGGGTTGATGAATTCGATTCAGGAAATATGCAAGGAACGCGGAATACTGCGGCGTGAATACATGTCGGATATGCGCCTTGATTCCTACATTGCCTCAAAGCTTCTGGTGCAGGCAGGGCTGTGCTTTGTTCAGAGCTTGCTGACGGTTGCGGTTTTCGCGTTTTCCGTAGGTATGCCGGAGAGCGGCGCAATCGGTAACGTTCCGTTTATAGAAATTCACATTACCGTGTTTTTTGTAATGGTATCCTCGTCCGCGCTGGGACTGCTTGTTTCCTCGATTGCGAAAAATCCCGACAGAGCAATGGTTTTCGCACCTATTCTTCTTATTCCTCAGCTTCTTTTTTCCGGAATATTATTTACTCTTGACGGTGCAACGAATATTATTTCGTGGTTTTGCGCAAGTCGCTGGTCAATGCAGGCACTGGGAAATATTGCGGACTGCAACACGCTGATTGATGCATATTACCGCAGAATACTCAGCACGACCTACAGCGGTCAGCAGCTTGAAAACATGGTGCAGAGCTATATTGTTCTCATGTACGAGCACGGCGCATGGAATCTGATACTCACCTGGCTTGTGCTGATTTTTACTACGGTCTGTATATCGTGTATTTGCCTGCTCACGCTTCGTTCTCTGAAAAACGACAAGCGATAATTTTCGTAAAGCGCCACATGATGCCGAAGCTTGTTTGCGATTAAAAAAAGCGGCTGTAAAAACGCAAGCTTTTACAGCCACGGATAAAAACAAAAAAGACCTCCTGAGAGGTCAGTTCTGTTACACACGCTGTGTAGTCGGAAAATCCGACGAGTTGATAAAAATTTTATTTGAACTCGTAGTGTAATTTAAGGGACATAAATTACACTGTGATAATACCACTAAAAGGAGAGTTTGTCAACATGAAAAACAAGGAGTTCTATGTAGGGTTTGACATAGGCACCGATTCTGTGGGGTATGCGGTGACTGACAAAAGCTACAATTTGTGCAAATTCAAAGGTGAGCCCATGTGGGGAAGCGCACTTTTTGAAGAAGCGCAGACGGCAGTGGAGCGCAGAGGCTATCGTTCTGCACGCAGAAGACTTGACCGAAAACAGCAGAGGGTGCGTCTGATTGGCGAGCTTTTTGCTCCGGAGATTGCGAAAACAGACGAAGACTTTTTCCGCAGAATCAAAGAAAGCTATTTGTATCCGGAAACGGAAAATGACAAGATACGTCTGTTTGATACTTACAAACAGCAAAAGGAGTATGAAAACAAATACCCGACAATTCATCATCTTATACTTGACCTGATGCAGAGCGGAGAAAGCCATGATGTAAGGCTTGTATATATTGCCTGTGCATGGCTCGTAGCTCACAGGGGACACTTTCTAAGTGAAGTGGACAAGCATAATATTGATGCGGTAACTGATTTTAAAACGGTATTTGAAAGTCTGAACGACTTTATTTGTCGTGACGGAGAATATGCGCTTCCGTGGAAAAGCGAATTGAATATCGCAGATGTAGAAGAAGCCTTAAAGAGCAAGCTCGGCATAATCAAAAAGACCAGGGCATTAAAGGAAGCTCTGTTCGGAAAAGAAAAAGTGCCGAAAGAAGTAAACGAGCAGTATGAGTATAACTACGAGCTTGTGGTAAAGCTGCTGTGCGGAGGAAAAGCGGGACTTGCGGAGCTGTTTGGCAAAGAGGAATATGCAGACCTTGAAGAAAATTCCGTAAAGCTTAATTTGGACGATGAAAAAATCGGTGCCGTTATGCAGAGCATCGGAGATGATGCGGCACTGATAGCGGTGCTGAAAGGCGTTTATGACTGGTCTGTGCTGGCTGACATATTAAACGGCAGGCAAAGCATTTCCGAAGCAAAGGTAGATGTTTACAATCAGCATAAAAATGATTTAAAAGAGCTTAAGTATCTCACGAAAAAATATCTGCCCGAAAAATATGATGAAATTTTCCGAGATAAAAAAGTCAAGAACAATTATGTCGCTTATATAGGCAAAAACAAAACCGCGAACAAAACGGAAAAAGTGAAGAAAGACACCGCAAACAGAGAGGAATTCTGCAAGTATATTCTTTCTGCGTTCAAATCCGTAAAACCCGATGAAACCGATGAAATAGAATATGACCGTATTAAATCCCGACTTGAAGTAAACGATTTTATGCCTAAGCAGGTTGACGGAGATAACCGTGTTATACCATATCAGATTTATTGGTATGAGCTTAATAAGATTCTCGAAAATGCATCGGAATATCTGCCGCTTTTGAAAGAATCCGATGAGGACGGCATAACAGGCGCGGAAAAGGTGCTTTCTGTGTTTGAATTCAGAGTGCCGTATTATGTCGGCCCGTTAAAAGAAAAGAGCAATCCCAAATGGAATCATTGGATGGTACGCAGGGCAGAGGGGAGAATCTACCCTTGGAATTTTGAAAGCAAGGTTGACCTTGATAAAAGCGAGGAAGCGTTTATATCGCGTATGACCAATTGCTGTACGTACCTTCCCGGAGAAGACGTCTTGCCCAAAAATTCGCTGATATATTGCGCATTTGAGGTGCTCAATGAAATCAACAACATCAAAATCAACGGAAACGATATTCCGGTAAGCGTAAAGCAGGAAATATACAATAATGTTTTCACAAGCCCGAACAAGGTTACACCGAAACGCATAAAGAACTATCTTGTTTCAAATAACTACATGAGCGAAAGCGACCAGCTCAACGGCATTGACATTGCGGTTAATTCATCGCTTAAACCGTTTGCGCAGTTTAAAAACCTTTTAACGAGCGGAATATTGAATTATTCGCAGGTTGAAAGCATAATAAACCGTGCAGCCTATTCCGAGGACAAGGCAAGGTTTTCAAAGTGGTTGAAACGTGAATATCCCGACCTGTCGGAAAGCGATGTAAAGTACATAACGGGATTGAAGCTCAAGAATTTCGGAAGACTTTCCAAACGCCTTTTGTGCGGAATCGAAGGTGTCGATAAGGAAAGCGGAGAGGTTTATACCTCCATTATTCGCGCAATGTGGGAGACAAATTATAACCTTATGCAGCTTTTGTCCGATAAATTTACTTTTACCGAAACGATAAACGGGATTGTCGGAGAATATTATGGCGGTAAGCGGAAAAGCGTTTCGGAACGCCTTGATGAAATGTACGCTTCAAATTCGGTAAAACGCCCGATTATCCGCACTCTTGATATTTTGAAAGACATTGTAAAAGTGCAGGGACAAGCTCCGGAGCGAATATTTATTGAAATGGCACGCGGCGCAAAAGACGATCAGAAAGGTCGTAAGGATTCGCGGCTTCAGCAGATTCTTGAACTTTATAAAAAGGTCAGGGACGAGGATATTCCGCGGTTAACGAAAGAGCTTGAGGATTTGGGAGACACCGCGCATAACAGACTTCAAAGCGATAAGCTGTTCCTTTATTTCATTCAGCTCGGAAGATGTCTGTATACAGGCAAGAAAATAGAAATCGAATCGGTGCTGTCCGGAGACGGAACATATAATATCGAGCATATCTATCCGCGCAGCTTTGTTAAGGACGACAGCGTTATAAACAATGAAATACTGGTAGATTCAAAAGTTAACGGAGATAAGAGCGATAATTATCCCGTAAAGCCGGAGATTCAGGAGAAAATGGGCGGATACTGGAAAAGGCTGAAAGATATTGGTCTTATGAGCGATGAAAAATTCAAGCGGCTTACCAGAACCACGCATTTTACGAATGATGAAAAGTTTGAGTTTATCAACCGTCAGCTTGTTGAAACGAGGCAGTCAACCAAAGCAATTGCTGAACTGCTGAAAGAAATGTATCCCAAAACCGAGATAGTTTATGTTAAAGCAGGTCTGGTGTCCGATTTCAGACAGCAGTTTGATTTGCCGAAGTCGCGTATGGTAAATGACTTGCACCATGCAAAAGATGCATATTTGAATATTGTTACGGGAAATGTCTGGCATTGCAAATTCAGCAGACAATTCTGGCGCAGGGAAGCGGATAACAACGCAAAGGTCGAGATAGTTTTCACAAAGAATGTCAAATGCAAAGAAGAAACAGTGTGGAACGGCGCACAGGACAAAGACCGCGTTGTTGAAATTGCGAGAAAGAACACAGCACACGTGACAAAATATGCATTTTGCAGAAAAGGCGGATATTTTGATCAAATGCCCGTTTCTGCCGCAAAAGGATTGGTGCCTCTCAAAAAAGATCGTCCGACGGAAATATACGGCGGTTATAACAAATCTACGGCATCATTCTTCGTTTTGGTAAGGTATAAAATTGCCAAAAAGCAGGATATTATGGTCATGCCGGTTGAATTGCTGTATGCGGATAAATTCTTGCAGAACGATGCTTTCGCCGTTGAATATGCAAAGAAAACGGTATCTGATATTACAGGAGCAGTTGTTGAATCGGTTGAGTTTTTGCTGAACAAAAGAATTATAAAGGTTAATACAGTGTTTTCGCTAAATGGCTTCAAGGTATGTATAACCGGTAAGAACAGCGGAGGTAAGTGCATTTGTGTATCGTGCCTGTCTCCGTTTAAAACATCACGGGAAAACGAAGCATATATAAAACGGCTTGAGTCCTTTGAAAAGAAACGCAGGAAAAACAACAATATTGTGTTCAGTGAAAAACACGACCGCATTTCCGCCGAGAAAAATCTGGAACTGTACGATTATTATATGGATAAAATGCAAAATAAGCTTTATAAAAATCGCCCGACAAATCCATATGATATAATTGTAAAGGGACGAGAGAGATTTATTATGCTGTCTCCCGAACAGCAGGTAACGGTGCTGTTGTCAATTCAGGGGCTGTTTGGCAGAGCAAATAAAGTAGACCTTTCCTTAATCGGAGGAGGAAAATCTGTTGGCATGGCAAGGCTTTCATCATCTGTTTCCAACTGGAAAAAGTATTATACCGATGTTCGCATTATTGACCGGTCAACTTCCGGTCTCTTTGAAAAGGTTTCGGAAAACCTTCTTGAACTTTTATGAGCTGGCGCACGGTTGTAATTGCGTCACGGTGTAAGCTGGATTATAAGATGGGCTTTATGGTTGTTCGCGCCGAGGAAACGAAAAAGATATTTCTCGATGAAATAGCCGTACTGCTCATCGAAAATCCGGCGGTTTCCCTGACCGGTTGTTTGCTGGAAGCGTTGGTGGAAAAGAAAATCAGAGTGATTTTCTGCGATTCCAAACGCACGCCGAATGCCGAGCTTGTGCCGTATTACAATTCCTATGACTGTTCCCGGAAAATCAAAGCTCAAATTGGTTGGAGCAATGATATAAAGGGTGCGGCATGGGCTGATATTGTCGCGGAAAAGATACGCAAGCAGGCGGATTTTCTGGGAGAATTGAAAAAGAACAGCGAAGAAGCCCTGTTGCGTTCGTACCTGACGCAAATAGAGCCTCATGATGAGACAAACCGCGAGGGACACGCCGCAAAGGTTTATTTCAATGCGTTGTTCGGAATGGATTTTACCAGGAGCGAGGAAAATATGATAAATGCCGCGCTGAATTACGGCTACGGCATTATCCTCTCCGCCTTTAATCGCGAGATAGTGGCACAGGGATATTTGACCCAGCTCGGTATATTTCACGACAATATGTTCAACCATTTCAATTTAAGCTGTGATTTAATGGAGCCGTTTCGGATTCTGGTTGACCGCAAAGTTAAATCCGAAATGTATGTTGAACTGACAAGCGAAGCAAAGCATTCCATTGTAGGAATACTGAACGATACTGTTGTGATAAATCAGACAAGACAGACAGTATTAAACGCGGTAAAATACTATTGCAGAAGTGTTTTTGAGGCTTTAAACGAAAGCGACCTTTCGTTGATTCAGTTTTATTCGTTATGAGCTATAGATTTATGAGAGTATTGGTTTTCTTTGACCTGCCGACAGAAACCCTTGAAAACAGGAGGGAATACAGGAAATTTCACAAGCTGTTGATAAAAAACGGATTTTTGATGATGCAGGAATCCGTTTACTGCCGTATGCTTATAACGCCGAGTGCAGGAAAGGCGGTTTTGGATTTGATAAGAAAAAACCGCCCTCCTGACGGGATTGTTCAGGTAATGACGGTGACTGAAAAGCAGTTTGCGGGAATGGAGTATATTACAGGGGAACATCACAGCGAAGTGATTGAAAGTGACGAAAGGCTGATAATACTATGAAACTGATTTACAAGAATATGGGGCATATTCTTCGTTTTGACGGAGACAGCGTAAATGAACTTGTTGTTGAAAACAGAAAAATGTTTTTCGAGCTTGTGAACAATATGACGATGCAGGCTGACGGATTGCATGGAGATTGCGTTCTGTCGATTGCTGATAAGCCGGTTGAATTTAGTAAATATGCGGATTTATCGGTGCAGTTTGCGCCTTTTCAGCTTAATCGCAAAAATCTTTTGACAAAGCTGTGTTCTGCATTGGAGAAAAATGCGGTCAGCGCAGAAAATTATATGAAAACGGAAGAATTACTCGGCACTTTGGAAAGATACATATTAGAGCTTGCCGAGGAACTTCCCTTTGAAATAAATTGCCGAAAGCTTGCAGTCGGTCCGATAATCCGCGCATTATCACCGGAAATAGAGGAAGACGATAAAAGCACTATTGAAAAAATATTTGCATACATGGAGCTTGTGCGAGAGCTTGACAATGACAGGCTTTTTATCATGGTGAATATGAGAGCGTATTTTCCGGATGAAGTAATGGAGAGCTTTACGGAAAGCGTGTGCTTACATGATTTTAAAGTCTTATTACTGGAAAGCACCGCCTATGACAGATTGAAACATACAAAAAGATTTGTCATTGATGAGGATTTGTGCGAATTTTAACTTGCGCTTTTATCGTTTTTTATGCTATAATCAACTGGGCTTAGTCCTGTTACACTGCTTTCTGCAATTTGTAGTGTTGCGTCTCGAATTTTGATTTGAGGTTTGAGAGTAGTGTAATTTCATAAGGGACTAAAACTTTTCGGCAGAGCTTCTGCCAGCTCAGAGGGTTTGAGAGTAGTGTAATTTCATAAGGGACTAAAACCACTAGTCCGGCAAATCAACCGCGAATTAGGTTTGAGAGTAGTGTAATTTCATAAGGGACTAAAACCAAGGAGTATTTGGGGGTGAGCTAATGCCGGTTTGAGAGTAGTGTAATTTCATAAGGGACTAAAACTTGCAGCAACATCTAAATCAAATTGCTCAGGTTTGAGAGTAGTGTAATTTCATAAGGGACTAAAACCTAAATTCAGTTGGGGAAAAGCTGAGAGACGTTTGAGAGTAGTGTAATTTCATAAGGGACTAAAACGTGGTGGACGTTATACGCGTGGTAGCTGATGTTTGAGAGTAGTGTAATTTCATAAGGGACTAAAACTGCTTCTTTTTCCTTGAGCAGTTTGTCATTCGTTTGAGAGTAGTGTAATTTCATAAGGGACTAAAACCTTAAAGAAAAAGGCTATGACGTTGAATATGTTTGAGAGTAGTGTAATTTCATAAGGGACTAAAACTTCGTCATCGGCATTGATATATCTATCCCCGTTTGAGAGTAGTGTAATTTCATAAGGGACTAAAACTCTGTGCTCCGTCAGAGCAAGTGGTAGTTTGTTTGAGAGTAGTGTAATTTCATAAGGGACTAAAACATTCGTTAAATTTTGAGCAGCACCCGAACGTTTGAGAGTAGTGTAATTTCATAAGGGACTAAAACGCAAACAAGCCCAAGTTGAGAGGGTGGCGGGTTTGAGAGTAGTGTAATTTCATAAGGGACTAAAACCGTTAAAAACATTAGCGGACGAATACGGCTGTTTGAGAGTAGTGTAATTTCATAAGGGACTAAAACGACACCGTTATGGGATACTTGTATCGTTGTGTTTGAGAGTAGTGTAATTTCATAAGGGACTAAAACTTAAGAGCATTTGGACATATTTAAACAGCGGTTTGAGAGTAGTGTAATTTCATAAGGGACTAAAACAAATCAAATGTCGATTACTCTTGAAGCAGCAGTTTGAGAGTAGTGTAATTTCATAAGGGACTAAAACCGCCGTGATGTTCTGCTTATCGTCAAACCAGTTTGAGAGTAGTGTAATTTCATAAGGGACTAAAACGATGAGATATATAGCCGTCTCTCCGTTCGCGTTTGAGAGTAGTGTAATTTCATAAGGGACTAAAACTTGTATTTATCAAGAGTTTTCCTGCGTTGAGTTTGAGAGTAGTGTAATTTCATAAGGGACTAAAACAAGCCGGCTTTTTTCTTGCCGTTAGTGAAAGTTTGAGAGTAGTGTAATTTCATAAGGGACTAAAACAAAAGAGCCGCTATAATGGCAGGGATTGACGTTTGAGAGTAGTGTAATTTCATAAGGGACTAAAACAAAGATGTAAAGAGTAGCATCAGCGACATAGTTTGAGAGTAGTGTAATTTCATAAGGGACTAAAACCTTCAATTCCGCTAAACACAATCTGTAAGGGTTTGAGAGTAGTGTAATTTCATAAGGGACTAAAACTTTGCGAAAACTCAAACGCTTAAGCCCGGAGTTTGAGAGTAGTGTAATTTCATAAGGGACTAAAACCTGCCATCTCTGACCACCTGCCTGCGTTATGGTTTGAGAGTAGTGTAATTTCATAAGGGACTAAAACACTATATATAGAAAGCGTTACACCTTCCCGGTTTGAGAGTAGTGTAATTTCATAAGGGACTAAAACAGGAGAGCACAGGTGTGAGCACAATAACAGGTTTGAGAGTAGTGTAATTTCATAAGGGACTAAAACGGGCAAAGTTCCCTGAATCGAACTCGCGCAGTTTGAGAGTAGTGTAATTTCATAAGGGACTAAAACACCGTCTCGCCTGTGTCCTGCCTTTCTTCCGTTTGAGAGTAGTGTAATTTCATAAGGGACTAAAACACAATTTTATAAGAAGACTGTTAAGTTGAAGTTTGAGAGTAGTGTAATTTCATAAGGGACTAAAACTACGGGGCAGTAAAGCAGCTCGAATCTGATGTTTGAGAGTAGTGTAATTTCATAAGGGACTAAAACTAAGCTGTGAGCCGCCTACAGTTTCTTCAAGTTTGAGAGTAGTGTAATTTCATAAGGGACTAAAACTTTAACGGACTTATAAAGCTTGCACTCTTCGTTTGAGAGTAGTGTAATTTCATAAGGGACTAAAACTGAGCTGCGTGCCGCCCACGGTTTCCTCGAGTTTGAGAGTAGTGTAATTTCATAAGGGACTAAAACATGAAATCATCAAGATAAGCGGCGTTCCGGGTTTGAGAGTAGTGTAATTTCATAAGGGACTAAAACAGGCAATCCTCCCAGAATCGGACTCGCGCAGTTTGAGAGTAGTGTAATTTCATAAGGGACTAAAACGCCACCGTGTTTAGTACAGGAAAGAAAATTACCCCGTCCAAAAGACAGAAGCTTTGTCTTTCGGACGGGGTGCTTTTGTATATCCGGTTAAAACGATGAGAGATGATAGTTCAGAGAAATAAGGCACAGGCTTAAAACGCCAAAATCATACGAAACAGAAACCGATGATTGCAAATTCTTGAACCGTAATTAAATATCGGCTTATTTCTTAGCCCAACCGCAATCAAAACTGGGGTTGAATGCATAAAAATTCTTCTCGTTCAAAGAAGCCTTAGCGCGCTCCAGAGCTTCACCGAAACGCTGAAAATGCACAATTTCGCGTTCTCTTAAAAATCTGATAGGGTCGAGTATATCGGGGTCATCAACGAGACGCAAAATATTGTCGTAGGTCGTACGCGCTTTCTGTTCTGCTGCCATATCCTCGTGCAAATCGGTAATGGCATCGCCCTTGCTCTGCATTGTCGATGCCGACCACGGTGTGCCGCTTGCCGCCTGAGGATATACACCTGTTGTGTGGTCAACAAAATACGTGTCAAAGCCCTGGCGCTTTATCTCATCAACCGAAAGCCCTCTTGTAAGCTGGTATACTATCGCGCCGACAATTTCAAGATGCGCCAGCTCCTCCGTACCCACAGAAGCATCAGAAATGTTCCACAAGGCAAAATCGGCTGAAAATGCTGCGTTTAGCGGCTTTTTAGTACATAGCATAACAACCTCTGATAAGGTGCTTAGATACGGAAAATTCAATCAAATCGAATATTCCGAGCATCCTACCGTAGTACAGCGTGGCGATGAGCGAACAATCAA
>CAZCQZ010000041.1:0-15543 GCA_964500965.1 uncultured Eubacteriales bacterium | reverse complement strand
TGATTCAAAATACTCTCCATTTTAACTCTTTACCCCAACTATTGACAAAGAGCCTCAATTTTTTATTAAACCGGGTGAACCTTATTTACAATATCAGCATGTGCTCCGTCAATGCCGTACTTCTTGTTTCTTCTGCTCTCGAAGAATTTAAGAGCGACATTGCCGAACTGAGCATAGGAAAGAACGTCCTCCTCCTGCTCGTAGAACTCGGAAATTTCACCTTTCAGCTTATCAAGCTCAGGCTCAAGCAAATCCGCAGGACGGCAGGTAATAGGTTCTTCGTCACCGATTATCTTCTTTCTGAACTCATCGCTTATGGCAACCGGGGTCTGACCGTAATTACCTCTGACAAGTCCCTTAAATTCCTGCGTGCACATCTTATATCTTTCGCCGCTGATGACGTTAAGCACAGCCTGTGTGCCGACAATCTGGCTGGTGGGAGTGACAAGGGGCGGATAGCCTGCGTCCTCACGCACTCTGGGCACTTCGTTGAGCACCTCGCCCAGCTTATCAAGCTTTCCGGCTTCCTTGAGCTGTGACACAAGATTGGAAAGCATACCGCCGGGTACCTGATAAAGCAATGTCTTTGAATCTACCGCCAAAACTTTCGGGTTGAGAAGACCGCTTTCAAGGTACTTCATGCGAAGCTCCTCAACATAGTCGCGGATTTCGGAAAGAAGCACCGGGTCAAGACCGGTATCGTATTCCGTACCCTGAAGCGCCGCAACCATAGATTCGGTTGCCGGGTGAGAAGTACCCAGTGCCAGGGGTGACATTGCGGTATCAATAACATCCGCACCGGCTTCGATTGCTTTCATGAGGGTCATGGAAGCAAGACCGGAGGTGTAATGAGTGTGAACCTGAACGGGGATTTTAACCGTATTTTTAAGGTCTTTTACAAGCTGCTCCGTACCATACGGGGTCAGCAGACCTGCCATGTCTTTAAGACAGATTGAATCCGCACCCTCATTTTCAAGAGCCTTTGCATAGTCGCAATAATACTTGTTGTCAAAAACGGGGCCGGTGGTATAGGATATTGCCGCCTGAACATGACCGCCGTACTTCTTTGCGGCGGCTATTGATGTCTTGAGGTTGCGAATATCATTAAGAGCATCGAAAATTCTGAGAATATCAATACCGTTGTCAATGGATTTCTTTACAAAATAGTCAACAACATCATCGGCATAATGTCTGTAGCCGAGCATATTCTGACCTCTGTAAAGCATCTGGAGCTTGGTATTGGGGCACATTTTTCTTATGGTGCGAAGTCTCTCCCACGGGTCTTCATTGAGGAATCTCAGGCAGGAATCGAAAGTCGCACCGCCCCAGCATTCGAGGGAATAAAAGCCTACCTTGTCAAGCTTTTCAAGCATGGGAAGCATTTCCTCGGTGGTCATTCTGGTGGCGATAAGAGACTGGTGCGCATCACGCAGAACGGTTTCCGTAATTTTAATCTGAGCCATAATGCCCTCCTCAGCTCAAGGAAATGAGAGCTGAGCCTGAATCTACAGCTTCACCCTTGGTAACGCACACAGCGGCAACAACGCCGTCTCTGGGAGAAACGATTTCGTTCTCCATTTTCATTGCTTCAAGTATAACAAGAACATCGTTTTTCTTTACGCTGTCCCCTGCCTTGACCTTGATGTCAAGAATAGTGCCGGGCATCGGTGCGTCAACGCTTTCGGCACCGGCAACAGGTGCTGCGGCAACAGGAGCGGGAGCGGCAACAGGTGCAGCCACGGGAGCGGCTACGGGAGCTGCCGATACAGGAGCGGCGGTGCTTCCGACTTCCTCAACCTGAACATCATAAGTAACACCGTTAACAGTAATCTTTAAATTCTTCATAATATATATCCTCCGTTTCGGGGTAATTACAGTCTGATATTTGAATGCTTCTTTGCAATGGTGTGCTCTCTCTTGCCGGCAAGCATATCAAGGGCGGAAAGAACTACTCTGCGTGTATCGGCCGGAGCGATTACGTCCTCAATAAAGCCCTGAGCGGCCGCCTCATAAGGAGAAGCAAGGGTTGCTTTATATTCGTCAACAAGCTTCTGTCTGTCGGCAACGGGATCCCCGGAAGCCGCAAGACGGTCATTATAGAGAATTGCGGTAATGGTTTCCGGTGCAAGAGGTGCGATAACCGCGTTGTTCCATGCAACAGACATATCGGAGTTTGCTCCTCTGCCTGCCATTGCAACAAATGCCGCGCCGTAAGCCGCGCCTGTGATGACAGATACCTTTACGGTAGTGGCTTCTGCGTAGGCATGAGCCAGCATTGCGGATTCCTTAACGGAAGCAAAGCCGAAAGTATCGACAAAGCTGACAACAGGGATTGAAAACGCATCACAGAAACGCACGAAACGCGCCGCCTTTGCGGTGCTCATTTCATCAAGCTTGCCGTTTTCAAGCTCAGACCTTGTAGCAACAACACCCACGGTAGAGCCTGCAACGGAAGCAAGACCTGTAACAACCGCTTTGCCTGCCTCTTTCAAAAGCTCGATAAAGCTTCCGTCATCGACAACGGCGTTTACAATATCGTATGCAACGTCCGACCTGCCCATATTTGCGGCGGCATTAGCCAGAAGCGCGGCACTGTCTGCATTTTCGGAAAATTCGCAGAGGTTTGCAACGGAAAGATTGTTCTGCGGCAGAATCTCAATAAGTCTCTTGGCTGTGAGAACAGCTTCCGAAGCATCATCGGCAACAATACCGACATTTCCGCATTCGGCAGACTGTGCAACCGAGGGGTTGTTGCCTGCTGTATCAATGCCAAAATCGGCGTCCTTGCAGGCAATAACAATATCCGCACAGGAAGCGATAAGAGCAGATGTTCCGATACATGCACCTGTGACAACGGAAATCTGAGGAACAACACCCGAAAGGTTATTTACCCATTTGAGCATTTCACCGTATGCTTCCAGAATCTCGCCGCCCTGCTTCAGCAATGCACCGGTCGAATCGTAAATACCCACAACGGGAGCACCGGTCTTGACGGCAAAGCCGTAAAGCTTTTTGATTTTAGCCGCCTGTGCCCTTGAAAATGCGCCTGCGGCAGCTTCCGCATTCTGAGCAAAAGCATAGGTCTGAATACCTGCGATAGTTCCGCAGGCGGTGATAACCTCGGCAGGACCGTCCCCCGAAATGGCATACGGGTCAAGCTCGACCATAGTACCCTCATCGAACAGTTCTGCAAGCTTGCTGTACGCAGCGGAATTTGAAACCTCACTGCGATAGCTTTCGATTTTTTTAATCCTTTCTTCCGGACTCATTATGAACCTCCGTTCGTGCCGCCGATAATGTTCTCGGCAGCCTATATTTATCGGCACAGCCGAATCTCTCGCTATAATATCATATCACACATTTCGGAAAATAACAAGCGTTTTTCGCATTTATCCGCAATAATGTACCACTTTACTTATTTCAATTTCATAAACGCCGTCTTTTTCGCAAAAGCCTACGCATTTAAGCAGCCTTTCAAACTGCCTGTCAGATGCCTGCGCCGTAACACAGCCTCTGTTGTCGCCGTAAGCAAGAGCGGCGCGTATTGCCATATCGCCCATGTCAGGCTCGGCGGCGGACAAAAGCTCCATAAAAAGCATTTCACCCTCGGCTCTTACTGCCGCAACTGCCTTTTCGGTCTCACCGTCAACGGTGCTCATGTATTCATAGCCCTCAAGATTGTTTTGCCCGGAAAGCTCCGCAATGCGTTTTTCGTCATGAATTATGTTAACCGTAATCATTGATTTTCTCCTTTTGCCGCCGTTGCAGCCGCTGCCGCAGTAAGGGAACGCACCTCATCTGCGGTAAGCTCGCGCCAGTCTCCCAGCTTGAGCATACCCATTTTGACCTTGCCTATCATGGTGCGCTTCAGCCGCAGAACCTCCAGTGAGCAATCCTCACACATTCTTCTTATCTGACGGTTTCTGCCCTCATAGAGCGTTATCTGCAAAACGCTTCTTTCGGGCGCACGGGATATTATCATAATATCACAGGGCAGAGTTTTCTGACCGTCAAGCATAATACCCGTTTGCAGCTTTGTTATTGTCTCGTCCTCTACCCTGCCGCGAACGGTGACGCGGTAGGTCTTTGAAACATGGCTTCTCGGATGGCTTATGTAATTTGCGAACTCACCGTCATTGGTCATTATCAGCAGACCCTCACTCTCCCTGTCAAGTCTGCCGACGGGAAACACCCTTGCATCAATATCGCGCACAAGCTCCGCAACGCATTTTCTTCCCTGCTCATCACTCATTGTCGTTATATAACCGCGCGGTTTGTTAAGCATGTAATAAAAATTCTTCCGCGCCTCGGCAGCAATAACCTTTTTACTGCCTACAGTAACCTTGTCACGGTTCGGGTCAACCTTATCCCCGACAGATGCCACCTTGCCGTTAACCTTGACCTTTCCGGCTTTTATCATTTTCTCCGCCTTACGCCGCGACATCACGCCGCAGTCGGCTATAAATTTTTGAAGTCTGACTTCCATTATTATGCTCCTTTTCACAGATAAACGGAAGGCAACAGCCCTGTTACCCTCCGTTTTTATATTTTATCGCTTCCAGATACGCCGTAAGCCACGGCTCGTCAACCGCGCCCACACTGCTCTGTGCCGTCAGCGGAAACTCCGCCAGCACGCTGTTGCCGTACACATACTGCAACGAGCCTAAATATTCGCCCTCAACCACAGGCGCGTAAACAAAGCTATCCAAATTCACCCTTACCTCAATGCTGTCGGCATATTCCGCACGAACGGGAAAATCCTCCGGCGCACACGAAAGGGTCACGGTGCTTTCCTCTCCGCCGATTACATAGCTTAACTGCCGTGCATCGGACGTATCGACATTATATGTGGTATAAAGAGAAAGGGCGTAATCATACAACGCTTTGTGGTCGTTAAACCTGTCCGCTCCGTTGAGCGTTACGCATACGAGATTTATGCCGTTTCGTTCAACGTGGGTGACAAGGCAATAGCCTGCTCTGTCGGTATAGCCGGTTTTAATGCCGTCACAGCCCTCGTATTTCTGGGTGGACACAAGATAGTTGTGAGTGTAAATATACCTGATTGTCTTTGGATTTCCAAGATAAATTTTAGATTCTATCGCCGAGGTTATGGAAATCAAATCCTCGTTTTTTGAAGCCTCCGCCGCAAGCAATGCCATGTCGTAGGCGGTGGAGTAATGGGCACCGTTTGAAAATTCGTCCAGTCCCGACGGAGTGTCGAAATGGGTATTGAGCATACCCAGCTCTGCGGCGCGCTCGTTCATCATGGAAACGAAATTTTCCTTTGTTCCTCCGACCGCAACCGCTATGGAATCCGCCGCGTCGTTACCGGAAATTACCATTGCTCCGACGACAAGGTCGTAAAGGGTTATCTGCCAGCCCTCCTCAAGTCCGAGCAGCGTGCCGGTAGCACCGAGCATATCTCTTGTAATCGTAACATCATCACCGATATTGCCGCTTTCCAGCGCAAGCAGTGCGGTCATAATCTTTGTTGTACTGGCAATAGGTCTTTGCTCGTGCTCGTTTTTGGCATACACTACCTCGCCGGTGTTAACGTCCAGGACACAGGCTGATTGTGATGATATTGTCGGAACGGTCAACGGCTCTGATATTGTCGTGTTTGCCTTTTGTATGCTGTCGGCGGAAACGCCTGCGGCAAAAACAGAAACAATCAGTACAAGCACCGTTACCGCGCTGATGATTCTTAACCGTCTTATCATAATTCCTCCAAAACGATTTTTCCGCACCTGCGGTACGCTTTGCTATTATTTACCGTTAGCTGAGATTTAGTCATCGGAGGGAATATCTTCTTCCTTTTTCTGCTTTTTTGAAGCTATCACATCGGAAATTTTGTCAACGATTTCGGGAATCATCGCAACTGCCTTGTCCGTTACATCGGGCTTTGACGTAACAGGCAGCATTTTTACATTGCCTCCGGCAGTGATGACAATAAACGCAATCGGAGTTACGGTGACACCGGCAGCACTGCCGCCGCCGAATAAGTCCTTTTGAGTTTTGCTGGGAAAGTCCGAGCCGCCGGACGCAAAACCGTATGTCACCTTGGATACCGGAATTACCGTGTGACCGCCTGCAATTATCGGCTCGCCGATAACAGTTGAAGAATCAACCATCTGCTTAATCTTTTCAAGTGTAGTGTCCATAAGACCGTTAATGGGATGTTCTGACATAAAAGCACCGCCTTTTTAATTATCAACATTTTCGGCTTTCGCCATATTTTCCGAGATTTTGCCGCCGACCACGGTAAACAGAAGCCTGAAAAACAGAACAATCAACTGCACCGCAATTATTATGGGGCAAGCTCTCAGGGTTGTATTCAGATAAACCTTATCATGCTCCGCATTTTTATCAAAATTCGGGCACACCTCGATTTCCGTGCGCTTATATTTGCACACATTTTGAAAAACAAGTGAAAGGGACGGATAAATCACTCCGCACAGCTTGCCGTATCGCAATGCCGCGTCCGCCGCATCATCGCCGGTTATTTCGACATTGAGAGCGAATTTTGAAATAACAACCGTTTTAATTATTTTCGCAAGACTGCCGCACACAAGCTTTGTCACTGTCCACAGCAGGCTTATTGCCTCCGCCGCACCTCTTTCACCGAACAGCTCCTTAAACTTCGATTTTTCTTCGGCCGCTTCTTTCTTTTTCTTTTCGCTTTTCGGGTGCTTGCTTTTTGCCCTGTTCAGGCGCTTTGCCCAAAAGCCGTTCTCCTTTTTCGGAAGCACCCGGAATTTGACGAAAAGCAATCGGAGATGAACTACCGTTTCGTTGTCGTATTCGATATATACAAACGCCGGTATGCACAGCAAAAGCACGGTGATTCCGATTATCGCCAGAAGCGATATGCCGATTATTTTCAAAATCAGCAGAAATACCGCCATTGCTCAGTCCTCCCTATTCATCTTCACTTTCGTCATTCTGTCCTCCTCCGAGCTGACGTTGAATGACCTCCTCAATGCTCATCTGCCCCTCAATCTCCCCTGCCGGAGCTTCGCCCGGCAATGCCGGAAGATTATCCAGAGATTCAAGTCCGAAGCAACGCAGAAATTGCAGGGTGGTTTTGTAAAGCATGGGTCTGCCGGGTACTTCAAGCCTGCCGCATTCCTCAATCAAGCCCTTTACCACAAGGCTTGACACAACGCCGGAGCAGTCAACTCCGCGCACACGCTCTATGAAATTTTTTGTCACAGGCTCGTTGTATGCCACTACCGCAAGGGTTTCCATTGCCGCCGGAGAAAGGGGCGTATTACGCCGAATATCCAGCATCGCCCTTATCAGCGGTGCGAATTTATCCACTGTACAAAGCTGATATTTGTCATCAACCTTTACAAGCGTTATTCCTCTCTCACTGTCATGGAGGGATTCGCCAAGCTCCCTGCACACATAGTGCACCGTCTGTTCATCGGTTTCAAGCACCTCTGCCAGCCTGTCAACGGCAACAGGTTCGCCGCAGGCAAACAATATCGCTTCCACCGCGCTTATCAGTTCTTTGATTTCCAAGTACGTCCACCGCCGTTAGCCATTGTAAGATTGTCGTTTTCGTCAATCTCAATACGGTTTTTCTTTATAAGCTCAAGAAGTGCCAGAAAGGTCGCAACCATTTCACTTCTCGATTCCGCCGCCTCAAAAAGCTCGTCAAAGGTGACGACGCTCTTTTTATACAGCCGTTTTAAAATATTTATTGCCTTTTCCGGAACGGAAATAATCCTCGTTGCAACAAGTGGCGTAAAGGCTTCAACAGGCGGCGGCAGCTTACGCTTGCCTCTGCCCACTGCCGCGATATACGCTTTATAAATCACAACTGCGTCGTGAGAAAGGGTATATGTCCTGTCAAACTCAATGGGAGACTCGTCCTTGACAAAGGAATCGAAATTCGCACGCAATGCCAGCTTTTCCGCAATCTGCTTACAAAGCTGATATTCCATAAGCTCTCCCACAAGCTCTTTTTTAAGTTCCTCGGCTTTCTGAGATTTCGGCATCAGGCTTACGGTTTTTATGTAAACCAGTCGTGATGCCATTGTAAGAAATTCGCTGGCTATATCAAGATTTTCCCTGCGCATATATTCCATATGCTCAAGATACTGACTTAACAGCTCCGATATGGGAATATCGTTAATATCAAGCTTGTTTTTTGAAATAAGGTGCAGCAACAGGTCAAGAGGACCTTCAAACACCTCCAGCTTATAACTTGGCTTATCCATTATCAACCCAGGCTTCCCATTGTCAGCCCGACAAGATTGAACAGCCAGTCGGTACCGTAATATAATCCGCTGAAAACAGTATCATTCAACCGGTTAATGGGATCGCTAAACAGTCCTGAATTTATCAGAACGATAAAGACAATGGCAATAACCATTCTGTACTTATCGACAAACTCGGTAATTTTGTAAAGAGCCTTGTCGGGAATAAACGCGGCAAGAATTTTGGAGCCGTCAAGAGGCGGCACGGGAATGAGATTGAACACCGCAAGAGAAATGTTGATGAGGACAAACCACATCAATGCATACTGAATAATAAAATCCCTTTCAAATTCAAAAAGCAGTACGCCCTTAAAGCAGTAAAGGAATCGAAGCACCAGCATAGCGATAAGCGCAACGATGAGATTTGAAAGAGGACCTGCAAGAGCCGTAAGAGCCATACTGCGCTTTTTATGCTTTCTGTCGGTAAATCTGTAGGGATTAACAGGCACGGGCTTTGCCCAGCCGAAGCCGATAAGCATGATACATGCCGCGCCAATCCAGTCCACATGGGCAAGGGGATTCAATGTCATTCTTCCCTTTAAGCTGGCAGTATCGTCACCCAATGCATATGCCATTCTCGCATGAGCATATTCATGGATAGGCAGAATGCCGAAAATTATGATACAACGAACTGCAATACCAATCAGCAGCTCCGATGAACTAAGCCCTATAAACCACATAGCAAAACCTCCGCTATTTTATTTAATAATAATTTTACATCATTAAATCCAAAAAAACAATAGTTTAGATGTGAATTACCCGAAAAACTCATATCGAACAGTATAGCTTCGATTTCTTGACAACGCGGCAAAAGGAGAATAATATGAAGATTATTCGGCACTGATTTTTTCGTGTTCAAACAATTGTCACACAAAAATCAACAGGCTGTGCTAAAATTCTGCACGGAGGTTATTTTGAAATGAAGATTTACGATATGCACGCACATATCTTTCCCGAAAAGATTGCGGCAAAGGCTACCGCCTCGGTGGGCACTTTTTATGATATGGGAATGAGGTTTTTAGGTGATTCCGAAACGTTGCTCAAAGTCGGCTCCGCAGCAGGTGTCACCGATTACATAATCCACTCCGTTGCCACCACCGCTCATCAGGTGCGTTCCATAAATGACTTTCTCGCACTTCAATGCGCCGAACACCCGGAATTTACCGCTTTTGCGGCAATGCACCCCGATTTCGACGATATCCCCGGTGAGATTGAGCGTATTATTTCCATGGGCTTTAAAGGTATTAAGCTTCACCCTGATTTTCAGCGTTTTCTTATTGACGAGGAACGCGCCATGCCCATATACGAAGCCGCCCAGGGCAAGCTTCCCATTCTTTTCCACACAGGCGACTACCGCTATGAATGGTCTAAGCCTCAGCGTCTTGCAAATGTTATCGACACATTTCCGAAGCTTGACTGCATTGCGGCTCATTTCGGCGGCTGGTCTGAGCCAGACGCGGCTGTAAAGGCACTGCTCGACCGCCGCTGCTGGATTGACACTTCATCTACCTACGGATTTATCAACGACTTCCCGAAAATCCGCGAAATGATAAATCTCTGGGGCTGTGACCGCATTCTTTTCGGCTCGGATTTTCCGATGTGGAATCCTGCCGACGAGCTTGAATGGCTGCGCCGCTGTGATTTATCCGACAGCGACATGGAAAAGATTCTCTGCAAAAACATTGAAAAATTACTCGGCATTGAAAATATTCAAAGGGATTGATTTAATTGATTAAAGTTGAGCAGTTAACGAAAAAATACGGCAAGGTTTACGCTCTAAAGGGAATCAGCTTTACAGTTGACGAGGGCGAAATTGTCGGCTTTCTCGGTCCTAACGGCGCGGGCAAAACCACTACCATGAACATAATCACCGGATACCTTTCCTCAACCTCAGGCAGTGTGAGTATCGACGGCTGTGACATTCTCGATGACCCGTCACAGGCAAAATCGCGAATCGGCTATCTTCCCGAACAGCCGCCCCTTTACCTCAATATGACGGTAAACGAATATCTGAATTTTATCTACGAGCTTAAAGGCTGTCTTTTGCCCAGGGAAAAGCATCTCAGTGAGATTTGCGACCTTACCGGTATCACAAAGGTACGCCACAGGCTGATAGGCAACCTTTCAAAGGGCTTTCGTCAGCGCGTCGGCATTGCGCAGGCACTGGTGTGCAATCCGCCGGTGCTTATTCTCGATGAGCCTACAATCGGTCTTGACCCGGCACAGATAATCGAAATTCGCTCCCTTATCCGCAAGTTGGGAGTTAAGCACACCGTCATTCTGTCAAGCCATATTCTCAGCGAAGTACAGGCTATTTGCAGTCGCATAATAATGCTTGACCGCGGCAGTGTTGTTGCCGACAGCAGCACGTCGGAGCTCAGCCGTTCAATCGGCGGTGGCAGTCTGCGTCTCTGCGTTGAGGGCAATCGGAAAAACGCCCTTGACGCTCTGAAAGGCGTTCCCGGTGTTTCCGAGGTTGAAATTAAAGCGCAAAACGGCACCGTTACCGACTTCTTTGTTTACTGCGATGCCGGCAACGAAACCCGTCGCAATATTTTTAACGCCGTGTCTGCCTGCGGACTTACGATTCTTGAGATGCACAGCACCGAGCCGAGCCTTGAAGATATTTTCATGGCGCTTACCGCAAAGGAGGAAAACCTGTGAAAGCAATAATCAAAAAGGAATTTGCCACATATTTCCGTTCTCCTATAGGCTATGTTTTCTGTGCCGCCTATCTGCTCTTTTCCAGCATATATTTTCAGGGGATTCTTTCTTACGGTGCTTCCGATTATTTTACCGATATTTACGCCGGCATGAGATATTTCGTTCTTCTCCTTATCCCCATTCTCACCATGCGGCTTTTCAGCGAAGAACGCCGGCATAAAACCGACCAGGTGCTGATAACCTCTCCCGTAAGCATCGCTTCTATTGTTCTCGGAAAGTTCTTTGCCGCATTTATCGTATATTCCGGCTGTGTTCTTTTCACCCTTGTGTATGCTTTCGTTATGGCGATTTTTGTGTCACCGCCCTGGTTGCTTATACTCGGCAACATTGTAGGCACGCTTTTTTACGGAGCTACCTTTATTGCTCTCGGACTGTTTATTTCCAGTATGACCGAAAACCAGTCCGTTGCCGCTATCCTCACCTTTACCGTCAACATCGTTCTTATGCTCATTGATGCCATTGTTCCGATGTTCACAAACAATAAATACGCTATTTCTCTTGTATCGTGGATTTCCTTTGCGGAAAGATACGACCCGTTCACTATCGGAGTGCTTGATTTTTCAAGTCTTATCTATTTTCTTTCGGTGTGTGCCGCGTTCCTGTTCATGACCGTCCGGGTCATTGAACGCCGCCGCTGGAGCTAAAGGAGGCTAATGTCATGAGCAAAAAGAAAAATATACGTACAGGCTCTCAAAACGAAAGCATAGATGAGATGCTCGACAAGCTTTCCTCCGTATCCGAGGAAAAAATCACTGCGGAAAATTCCGATGATTACAGTGAAGCCATTCCTTTCGGCACTCGCGTTGCGGCATTTTTCAAAAACAGCAACGGTGAACGTTCCCGTTTCTTTAATAAGCTTAAAGGCAGTCTGAAAAGCACAAAAGCCCGTCACGGCTCAATGTCCCTGTGGCTTTGCATAATCTTTCTGGTGCTGGTGATTCTGTTTAACATTATCGCCGTTGCACTTACCGACCGCTATCCTCTGCTGAATGCAGACCTTACGAAAAACTCCGTTTATTCGCTTTCGTCTGATACCGTTAAAATTCTCGAATCCCTTGATGAGGATATTGCGATAACTATTCTGGCTTCCGAGGAATCCTGCACCTCCCCCTCCACCGAGCTTGACCCGTACAGCATGATTCCGAAAGCCCACGAAATGATACTGCGCTATGCAGGCTATTCCGACCATATAAAAATCGAGCACGTTGACCTTACAAGAACACCTCAGATACTCAACGAGGACTATTTGCGCGAATACTCCGACCAGCTCGGTGAATACTCGATAATCGTGCTGAATCTCGAAACCGGCAGAGTGCGTGTCACTTCATTTTATGACATGCTTCCGTATCTGCAATATGTTGTCGATTCCTACTATTATTATGACGTTTCCGAGGACGATTACGAAATTTCAAGCTCCTACGCCGAAGCGGAGCTGACCTCCGCCATACGCACCGTTTCCGTTGAACGCGAAACTCTCCCCATTGCGGCGTACATCGGCTACGATGCCGATTCCGACGCCTTTCTCATGGCACTGAACGACAACGGCTATGAGCTTGCGCAAATGACCGTAAACGATGACATTCCGGAGGGTGCGGAGCTTCTTATTCTTCAATCGCCCACCGAGGATATTTCCGCCTGGCTTTCGGCACGCATTGAAGAATGGCTTTACAACAACGGCAATTACGGTCATACGCTTCTTGTATTCACCAATCCCGCCGCACCGGAAATGCCGCAGCTCAATGCACTTCTCGAAAACTGGGGTATGAGATACACAACCGATATTGTTTACGAAAGTGACAGCACAAATGTTGTAGCCGGCGCGTCTCTTGACAGCTATTTTTACACTCAGTACACGGATTCCGAGTTTACAACAAGCCTTGCGGACAGCGGCAAAGATACGAGAGTTATCATGGCAAACAATATTGAGCTGCTTTATGATAACAGCAACGAAAAATCCGTTAATTCCATTCTTACCACAACCACCGGCGGATATGCCTGTGCTACAGCCGATGAATACGACACGGCTAAAAACAGCGGTGTCGGTGCCGGCGTTAAAACCGTAATGGCAATTTCGACCCATTACAGCAACGACCCCGACGGCAACGAGCTGAAAAGCAACATCGTTCTTGCGCCGTCCTCCATTTATTATGCCGACGTTTTTTCAAGCTCACAGTTCGGCAATTTCACTTTGATGCTCTCAATCTGTAACGAATTTACCGGCATGGGCGATGTATATGTGGACATTGAAGCCAAATATCTTTCGGATGTTGACTTTTCAATCGGAAGCTCATCTCTGACCGCAATTACGGTTATATTTACGCTCGTTGTTCCTCTTGCCGTCCTTTCTCTCGGCATATTCGTCTATGTCAGGAGGCGGTTCCTGTGAGAGATAAAAAACGCACGCTGGTCATATTGCTGTGTGTTTGTGCGGTGCTCGGAATCGGTGCGGTATTTCTGCTCCGCCCTGCCGACACCTACAACGGCTCCGAGGATTCCGCCGCCGAGCACGAGCATTACGACGATGAGGGCTTTATTGAAAACACCGACGGCTCGCTTCTCATAGACAGAGAATCCACCGACGTTTCTTCCGTGGTGCTGACCAACCAATCAGGCAGATTTACGATAAAGCGCGACAGCGTTACCGCTTCGCTGTACATCGAGGAAATCGACCGCAATATTCCCATTTGCGAAGATTTTCTCGAATATGTCTGGTATTACGCCTACTGTCTCGGCTATAATTATATGATTGTCAGCACCGCCGACGCACCGGTTTTTCCGGCAGATTACGGACTTGACACTCCATCGGCAGACTTTCGTGTGACATATTCCGATGGCACCGCTTCGCATTTTTACTTCGGTGACGAGCTGGCTTCCTCGGAAGATGTTTATTACGCCGCTTTCGACGGCTACGACAGCACGGTTTTCATAACCGAAATGTCACTTGCGGCTTTTCAGGGTGAGGGTTATTTTATTGATACCGACTTTTTCGATATTGCAGGCGATGACGAGGACGTTGTAATCGGAAAAATCGAAATAACCGGCTCTGCTATTTTGCAGAAAATCGTTATCGAACCTTATTCAAGCGATGACCGCAGTGACCAGTCATACGGTCACAGTCACATAATCACCGCACCGGTTAAGGCCGCCGTTAACGATGTCAACACAACTGCGCTTGTCAACGAGCTTATATATCTTGCGGCTGACAGTGCAGTGTGCAGTAATCCCGACAAAAAGCAAATTGCCGAATGCGGTCTTGACAATCCGTCACTGATTTTCAAATTTGAGCGCAGCGGAAAGCAACAGGTACTTTACATCGGAAACACCGACAATTCCACCTATTGCTACGCAATGCTCAAAGGACTTGACGTTATTTACATCATCGACCCTGCACAGGCTGAGGCTATTCTGTCCTCCTCCCTGTCCTTTTACCGTTCGGGTGAGCTTAGAATTTACCGGGTCAATGCAGTGGAAAGCGTTACCGTGTCTTTCGGTGATGAACGCTATGTTTTTGATGTCATTCGCAACGAAATGGCCGGCGACAGCGAATATTACGAGTATCATGTTTACAACGGCGAAACCAAGCTTTCAAACGATATTTACAGAGATTTTCTCTCCGTCCTCAGCAGTGCATATGCCGTGAGCTGGGACACCGCAGCGACTTCAAAGGAATCCGCACTTACCGTAACTGTTAAGTATTTTGACAATTTTAACAGAAAAACCGATGTTCTCAAATTTTATCCTGCGGATTTCAACCGCTATGTTATCGACATAAACGGAACAAAAACCGCCTGTGTTTCGGCAATACATCTTGAAAAGGTTATGGACGCTTCACGCAAGCTTGCCGCAAATGAAAAAATCAACGTTTAAATCTAAAAATAACAAAAGGTCGGCAATAAATCTTGCCGACCTTTTGTTGTATAATTACCGCTGGAACAGCTTATTTGTCTGATAACGCGGCTCACAGGTAAGGTTAATGCCCAGCTTTCTCAGCGTTGTGGAATCAACCTCACTCAGGATAACGCTTGAATGCACTTCACAGCCCTTCAGCTTTGAAAGCTGTTGTAATGCCAGTGCCGCATTGGGGTCAGTCGCACCGCAGATTGAAAGTGCCAGAAGCACTTCATCGGTATGCAGACGTGGATTAACGCCGCCGAAATGCTCAACCTTGAGCTTCTGAACCGGCTCGATAAACTCGGAAGAAATCAGATGAAGCTCATCGGGAATATTGCACAGGGCTTTCAATGCGTTAAGAAGCATCGCGGACGTTGCACCCAGCAGTGCGCCGTTCTTACCGGTGATAATTCTTCCGTCGGGAAGCTGAATTGCCGCAGTCGGTTCGCCGGTTATTTCCGCCAGCTCAAGGGCGCTTTTAATCACCGGTCTGCATTCGGGCGTGATTCCCGCCTGCTTCATGAGAAGCTCGATTTTTCTGACAGGCTCGACGCTTTCAAGTCCCTGCTTTGCAAGGCACATTGATGCGTAATATCTTCTGACTATCTCCTGCCGTGAAGCCTCACAGCAGGCTTCGTCATCGCTTATGCAGTTGCCTGCCATA
>CAZCQZ010000040.1:0-15812 GCA_964500965.1 uncultured Eubacteriales bacterium | reverse complement strand
GCATGGATTATTTAAAAACGTAATTTATCGAAAAATCCCACAACGGGACGCCGAGAACGTCGTCCCCTACGGTTGAAAATTTTAGAGCGGTTGAAAATTTTCAATTACCGGCTCCCTTGTGTAAATGGGGAGCGTATCAAAACCTACGGTTTTGACTGAGGGATTGCCTTTCCTATGGCTCCCTTGTGTAAAGGGAGCTGTCAGCGTAGCTGACTGAGGGATTGCCTTTCCTATATCTTAGATTTATCATTTTAGCTTAACTTGTTGATAAATTTTTACAATCCCCCGATTGAAGCCGCAGGCTTCAATATCCCCCATTTACACAAGGGGGACTTGGGCTGTTGAAAAAATTCACTCTATTGCACAAGGGTGGCTTGAGCTTATTGATAAGTCAAAATTTATCGGTAGAATCACCACGGAACGCCGGGGACGGCGTTCCCTACACAGGAAAGCCCACCACACCCGGCTTTCCTACCTGTATCTTCTGACCTTTCTTCTGTTTCTGCCGCCGCTTTTGCCCAGCATAAGCGCCCAGATGATATAGCCGATAATCGAAAGTATCGCAAGCACCAGAACTACGCGGAAAACCGTTGACGAAACTATATTATCCGCAATGCTCAGCAAATAGAGCACGTCGCTTCTCTCCACCGATTCGCTGGCAATCAGGTTTACCTTTCCTATTTCCTCACCGGCAAAGGTCAGGGTCATAACCGCGATAACGTCGCCCTTTTGCACAGGAGCGGTGACGCATATGCTCCCGTCCTCGGCGGCGTACTCCGGCAACGGCTCAAAGGTTTTCATTACCGCCGTGCCGGTTATCGTTCCCGGCAAAAGGGTAGTAAAGCTTTCCTCCGGTATCAGCGTCAGCTCGTCCTTGTTCCATGCCAGCTCCAAATCCACCGTCTGCACAATGGTATTTGCCGATACAACCTCTTTCAACGCCAGGTTATTAAAGCACCAGTCAAACAACTCACGCGCCGAGATAAAGGCGGCGTTAAACTTTACTCCCGTGCTCTCGTTCAAAATAGGCGCACCCATGCAGACGCATATATAATTGTAGCCGCTTTTGGTGGCGTAGCCCACAAAGCAGTTGCCCGCCTTGCTGGTACGTCCTGTTTTAATGCCCTTGCAGTAAGAATAATAATAGGTTGACGAATAGTTAACGTTCATGAGATAATTTGTATTGTAAACATATCTCTCATCGTTTTTGTTCGTTGCCTCCATGCGGTGAGCCGTGGAGCTTACTATGGTGGCGAAAACCGGGTATTCCATGGCTTTTGTCGCAATAAGCGCAAGGTCATAGGCGCAGGTGTAGTGGTCCTCGTCGTGCAGACCGTGGGGGTTTGCAAAGTGGGTATTTACACAGCCGAGCTGCTGGGCGCGTTCGTTCATGAGCGCAACGAAAAGCTCCTTGTCACCGTCACCGATGTAATATGCTATGCCCAGTGCCGCGTCGTTACCGGAGGGCAGCATAAGTCCGTAAAGCAAATCAAGCATGGAAACACGCTCGTTAGGCTTGAAGCCTGCCTTTGTGGAGTCCGTTCCCATAAGCTCGTTTTCTATACGGTCGTCAAAGGTTATCATCGTATTCATATCCGGACACAGCTCGATTGCAAGCAGCGCCGTCATTATCTTCGTGGTCGATGCAGGGTACATTTTATCGTAGGCGTTTTTTTCGTAAACCGTGACGCCGGTGTCGGTATTCAGCATAAATATCGAACCGCACTGGTCAAGATAGGTGTTATTTTCCTCAAGGTCAATGCTGAAAGCGGCGCTTGCTTCGGTTGACGGCTGTATCACCATTGCGGTAAACACCGTAGCCAGCGCAAGTATTGTACATATAATCCGTTTTTTCATCTTCCTGCTGCACCTCCGCACAATAAGAGTTGATATGACACAAGTTTAACATAAATTTTTCCGTAAATAAAGAGCTATGTTGTAATCTTCGGAAAAAAGGTATATAATCTTATAAATGAATTTCACCATGGGAGGTCTGCGAATTGATTTTTGTCACAGGCGATACTCACGGAAGCATGGAACGCTTCAACGATAAAAAACAGATGAGTGCCCTTATGAGAGGCGATTATCTTATTATATGCGGTGACTTCGGCTTTGTCTGGGACGGCGGCAGGAGAGAGGAACGTATGCTGAATACCCTTGCAAAGCAACGGTATACTATTCTCTTTGTTGACGGCTGTCACGAAAATTTCGACCGGCTTTATCAGTACCCCGTCAGGGAATGGAACGGCGGCAAGGTTCGTTTTATCAGACCGAATGTTATTCATCTTTGCCGCGGTCAGGTTTTCACCATAGAAAACCGCACCGTTTTCACCATGGGCGGCGGCGTAAGCGAGGACTACGAAATGCGGCAGATTCGCGGCACTCGCTGGTGGCCTGAAGAAACTCCCTCTACCGAAGAAATGCGTGAGGCTGTCAATAACCTTTACAAGCACGATTTAAAGGTTGATTTTATTATTACTCATGAAGCACCTACCCATGTGAAAAGTCTGCTCATGGAGGGCGTTATTGACATTGCAAACGCCGCAACTCTGTTTTTCGATGAGCTGGCAAAGCAGGTGCAGTATAAGCACTGGTTTTTCGGCTTCACTCACAAGGACAAGCATATTTCCGGGCTTCACACGGCAGTTTTTAACAACGTTCTGCCTTTGGAAAAGCCCACAAAGGTCTGGTAAAGGAGCGATGATTTATGGGAAGCAACACTAATTCCGGAAAATTCATGAGCAGGAAGACTGCCAAAATTATGGCAAACCTCAAAAGAGTGCGGATATTTCTTATTATTTGCGCGGTTTTGGGCGTTGCCTCCATGGGCTTTGCACTTTATCACACGGCGGCAAAATCAGCTCCGGCTGAGCCGAGTGTAAAAGCCGAGCAGCCTGTTTCTCACGATGAGCCCATAGTTCGCGGCGATTTTACCTTCAAGCCCTATTCCGGCGGCTATACCCTTGTCTCCTACAACGGCAGCGACAGCGTTGTGGAGGTACCTGCCCTCGTTAACGGTGCTCCGGTGCTCCGCATTGACGAAGATTCCTTTGCCGGCAACATTTATATTGTCAGCGTTATTGTCCCCGAATATGCCGAATCAATAGGCATGGGCGCGTTTAAAAACTGTTCGGCGCTTTTGAATGTCGATTTTCCGGACAGCCTGCTGAGCATCGGAAGCAACGCCTTTACCGGCTGTGCCATGCTCCGTTACGCAAAGCTTCCGGCTTATCTTACCGAGATTTCACCCTCCGCTTTTCGCGGTTGCGCCGACGGTTTCGGTCTTTATGTAATTGAGGGCACCTACGGCGAAACCTACGCCAAATCCAACGGCTACGATTATGAATATTTTTCGGAAGAAATTGTAGATTGACACAATCTGCAAAGGAGTGATTATTACGTCATACAACGAAAAGGAGCTTAAAGAGGTCGCGTTATCAAGACGCGATATTTATGAGGGGCGTATTTTCAGCGTTCATTCGGACACCGTTTCCCTGCCAAACGGCTCGGAATCCTCAAGGGATATTGTGGAGCATCACGGAGGCGTTTGCGTTGCCGCCTTTAATGACAAAGGTGAGATTGCGCTTGTGCGGCAGTACCGCTACGCATACGGCGAGGTGATTACCGAGGTGCCGGCAGGAAAGCTGGAAAAGGGTGAAAATCCCGACGATGCTATCCGCCGCGAGCTGGCGGAGGAAGTCGGCGCAGAGGGGAAAAACTGGCAAAGCATGGGTATTTTTTATCCCACTCCCGGCTATGTCACCGAGAAAATTCACCTTTACACCTGTGAAATTTCCTCAATCGGCGCACAGCACCTTGACGATGACGAATTTTTGTCCGTCAGCTTTGTTCCGCTTTCGGAAGCCGTTGAGCTTGTTCTCTCCGGAAAAATCGCGGACGGCAAAACCCAGACCCTTATTTTAAAATGTGCCCTTTTGCGCGGCATAGGCAAACTGCACGGAGGTAAATATGGCTTCTTCAAATAAAAACAGCAAAAAGAAAAACAGCAATAATTACGAAAACGACGGCTTTGATATGAAGTCTCTCGGCGCACTGCTGGTAATAGTTATCGGCGTTGCGATAATTATCGTGCTTGCCCGTTCAATGGGAAATGATGAAACGCAGGATTCGGGCAAAGCCGTTTCCTCCGCCGTAAGCTCGGAGAGCTATGTACAGCCGGAGGTATCCTCTCAGGTCGATAATCCTGTAGAGGAAGTCTCCTCCGCCGCTGAATCTCAGCCTTCGTTTACCGTTGCGGTCAGCGGTCTTGACGGCAGCTACAGCCGCACAAACGTGGAATCGGCAAACGGGGCTACCCTTAAAATATCCTCTCAGGACAGCAGGGGCTTTGATTTTTCCCTGACCCTGCCGAGTACCACCTATGCAGGCTACGCCGCCTTTGTTAACGGAAACACCGCTCAATGGAGCTACGACGGCAATGTGTTCAGCTTTGAATGTACATCGGGAAGTGTGACTGTTTCCGGCTACAAATCGGCAAACGGAAAATATACCACCGCCGCTCCCGTTTATACCGACACTCCCGAATCGAAATACGATTCTGCCGTTATCAGCTCCTCTGCAACCCGTTCCGCCCTTTCGGACATTATGACTGCCGATGATTACGCCCTTTTCAAAAAGATTTTCGACGAGGGCAGTTACATGGGCGTTTCGGAGAGCAGCTCCGAATATCAGACGGACAAAAACGGCATCGGCGTCATGGTGGATAAAAAAACCGGCATGATTAAGTATCAGTACGAGCTTAAATATGAGGGCAAATTCATGCTTCTGTGCTCAACGGACGGCAAGGTTTGCATCGGCATATATAATGAAAACGACGGCTCGGAGGAGCTTCGCTATTACGCGAGTACCTCCGCACTTCGCTCTGAAGTGCCCGACTGCATTAAAAATTACGCCGCCGCCTACGACTTTTCACTTGTTATCTGCTGATTTTAAAAGGAGTGATTTTAATGAGTATATTCGGACTTATCATCACACTTGTTTCAATACTGTGCCTGGGCGGTTCAATAATGCTTTATTATGCCGACAGTCACCGCGTTAAGCTTGCCAGACTGCTTATTTTCGGACTTTATCTTTCCGTTTTTCTCGAACTCATTCTGGCATTGTTTGAGTTTCCGGCTCTGATTTTCGACGGCATAATCTTCATAAGCATGGGAATGGAAAGCATTGCCAACATTATGATAATTATTGTTCTGATTGCCATTGCTTTCGTTATTTTCATGATTATTCCCAAAATCAACTGGCGAAGATTTTTAAGAACAACTCCCGTCAAGCTGGGAATTTGTGCGGCTCTGCTTATTGCCCTGCTTGTTTACACCGAGGCGTATAACGGCAGGTATTCCTTTGAAAACAAGGAGGACTTTTATTCTGTCAGGCAGATGTACGAAAAGTACGACAACGGCTTCTGGCCCGTTAAGCTCATCGAAACCGACGATGCCGAGGCTGACGGTTCAAAGCATATTTCAGTCTACCCATTTGACGCCGACACCGCCAACGGAAAGCAGCCCCTTGCTTACAAAATTACCGTTTTCCGCCGCTTTGAAAACGGCGATTACGTCCTTTATTACTACCCTTTTACATACAAAACCTACGTTGACGGCACCGCCTATTCCATGGACGAAATCATTGTACCGGACGAGGTTTCCGACAGCGATATTTCCGATTCGGATATTTCGGACAGTGATATTTCCGATTCCGACGAGGAATTTTAATACTCGTTGTTTATTATCAATTACATTATACCGATTGTATTTGGAGGATTCATATGAAAAAGCTGATTGCCGCATTTCTCGTGCTCTGTATTGCACTCTTTTGCTGTAGCTGTTCCGTCGGGAAAAACAGCGATGATAACGAAAGCTCTATTCACGATATGTTTGAAAACACGGAGAACAACGAAAAAACCGACAACAATAAAAACGGCACGGAAGAAAGCTCCGACTTTCTCCCCGATATTCCCAGGGGCTGGACAACCTACAACACCGACGGAATTTATCTTTCCTATTCTCCCGACCGTTTTGAGGATATTTCAGGACAGGGTGCGGATTTCCAGATAATAGATGACAGCGGCTCAAACATCAATATCCTTTATCTTGACGGTGAAACAGTCGATGTGCACGACATTGACGATGTGTATTTGCAGTCGGTTCTTGATGCTGTTGTAATTTCACTTGACGAAATATATTCAAGCACCCTTGGAACCGAATGCACCACCGAGGGTGTTCCCGGCAGTAATTATATAAAAACATTCGGTGATATGGAATGCGCATGTATCAACTATAGTGTCAATATTTCCGATGATGAGTATGATGCCGAATATGTAATTGACTTTTTCCAGATTATCTTTTCCACCGACAGCGGTTGCTATACAATCACTTTCACATTCTTTGCCGACGATGACATTGACGCCACCTCCGCCGAGGAATACTTTGCCGATGTGATTTCGTATCTGTATATTACGCAGGAATAAGATTTAAATATTCAGATTCGCGTTTCCGCAATAATAGTGGAGAGATTTTCAATTAACGCGTTACGCGTTAATTGAAAAGTAAACCGCTAACCTCAAAAGCGGAAATCATATTTATAAAAGCAGAAAATGGGCTGTAGAAAAAAGCTTTCTACAGCCCAAAATTATTAGAAAATAGAAATACGAAAATTTATAATTCTATGCTACGAATTAAGCTCGTCCCTCATTCTTGCAACACTTTCAAGGGTGTAAGCTTTATATTCTTCAAGCTGCTGCTGTGTCCAGGGGAGATAACAGCGCAGGGAGGGTATAATGGAGTTTTCTATATAAGAAATGGTTTTGTCGATTCCCAGATTGTTCTTGTAGCCGAATATAAGATAACGGGTAAGCGCGTAGGTTTTGCCGCCCTCAAGGATACTCGCATCGTGCAGAATTTTGCTTTCCAGCGTATCGGGTCTGCCGTCTCTCTGACCGCGCTTCGCCACTTCAATAATGTCCCTTGCCTGAGGTTCGGAAACGCCCTGCGAAACGAGCCAGTTAAAGGCTTTTTCCTCCTCGTTTTTTACCATGACGTGGAGATAGGCGGCGCATATTACGTTGTCGTATCTGACCTCGTTTTTGTAACCGCCGTTGTCGATAATTTTGTTAACCATTTTAACCAGTCGTTTGGTGTGAGCGTTGTTGTGAAGAATGTCATTTTTGTCGTAATAAGGCGCAACAAAGTTCGCAAGCTCGTTAATAGTCATAACAATTCTCCTTTTTGTATTCACTATCCACATTATATTCTGCTGTTTTTGCGATTTCAATGTTAATATTCAACAAAATTTCGCTTTTGGAAAGCCACCGGTTAGCAACCTCAGTATCATAACTGAATAACCAAAGACGGTTCGTGCAAATTAAATAATTGTATTACATCGGCGCAAAATAAAAATACCCGGATAAGTACAATATTGGGCTTGCCAAAAATATAACGATTTGATATAATATCCAGTGGCATACTACAAGGATTATGCGAAAGGAGCACAATACTATGAATTATTCCCATGAAGTGGAAAGAATGTGTCCTGTTGCCAAGGGACCTCATCACGGTCCTGCACCCATTCCCGAAGAAGGTCGCTGGGTAAAGTCCTATGAAATCAAGGACGTAAGCGGTCTTACTCACGGTGTAGGCTGGTGCGCACCTCAGCAGGGTACCTGCAAGCTCACCCTTAATGTCAAGAACGGCATTATCGAGGAAGCTCTTGTGGAAACTCTCGGTTGTTCGGGCATGACCCATTCCGCAGCTATGGCTGCCGAAATTCTTCCCGGCAAAACACTTCTCGAAGCACTTAATACCGACCTCGTTTGCGATGCTATCAACGTTGCAATGCGCGAGCTGTTCCTCCAGATTGTTTACGGTCGTACTCAGACCGCTTTCTCCGAGGACGGTCTGCCCATCGGCGCAGGTCTTGAGGACCTGGGCAAGGGTCTTCGTTCCCAAATTGGTACAATGTTCTCCACCAAAGACAAGGGCGTTCGTTACATGGAAATGGCCGAAGGCTATGTCCTCAAACTTGCTCTTGATGAGAACAACGAGGTTATCGGCTATCAGTTCGTAAGGCTCGGCAAGATGCTTGAGGCTATCCGTCACGGCGCAAATCCTGCCGAAGCTTATGAGGCTAACATCGGTACTTACGGCCGTTTCGACGGTGCCGCAAAGTACATCGATCCCCGTGAAGAATAAGAGAAAGGAGTCACTACAATGGCCAATGATGTAATGTTTGAAGGCAAGGCCAGAAGACTTGCCAAAATCGAAGCCTGCTTAGCCGAGTACGGCATCGAATCCCTTGAGGCTGCACGTGAGCTCTGTCTCTCCAAAGGCGTTGATGCCGATGCTATCGTCAAGGGCGTTCAGCCTATCGCATTTGAAAACGCAAGCTGGGCATATACTCTCGGCTGTGCTATTGCTATTAAAAAGAACTGCACCAACGCTGCCGATGCCGCCGAGGCTATCGGTATCGGTCTTGAGGCATTCTGCATTCCCGGCTCTGTTGCCGACCGCCGTAACGTCGGTCTCGGTCACGGCAACCTGGGCGCAATGCTTCTGAGAGAGGAAACAAAGTGCTTTGCTTTCCTCGCAGGTCACGAATCCTTTGCGGCAGCAGAGGGTGCTATCGGTATCGCACGTACCGCGAACAAGGCACGTAAAGAGCCGCTGCGCGTTATCCTTAACGGTCTTGGCAAGGACGCCGCATATATCATCTCCAGAATCAACGGCTTTACCTATGTAGAAACCGATTACGATTTCGCTACAGGCGAATTGAAGGTTGTCCGTGAGGTCGCTTTCTCCGACGGAGAAAAGGCAAAGGTCCGTTGCTACGGTGCTAACGACGTTCTTGAGGGCGTTGCTATCATGCAGAAAGAGGAAGTTGACGTTTCTATCACCGGTAACTCCACCAACCCCACCAGATTCCAGCACCCCGTTGCAGGCTCATACAAGAAGTGGGCTATCGAGAACGGCAAGAAGTATTTCTCCGTTGCTTCCGGCGGCGGTACAGGCCGTACTCTGCACCCCGATAACGTTGCAGCAGGTCCTGCTTCCTACGGTATGACAGATACCATGGGCAGAATGCACGGCGACGCTCAGTTTGCAGGTTCTTCTTCCGTTCCCGCACACGTTGAAATGATGGGTCTTATCGGCATGGGCAACAACCCCATGGTCGGTGCAACCGTCGCTTGCGCTGTCGCTGTTTCCGAGGGACTTAAATAAGCTGTTTTAGGACAGGCTGAAATGTAATAGAATCAGACACATCATTTTAAGACGAAAGTCTTGTGATGTGTCTGATTTTTATCAATAATCCAAAGCCTCTCAACGGGTAATTTCAAAAAAGGAGAATTAAAATGTATTGTATGTTCTGCGGCAAGGAGCTTGAGGGCAATCCCTCTTTTTGCCATTATTGCGGTAACAAATTAGTCGCTTCAGATAACACAAATGTTACTGGCGGCACCCCTGTAAATAATAGTGAAGAAGGCATTTTTTCAGATGTTGGAAATAAAATAAAACAATTGGCTATGGTTTTGTGCTTTATTTCAATTATTCTCGGAATAGTCGGCTTTTTCGTTTTTGTCGTAAAAGAAAATGGTGTACTCGCTTTTACCAGTCTTATCGGCGGAATATTTTCCTTTATTCTTTACTGGTTTGTTTACGCCTACGGTCAGATTGCAGACGATGTTCACGCTATTAAAGAATATTTGTTGAAAAATGCAGATAATAACATCTCCACTGCTCAAAAAACAAATACCGATTCAGCGCCGAATAATGATTAAGCCTTTACCTCTCTGATTTTCTTTAACAAAACGCCGAGAACGTCGCCACCCACGGAGTTAGATTTCAGAACGGTTGAAAATTATCGGTTATAATGGCTCCCTTGTGTAAATGGGGAGCGTATCAAAGCCTACGGTTAAATATCAAAACCTACGGTTTTGATTGATGTATTGCCTTTTCAATAGCTCAGATTTATCATTTTGCCTTAACTTATTGATAAATTCTGACAATCCCCCGATTGAAGCCGAATGGCTTCAATATCCCCCATTTACACAAGGGGGACTTAGGTTTGTCGATAAATCAGAATTTATCGGTTAGCTGAAATTTAACAAATTACCATGGCTCCCTTGTGTAAATAGGGAGTGTATCAAAACCTGCGGCTTTGATTGAGGGATTATTAATTGCTTGGATTTATCATTCTAACTTAACTCATTGATAAATTCCGACAAATTTCAACACAATGCAGTAAACGCGGAAGCGGCGGAGAAATTTTATCACGGAGTGGGGGAGCGAAATCAACCGCCGCTCAACATTTAGTTGTCATTTTAAATAAAAGCCACAATTTATGGGAACGGTTTAAAAACCGCAGAAAAAAGCCGAAAAACACTTGACGGCAAGCCGATAATTGTGGTATACTGCTTATACCTCGCAGAGGGCTTTTTTTGTGTTGCCCTCAAATTCAGGCGAGGGAGGCTAAAAAATGCCGCTGTATGCGGTATAATCAGGAGGTGCCGTTAAGTGCGAGTTAAAATCACCATGGCATGCACGGAGTGCAAGCAGCGCAACTATGTGACCAACAAGAACAAGAAGAACAACCCCGACAGGCTTGAGATGAACAAGTATTGCAAGTTCTGCAGAAAGCACACCCTGCACAAGGAAAGCAAATAAGGGGGCAAAAGGAAAAATGGCAGACAACAAGAATCTCGAAAAAAAGGAAGTCGCCAAGAAAGAAAAAAAGGACGGTCTTGGCAAGAAGATTTCCAAATTCTTCCGTGAGTACAGAAGTGAACTGAAGAAAATTTCATGGCCCACTTTCCCGGAAGTTGTCAAAAATTCTCTCGTAACCGTAGTGGTAGTTCTCATTGTCGGCGCATTCATCTGGATTGTTGACAGTGTTCTTACCCTCGGTCGTAACGCAGTCCTTTCAATCAATACCGATACTTCTTCCAACAGCTCGGTAGATAATACCGACACCAGAACAAAGTACGACATTGATGTTGAGTTCATGTCCACTTCAGACATTTTCAGCCAGTCTGATTTGTCCGAGGCAAGCATCAGCGATATGTATCCCGATGCTTCCTATTATGTTGTTACCATTGAGGGAGCAGTTCTAGAAGATACCGTAACTTCTTCTTCCGATGTAGCGGAGTCCTATGCCGACAGCTATGCGAGCTATATTGAAAGCATTGCAAGCGCACTCAGCTCCGACACAGCAGGCAACAACACAGCAGTAACTGCCAGCGGCGCAGACGCTTCCGCAACAGACGCAGAGTAATGTACCATCGTACATAAACCGCGTGTAAAAGGAGGCACGGCAAATGGCAGAAAATCACAGAGATTATTCACCGGAAGCTCTCTGGTATGTGGTTCACACCTTTTCGGGCTATGAGAACAAGGTCGCCACAAACATTGAGCAGGTGGTCGAAAACCGCGGACTTCAGCACATGATTCAGGAGGTCAGAGTGCCTGTTGAAAAGGTCACGGAGCTGGAGAACGGTGAGGAAAAGGAAGTCGAGCGCAAGACCTTCCCCGGCTATGTGCTGGTTAAGATGATTGTCACCGATGATACATGGTATCTCGTGCGCAATATCAGAGGCTGCACCGGCTTTGTAGGTCCGGATTCCGAGCCTATTCCTCTTTCCGATGAGGAAGTGGCGCGCATGGGCGTCGGCACTACTCAGGTTGAGGCACCCTTTGAGGTCGGTGATTCTGTCAAGGTGGTTGACGGTATGTTTGAGGGCATGTTTGCAACCGTCACCGATATTGACACCGCAAAGGGTATAGTTAATGTAAACATCAGTATGTTCGGCCGCGAAACACCGGTCGAGCTTCCGGTCGGGTCGGTAGTACCGCTTGACTGACGGCTTTTGCCTTTGGCTGTTTTCAAAGGCACAGGTGGGAGGAAATCTCATGTGTGAAATTTCCGATAACTACCACGAATTTTGGAGGTGCAATTTCAAATGGCTCAGAAAGTAACAGGTTATATTAAACTTCAAATCCCCGCAGGCAAGGCTACACCGGCTCCCCCCGTCGGCCCTGCACTCGGTCAGCACGGCGTTAACATCATGCAGTTCACAAAGGAGTTCAACGAGCGCACAAAGAACGATGTCGGTCTTGTAATCCCCGTCGTTATCACTGTTTATGCAGACCGCTCTTTCTCCTTTATCACCAAGACTCCGCCTGCTGCTGTTCTTATTAAGAAAAAGTGTGCAATCGAGTCCGGTTCAGGTGCTCCCAACAAGACCAAGGTCGCTACTATCAAGAGAGCACAGGTCAGAGAGATTGCCGAGCTGAAGATGCCCGACCTCAACGCTGCTACAATTGAGACAGCTATGAGCATGATAGAGGGTACAGCACGCAGCATGGGCGTAGTCGTAGAGGACTAATTGCCCCAAGAAAAAGTGGGAGGATATTTTCCGCCCCGGGGAGCTTTGGCTCACCCATCACCACTATTTTGGAGGTTTATAAATGAAACACGGTAAGAAATATACAGACGCTCTGAAGAAGTACGACAGAGCAAACCTTTACGATGTCGCCGAGGCTTGCAAGGCTGTCTGCGACACCGCTTCCGCAAAGTTCGACGAGACTGTTGAAATCCACATCAAGTTGGGTGTTGACGGTCGTCACGCTGACCAGCAGGTTCGCGGTGCTATCGTTCTTCCCAACGGCACCGGTAAGACCGTTCGTGTTCTCGCAATCTGCAAGGACGATAAAATCGAGGCTGCAAAGGCTGCCGGCGCAGAGTATGCAGGCAACGATGAGTTCCTCCAGAAGATTCAGCATGAAAACTGGATGGACTTCGACGTTCTCATCACCACTCCCGATATGATGGGTATGGTCGGTCGTCTCGGTAAGGTTCTCGGTCCTCGCGGACTTATGCCTAACCCCAAGGCAGGTACCGTTACCCCCGACATCGCTAAGGCTATCACCGAAGCTAAGGCAGGTAAGATTGAGTATCGTCTTGACAAGACCAACATCATTCACTGCCCCATCGGTAAGGTTTCTTTCGGCGCAGATAAGCTCACCGAAAACCTTGAAACCCTCATGGGTGCTATCAACAAGGCAAAGCCTGCCGCTGCAAAGGGTCAGTACATCAAGTCCTGCGTTATCGCTTCCACCATGGGTCCCGGCGTTAAGATTAACCCCTCTAAGGTTACTTATGCCGCTTCCGGCGATAACAACTGATTTTAAAGGAATAATAAGCCGAAAGTGGGCTGTAAAAAGCGCAAGCTTTTTACAGCCCATTACTGTTTTTTACGGATTTTCAAATTGCTGTAGCAGGGGGCACAAACGATAAATTCCGATATATCAAGAAAGAATCTTAAATCGTCTCAAAATATTCAAATAAAAACATATATTATTAAATTTTGTCGCGAAAAATCCTGTCTTTAACACGGATTTAACTTCGCGGCAAAACTTTTAACTGACATTTAACTTGTGATTTCACCGCGAATAGATATACTGAAGTTGAGGAAAATAAAATCAGACGAGATGTGAAAGGAATGATAATATGTCCTTGACTTTGATTGACTATCTGTCGCAAATGGTACAGCACCCACCGCTGATAATAACAACCGTGCTGGTGCTGGCGGTGATACTTGTAAACGGCTGGACAGACGCGCCCAACGCAATTGCAACCTGCGTTTCCACACGTGCCATGAAAGCAGGACCTGCCATACTCATGGCGGCGGTTTTCAATCTCTTGGGTGTGCTTGTGATGACCCTTGTTAACCAGAAAGTGGCGATGACCATTTACAACATGGTGGATTTCGGAACAAACACCGAAAACGCGCTGATAGCACTGTGCGCGGCTCTGGTTGCGATTGTGCTGTGGGCAACGGTTGCCTGGTGGTTCGGAATCCCCACCAGTGAAAGCCACGCTCTGATAGCCGGGCTTTCCGGGGCTGCAATTGCGCTGAACAACGGCTTCGATGGCATTAACGGCGGCGAATGGATTAAGGTGATTTACGGACTGGGGCTTTCCACATTTTTGGGCTTCGGCATGGGATTTGTGACGGTGAAAGGGGTTGAGCTTATCTGTCGCAGGGCAGACAAGCTTCGCACCGATGAAATTTTCAAAAAAGGACAAATCGGCGGTGCGGCGGCGATGGCGTTCATGCACGGTGCACAGGACGGTCAGAAATTTATCGGCGTTTTTCTGCTGGGAATGTTTCTCGTACAGGGTCAGGCGAGCACCGGAGATGTTGCCGTTCCTCTGTGGCTCATGGTGCTGTGCGCGGCGGTTATGGGACTGGGCACGTCAATCGGCGGTTACAGAATCATAAAATCCGTAGGAATGGACATGGTAAAGCTTGAAACCTATCAGGGCTTTTCCGCCGACCTTGCGGCGGCAGGTTGTCTGCTAATCTCAAGCATAACCGGTATTCCCGTTTCCACGACCCACACCAAAACTACCGCAATTATGGGCGTTGGCGCGGCGCGAAGCGTGAAAAGGGTGAACTGGAGCGTTGTTAAGGAAATGGTGCTGACATGGGTGCTGACTTTCCCCGGCTGTGGTCTGGTGGGATACCTGATGGCAAAGCTGTTTATTGTAATATTCTAAACAAATATTACAGATTGTATATAAGGAGGAAAATATAATGGCAAAAAAAGGTGCGTACAGTTATTTTGAATTCTTTTGCGAGATGTCAGCCTGCGCTGTAAAGGCGGCGGAGTATCTCAAAAAATGTCTTGCAAACTATCAGAGTGAGGACATAGGTGACATGCTTGAAAAAATCCACGAGATTGAGCACAGTGCCGATATTATTAAGCATGATATGCACGAACAACTGCTGAGGGAATTTCTGCCGCCAATCGACCGCGACGATATTGTTGCCCTGGGCAGTGAGCTTGACCAGGTAGTGGACGGCATTGAGGACGTTATGCTGCGGCTTTACATGTTCGACATTCGCAAAATTCGGGACGAAGCCCGTCAGATGTCGGATATTGTCGGTGAGCTTTGCGCCGAGCTGACAAAGCTTCTGGCGGATTTTGAGGGTTTTAAAAAGAAGCTGCCGGAGGTCAAGGAGCACATAGTCGCGGTGAATAACCTTGAGGAGCAGGCGGACAGGGTTTATATCGAAGCCATGCATACACTGTATACAGGCACGGCATCTGCCGCCGAGCTGTGCGCGTGGAAAGAAATTTACGATTTTCTGGAACGCTGCTGTGACCGTTGCGAACACGTTGCGGACGCAGTGGAAACGGTGATTTTGAAAAATTCCTGACGTATAAATCGGGGTGGTCGTTTTTGTTTTCATGAGGGAGAGATATAAATTACGGGAGATGCGGAAACCGCATCTCCCGTAAAAGCTTTTATGTAAGGTGCGGTGCAGCCCGGTAAAATAGGGCTGCACCGCAAAGCAATTGAAATTCACTTTCCAAAATCAATAATTTTTCATTTTTGGGAAGTGGAAAGCGATGAGTGAGAGAATTACTCTGCTTTCCTCATGTAACGACCACAGTGCGGTGTCGGTTTTTTCTGTATCTCACGTGAAAATTAAAATTTATCGTTCAATCCCACAACGGGACGCCGAGGACGTCGTCCCCTACGGAGTTGAATTTTAGGGCGGTTGAAAATTTTCAATTACCGTACAAGCGACATACCCTGTAAAGGGTATTCCAAAAGGGAATTGAGTTAAGTTGGTTTGAGGAATGAGGTAATACCTGCCGTAAAAACGGTACTGGTTAAGGAAATGAGCTTTATCACGGCAGGTATGGCAACCCTTTTGGTCGTTTAGGGAGGGAATCCTTATGGAATTGTCAAGAAAAGTGCAGTCGAAAATCCCCTAAATAATGATAAGCAAC
>CAZCQZ010000039.1:0-16047 GCA_964500965.1 uncultured Eubacteriales bacterium | reverse complement strand
TCCCACTCAATGGTTCCGACGGGCTTCGGGGTGAGGTCGAGGAGGACTCTGTTGATACCGTCAACCTCGGCGGTGATACGATTGGTAATCTTATGAAGAATATCATAGGGGATTTCTTCAATTGTAGCGGTCATGGCATCGGTGGTATTGACAGCGCGGATAATTGCAGGCCAGCCCTCGTAACGCTTGCTATCCTTAACGCCGACGCTCTTGAGGTCGGGAACGGCGATAAAATACTGCCAAACCTTTTCGGCAAGTCCGCACTTATCGAATTCCTCACGGAGGATAGCATCAGCTTCGCGGAGTGCATGGAGTCGGTCACGGGTGATAGCACCGAGGCAACGAACGCCGAGACCGGGACCGGGGAACGGCTGACGATATACCATGGAATGGGGAAGACCGAGAGCTTCGCCGACAACGCGCACTTCATCTTTAAAGAGAAGCTTGACCGGCTCGACAAGCTCAAATCTTGACCTCATATTTTCGGGCAGACCGCCGACGTTATGATGAGCCTTGACGCCGTCTGATTCAAGAATATCGGGATAGATAGTACCCTGCGCAAGGAAAGATATGCCCTCAAGCTTAGCGGCTTCCTCGGCGAAAACATTGATAAACTCACCGCCGATTATTTTACGTTTCTTTTCAGGCTCACTGACACCTGCAAGCAGGTCAAGGAAACGGTCGGTAGCATCAATGTAAATAAGGTTAGCGTCAAGCTCTTTGCCGAAAACTTCAATAACCTGTTCGCTTTCGTTCTTACGCATAAGTCCGTGGTTGACGTGCACGCAAACAAGCTGCTTGCCGATAGCCTTGATAAGGAGAGCGGCGACAACAGAGGAATCCACACCGCCGGAAAGGGCGAGGAGGACTTTCTTGTCACCGACCTGGGCACGAATTTCCGCAATCTGCTCGTCAATAAAGCTTGCGGCGAGTTCGGGCGTGGTGATGCGTTCCATAGTTTCGGGTCTTACGATTTTCTCCATATTTAACACCTCTTATAAAAATTTGTGTTACACACATTATAAATGTTTTTCGTATTTATTGACGGAATCAATAATACCGTCGGGATAATTGCCGTCAAAGCAGGCGGTGCAGACGTCCAAATCCTTGCCGCAGAGCGCACAGCGCACATTTTCAAGCTTGAGGAAATCGAGGGAATCCGCGCCGATAATTTTGCATATCTCGTCAACGCTGTGATTGGTTGCGATAAGGTCGTTGCGGTCGGGAACGTCCGTGCCATAGTAGCAAGGATAAAGGAAAAGGGGAGAGCTTATACGCACATGGACTTCTGATGCACCGGCTTCACGAAGCATAGTTACGATTCTGTTCATAGTAGTGCCGCGCACAATTGAATCGTCAAGCATTACTACCCTTTTGCCGCCGACCACGCTTTTCAGCGCGTTGAGCTTTAAACGCACCGCACTGACACGCTCGGATTGGGCAGGTCTGATAAAGGTTCTCCCGATGTAGCCGTTTTTGATAATACCCTTTGCGTAGGGGATACCCGATTCCTCGGCAAAGCCTACGGCGGCATCAATGCCGGATTCGGGAACGCCGATAACAATATCCGCATCGACGGTGTTCTGCTTTGCAAGCTCTCTGCCTGCTGCGCGGCGTGATTCGTAAACAGATATGCCGTCGATTACCGAATCGCTTCTGGCAAAATAAATATATTCAAAAATACAGCGACTGGTTTTCTGACCACACAGCTCCGTATCAGAGCGTACGCCTGTTTTGTCGCAAATGACAATTTCGCCCGGCTCAACATCGCGTATAAATTCCGCGCCGACGGCATCAAAGGCGCAGGATTCGCTGGCAAAAACAATGGCATCGTCGATTTTGCCCATGCAAAGCGGTCTGAAGCCGCGAGGATCACGAAATGCGATAAGCTTCTGAGGACTCATGAGCAGCATGGAGTATGCACCGTGAAGCTGTTTCATGGTACTTTTGACAGCGTCCTCAACGCTTTGAACGCGAAGTCGTTCCCTTGCAATAAGGTAAGCGACTGCCTCTGCATCGGAGGTTGTCTGGAAAATAGCACCGCTGTGAGCAAGCTCGTCAATAATTTCGTTTGTGTTTGTGAGCATACCGTTGTGGGCAAGAGCTATTGTTCCTTTGGCATAGCGCATAACCAACGGCTGGGAGTTGGAGGGGTCATTCGCACTTGCAGGCGAGTAACGAACATGTCCCATGGCGATTTGACCGTCAAGGGTATCAAGCTTATCGGCGGTAAACACCTCACTGACAAGCCCCAAATCGCGGTGATATTTGAAAACACCGCGGTCGTTGACGGCAATGCCGGCACTTTCCTGACCTCTGTGTTGGAGAGCGGTCAGCGCATGATAAACGCACTGCGCGGCATCAATATCCGCATTGTTCAGATAAATGCCAAACAAACCGCACTCCTCATGTAGCTTTTCATTATTTAACACAGCATTATCTCCTTTGCTGAAAGTTTACAGTAATTCAACACCGGCGGCAGAACACACATCTCTGGTTTCGTCTGTCCAGACAGAGGCCTGAACCTCACCTATGTGAGCCTTACGCAGGAAGAACATGCAAAGCCTTGATTGTCCGATACCGCCGCCCATAGTAAGAGGAAGCTCATTATTAAGAACCATTTTGTGAAAGGGCAGCGCGGCTCTGTCCTCACAGCCTCGTATTTTAAGCTGATTTCTCATGCTGTCGGCATCGACACGTATGCCCATTGATGAAATTTCAAATGCAATATCAAGTATAGGATTATAAACAACCAGGTCGCCGTTAAGCTCCCAGTCATCATAGTCGGGAGCACGTCCGTCATGGATTTCGCCGGAATTGAGCTTGCCGCCGATTTTCATAATAAATGCCGAGCCATGTTCGCGAACATAGGCATCTTCGCGCTGAGAGGGGGTAAGGTCGGGGTAAGTGTCTTCAAGCTCCTGAGTAGTGACATAGGAAAGCACGGGATTAAGGAGCAAATCCTCAAAACCGTATTTCATGAGCACATGATGCTCGGTGGATTTCATAACAGAATATATTCTTTTTGCAGTGTGCATGAGGACATCAAGAGTTCGTTCCTCCGGTGAAATAACCTTTTCCCAGTCCCACTGGTCAACGTAAATGGAGTGGAGATTGTCGGTTTCTTCATCGCGCCTAATGGCGTTCATGTCGGTGTAAAGTCCCTCTCCCTGTTCAAAGCCGTAACGCTTGAGGGCAAGTCTTTTCCACTTGGCAAGAGATTGGACTATTTCATAGGTATGTCCCTTTTCCTCACCAATGTCGAAGCTGACAGGGCGTTCGATACCGTTCAGATTATCGTTAAGTCCGGTTGCTCTGTCAACAAACAGAGGTGCGGAAACGCGCTGCAGATTCAGCTTGTGAGCCAGCGCATCCTGAAAATAGTCTTTGATTTCCTTGATTGCTCTTTCGGTTTCCCTTACGTCCAGCTCGGAGTGATAGCCGGTTGGGATATATGTTTTTTCCGGAAGCTTTGCCATATATAAAACCTACTTTCGGGTTAAAGTAATTTTCCTTCGTAAACAAATTCGGCAGGACCTGTCATATAAACATGGTCGTCGCGGTTCCACTGTTTCCATTCAATATGCAAATCTCCGCCACGAAGATGGACGGTGCCGCTGATTATTTTGACAATCTTATTGAGAACGGCGGCTACAAAAACCGCACAGGCACCTGTACCGCAGGCGAGAGTTTCACCCGAACCGCGTTCCCAAACACGCATTTTCAGCGTTCTGTCAGGGAGAACATTGACAAATTCCGTGTTTATCCTGTCGGGGAAAAGGGGGTGGTTTTCAAATTTTCTGCCGATTTCTTCAAGATTCAGGCAGTCAATATCTTCATCGGTAAAAACAACGCAATGCGGATTGCCCATTGAAACACAGGTAACGGTGTAAAAAACTCCGTCAACCTCAAGCTTAACGGCAACTGCATTCTTTTCCTTTAATAAAGCGGGAATTTCGGCACTTTCTATTTTCGGAGCACCCATATCGACCCTGACACTTTCGACCGTTCCCTTTTCATTAAGAAACAGCTTTAAGGTTTTAATGCCGGAAAGAGTTTCAATCGTTACGGTTGTCTTGTCCGTAAGCCCTCTGTCGTGAACAAACTTGCCGACACAGCGAATGCCGTTGCCGCACATTTTACCCTGTGAGCCGTCCTCGTTGTACATATCCATTTTAAAATCGGCAACCTCCGATGGACAGATTAGTATTATGCCGTCCGAGCCTGCGCCGAAATTGCGATTGCTCAGTCTGACGGCAAGCTCAGACGGATTTTCAATCATTTCCTTTGTGCAGTCAAAGTAAAGATAATCGTTGCCTAATCCCTGCATTTTAACAAATGTCATACGTTCACCTTTTAAAAGCGAAAGGAGCGCAGAAATACGCTCCTTTAAAGTTATATTTATAAAAGGGCAGACAAGTGCGCTGTGATTCGCCTTTGAAAGAAAAACATACAGTGCAGCGCATTTTGCCAACCTCCTTTAAAATCAATATCTGCCGAGATATTCGTCGATTTCCCACTGTGAAACGCGCTTGTTGTAAGCGTTCCACTCGTTCCTTTTGGCGCGGGAGTATTTTTTGTAAATTTCCTCACCGACGGATTCCCTGATATATTTATCGGCTCTCAGCTCACGTATCGCGTCAATGAGACTGGAGGGAAGACTTTCGATTTCAAGCTCGTTGCGCTCATCCTCGGAAAGAGAATAAATATTTGAATCGACGGAGTTTTTGGGAGTGAGCTTTCGTTTGATTCCGTCAAGTCCGGCAAAAAGAGCGGCGGCAATGGCAAGATAGGGGTTACATGACGGGTCGGGACTGCGAAGCTCAACCCTTGTGCCGTTGCCTCTTGCGGCAGGTATTCTAATCAGCGGACTACGGTTTGCGCCTGACCATGCAATGTAAATCGGTGCTTCAAAGCCGGGAACAAGACGCTTGTATGAATTAACCAGCGGATTTGTGAAAGCAGTAATACCTTTTGCATGTTCCATAAGACCTGCGACAAACTGGTAAGCGACTTCGGAAAGCCCCATGGGGTCATCGGGATTGCAGAAAGCGTTTTTGCCGTTTTTAACAAGAGAAATATTAAGATGCATACCGCTTCCGCAGATTCCGTAAATGGGCTTCGGCATAAAGGTTGCACAAAGCCTGTGCTGGTCTGCGATTGTCTGCACAGCCAGCTTAAAGGTCATTATGTTATCGGCAGTGGCAAGAGCTTCGCCGTATTTGAAATCAATTTCGTGCTGAGCCGGAGCAACCTCATGGTGTGAGGCTTCGATTTCAAAGCCCATCTGCTCAAGAGTTAAGCATATATCACGGCGGCAGTACTCTCCGCGGTCGGCAGGACCCATATCAAAATAGCTGCCTCTGTCATCGCTTTTTGTGGTGGCGTAACCGTGTTCGTCCTGGTGAAAGAGGAAAAATTCAAGCTCAGGACCGACGTTAAGCTCATACCCCAGCGCATTTGCTTCGGCAATCGCTTTTTTCAAAATGTATCTGGGGTCGCCCTCAAAAGGAGTACCGTCCGTTTTGTAGACATCACAGATGAGACGAGCGGTAACGCCGTCCTTGAGTGTCCATGGAAGAATAACAAAAGAATTGAGGTCGGGATAAAGATACATATCCGATTCCTCTATTCTTGCAAAGCCCTCAATGGAGGAACCGTCAAACATACACTGGTTGTTAAGGGCACGTTCAAGCTGACTTGTGGTTATGGTGACATTTTTAAGAGCACCGAACATATCCGCAAATTGCAGGCGGATGAATTTAACGCCCTCGTCCTTGACAATTTTGAAAATATCCTCACGAGTGTACTTTGGCATGAAACAACGCCTCCGTTTGGTATCTGTAATGAATGTATATATTTTATGCGGAAAACAGTACAATGTCAACAAAATTAAATGCTGTAATTGATAAATCGTTAATGTTGTCAATTCTTGCGGTAAGGTGTATAATTGTTTTAGACTAAATGCGGAGGCGAAAAGATTGTATACCTGTATTAAAACTCTGGCTCATTCCGGGCTTGCCGCAATACCTGTGGACGTGGAAGCGGATTTTTCAAAGGGCATACCGTCCTTTGACATTGTAGGATTAGGCGATACCACCATAAGAGAAGCAAAGGACAGAATCAAGGCGGCTTTTCGCAACAGCGGTTTTGAGTTTCCTCTTGGGAGAATCGTTGTGAATCTTGCTCCGGCAAATATTCCGAAAGCAGGTTCACAGTTTGATTTGGCGATATTTATTGCATTGCTTGTGATTTCAAAGCAGATAGCACCTGTTTCGGAGAAAAATATATTTTTAGGCGAAGTATCAATCAACGGAGCTTTACGCCCTGTCAGAGGTGTACTGGCAAAGATACTTTACGCCCGTGAAAACGGATACGATACTATTTTCGTGCCGGAAGAAAACAGAGATGAAGCAAGTGCGGTAGGCGGAATAAGCGTATATCCGGCAGCGCATGTTATGAATGTCGTAGAGCATCTGAACGGCAAAAAGCAGATTGAGGCATTGACGGCACTTGATTTTGAAAGTATTGAAAGCGAAAAATACGATATTGATTTTGCCAATGTTTACGGTCAGAGTATCACTAAACGAGCGGCTGAGATTGCAGCCGCAGGCGGTCACAATCTCATGCTGATAGGACCTCCGGGAAGCGGCAAAAGTATGATAGCCAGGCGAATGGTAACAATTCTGCCGGAGCTGACCTTTGATGAAGCGGTGGAGCTTACGAAGATTCGCTCCGTGTGCGATGAATACAGACAAAAGGTAGAGCTTACAAAGTCAAGACCGTTCAGAGCACCGCACCACAATGCATCGCTTCCGGCATTGGTGGGCGGAGGCGCACAGCCGAATCCGGGAGAAATATCACTTGCCCACAAAGGAATATTGTTTCTCGACGAAGTTGCCGAGTTTTCACCGCGTGTGCTTGAAGCACTCCGACAGCCTATGGAGGATAATTTTGTTACAATTTCAAGGGTTGCGTACACGGCAACATATCCCTGTGATTTCCAGCTTGTAGCGGCGATGAATCCGTGTAAATGCGGTTATTTCGGACACCCGGAGCGGCAGTGTACCTGTTCGCCGCTGTCGGTGACAAATTATTTGCAGAAAATATCCGGTCCGCTTCTTGACAGATTTGATATGCACGTTGAAGCAAGTCCGGTCAAATTTGAAGAACTGTCATCTCAAAAGCCGGAAGAATCATCGGCTGAAATCCGCAAAAGAGTTGTAAAGGCGCGGAATATCGCCCTTGACAGGCTCAAGGGTACGGGCATTACCTGCAATGCTTCCGTGACACCGGAGGTGATAAGAAAGGTGTGCATTATGACCACCGATGCAAGAGCCTATCTTGAAAAGGCGTTTAAAGCCTATTCGTTCTCGGCACGAATACACGACAGAATATTAAAGGTGGCAAGAACTATTGCCGACCTTGACGATTCGACATATATTACAGCGGCACATATCGCGGAAGCCGTGCAGTACAGACTGGTCGAGCGGAAATACTGGAACAGGTGACAGGATAAAGGTTGAAACAGTGGGCGTTGAAGGAGAAAAATAGTTATGAATCATATTGAAAGACGAGATAAAGGTATTGCGTATATTTCCGATGAAAAAGTATTAGAAGAAATGAAAAAATGTCGTTCAGTCCTTCAAAGACTTAACAGTACGGATTGGACTGATTTTGATAAAATTGCAAGTATCGTAAAAGAGTTACTCGGAAAATCAGAGAACGCATTCATTAGTCCGCCGTTTTTCTGCGATTATGGCTTTCATATTGAAACAGGAAAGAATTTTTTTGCAAATTATAATTGTACAATCCTGGATGTGGCAAAAGTAAAATTCGGTGATAATTGTATGCTCGGACCTAATGTTGCAATTTATACAGCAGGACATCCGATATACCCTGCAACGAGAAATTCATCGTATGAATACGGTAAGGAAATCACAATAGGGGATAATGTGTGGATTGGCGGAAGTACCGTAGTATGTCCGGGAGTACAAATCGGAAGTAATGTGGTTATAGGAGCGGGAAGTGTTGTTACTAAGGACATTCCGGATTGGTGCATAGCTGCCGGCAACCCCTGTAAGGTGATACGAACAATTACCGAGGCTGACAGATGCAAGTTGTTTAAAAACGAAGAAATAGATGATGAAGCTTGGAATAATATAGTTGGACGCGGATTTGCAGAATAAAGCAGACGAAAAATCCGTACAAGAAAACAAAGGTGGCTGTGAAAACTTGCGTTTTTCACAGCCACTAACTGCGTTATGAATACCTGCCGATATCGCAGAACATTATTTTATAAAAAATTTATTCGCCGTATTCAAGTATTGTTCCGCTTGTGATAAGCTCGTTTGCACTGGTCATATAGCCTGTAAATACATTGTATGCCGTTGCGTCCAGAACGATATACCATTTGCCGCCGTCGTTTTTCATTGTAAGCTCAAGCTGTGTTGTGACAGTAGGAGCATCGGACTGTGCGGCAAGGCTTACGGCTTTTGCCGCGATAGCATTGCGCATTTCGTTGTCGGAAACAGTATCACCGCTGAGAGCCGCGTCGTAAAAATCGTTAATAACGAGAACGGTTGCGGAATGATAAATCTCCCTCAGGTCAACAGTAGTGACTTCGACTTTCACCGAGTTAAGACCTTCGCTGAGAATAGTGACCGACATCGAATCGGCAACGGAATCCATAATATCTTCTGTGTTGCCGCTGAAAGAAAGACTGTCGCGTTCGTCCACATACTTCATGGCAGCTCTGTAATCGTGAGCTTTCAGACCGTCCGTGAAGCCCGTAATTGCTTCACGAGCCGAGCCTGCCGCATTGCAGGCGGTCATAAACAGTACAAAAGCAAGAACAATAGCCGTAACGGATATAAAACGTTTAAAAAATCGCATTAAAAAACAGCACCACCCTGGAAAACGCTATTTGAATTTTTTTCTGACCTTTTCCGATATTTCGGCAAGCAGGAGAACTATCGCACCTATGAGCAGAAGAATATAAACGATTATCGAATATGAGTATGCCCATTCCATGGAATATGTCATAAGATTTCCCGAAGTATTGCCGTTTTCCATCATTGCGACAATTCGCTCGTCAATAATAGCCTCAAGGTTGAGCAGCATTAACAGGGAAACGGCGGAAGCGATAATAATGGCGATAGCGGAGGGGAATTTAGGCAGCTTGTTCCACAGGAACAGGAGCATGAATATGACAAGAGGAATTATCAGCAGCAGAGCAACCTCGGTTACAGGCTTCATATCCTCGTAGCCAATCATAAGGTTGAAAGCGGAAATTGATTTTGTGCCGCTGGAATTTGAGCATGAAACCGAGACAAAGGGGAAGAAGAAAAGAACAGCGGCAATGAGAGAAAGAAGCTTTAAGGTCGTGGAGAAAAGCCAGATTGTCTCAGGCTCGTCATCATCTTCGTCAAGACCGTCATCGCGTTTTGAATCGACAACGGCACCGGGGCGGTTGGCAAGAGCCTGATTTGAAAGAGGAACGATAGAACCGTCGGTATTCTGAATAACGGCAAGAGAAAGAGAGCGTTCAACTGTTGCTTTTCTGAATATTTCCGCTTCGACCTGTTTGCGCGCTTTTGACTTTCTGGCAACAAAGGAGAGCAGAAGCGTGAAAACAATAATAACAATTATCGCAACAATAACAACAAAAACAATAAAGCCGATATTGACATAAGTTGACTGGAAGCTTATGCGGAAGCAACCGCCGTTTACGTTAGTTGTAAATGTATTGATTTTTGTTTTTCCGTTAAGAATATTTATGTCCGGCTCACCGGCAACATCAACGCCGTTATAAAGCTGGCAGTCAACGCCCTTGATTGTTGCCGAGTCGGAGCGGAAAACATAGGTAACAATTCCGCTGTAGTCGGCATATTCAAGCAGACGTGAAATATCAACACGGTGAGAGATGTTGTGTCTGGTATTAAGCTGGAATTTATCGCTGTAAATATCGCTGAAATTATTGTGAGTACCGGCAACGGCGTTCATCGCAGCGGCAACCTCGTCATTGCTGCCGGTAAAACTGATTTTAAGCTGGTAATACTTCTGCTCGCCGCTTTCGGTTTTACGGGTCTGTGCACCGGTGGTAACATTGATGCCTTTAATGCCATCGGTTTGCCGTGAAAAGTAATTTTTCGCAATGTCCAAAGCCATGTCACTGGCGTTTATATCATAGTCGAAAAGTACCGAAACAGTCAGCGAATCGCCGTTTTTTACCGTGTCAACAGTGACATTCTGAATGCCGTAATTGAAAGTGACGCCGATAGCAACGGAAGCACTGTAGGCGTTAGTACAGTTGATTTTGACAGATGAAGAATCGGCGGCTTCGTCTGTATCGGCATTTGCACCTACCGCAATTGCGCTGTCGGTGCTGAAAACCACGTTGTTTGTTTCGGCAGAAGATGTGCTTTCATCGTCAAAGCCCGATGAATATGTAATTGAAACATCGGCACTGCCGTCATTGTTACAGGGATAATATGCAAAGCTGATAGCTTCGCGTATTACGCATTTGACGGAGAAAGCACCGGAGTCGGTAGCTGCATTGTCGCATTCAAACGTGCTTCCGGGAAAAAGCTCCGAGGTGGTTTTTGCAATAACATCGGCAGTACCGGAATAGGTTATCTGATAAATGCGGCGTTTTGAAGCCTTAGCTTCTTCGTCTATAAGACTTTGACCGACTGCACCGGCAGGCACAATTGAATCAAGGGCGTCCTCGGTAATGGTATTGAAAACTTCTTCGGACATACGGAACGTGACCGCACGTGAATAATTATCAAGACCGAGAACGTGAGTTTCCACGTCAATTGAAGTGAAGGTTATGTTGTCGTCCGTAGAGTGGACGTCAATTCTTCCGGCAGTGTCGGAAGAATATGTTTCGGAAGCAAGGGTAAGATTCGTCGCAGTGTAATTTATATCGACGGTGGATTTGCTGTCAAATTTCTTTAAAACGTCCTCAATCCAGATTAAAAGCTCTTTTGTGGTGAAGCTTTCCTCAAGATTCAGACTTTGACCGAATGCCGTGTCGGTATGTTGATAGGAAATAGACACGTCCTTACCGAGTATTGATTCGACCTTTTTCTCGTAATCATCAAGGCTCGTAAAGGAAACGGTAAAGGTGAGATAATACTTGCCTCCCTTTTCCTCGTAGGAGACTTCCATAGCATCGGGTGCACTTTCCCGAATGCTTTCCATGACCTTAACGGCAGTAGCCGCGCCGCCCAGGTCGCTTTGCTTGATGCCGGCGGTCTGCATGATACGTGAGCCGGAAAGGTTGCTGTTCAAAGAAAGCTCAGTTGAAACATCAACCTCAGTGTCGCAGGCAGAAAGAAATAACGCCATGCAGGCAACGGCAACAGTAAGCAGTATGAGCCGCAGAAATTTGTTTTTCATCGGTTGCTCCTCCCGTCAAATGAATGTCAAAACAGAACATTCCAAAGCTGCAAGATACTATATATACAGTATTATATATCATGCTTTTATGTCAGTCAATGACAAAATGACACATAGAATATATATTTCACATTTTGTAAAATTCTCTTGAAACAGCAGAGACGATTTGGTATTATTATTGTAAATGAGTTTAGGAGGAAAGAGTTAATGAAAAAGATTACGGCACTCATTCTTACGGTAATTATTCTGGTTTCCCTTGCGGCATGCGAAAAAAGCCCCGCAACGGCAGACGGCGGAAAGAAAAAGGCCGAAATTACCTTTACGGAAACCACTGTCGTTGATAATGAAAAATGTTCTGTTGTGATTACCGAAATCGACCCGGACGGTTTTTGGGGGTATACGTTAAAGGTACATCTCGAAAACAAAACGGAAGATATAAACTATACATACGTCGTTGAAAACGCAACAATCAACGGAGTGCAGGAGGAACCGCTCTTTTTTGCGGAGGTTGCACCGGGTAAGAAAGCCAATGAAGAAATCAGCTTTTCCCTTGACGAGTCAATAAACGATTTAATCGGTGATTATACCGACATTGAGTTGACATTCAGAGTTTACGACGGCGATTGGAATACGGACGATGCGGCAAATGAAACAGTTCATGTGTATCCATATGGGGAAGACAAGGCGACAAAATATGTCAGAGCTTCTCTGGATACCGACAATGTACTGGTTGATAACGAATATGCTACGGTTATTGTGACGGGATATGACGAAAATTCATTTTGGGGTTATGATGTCAATTTGTTTATTGAGAATAAGTCCGATAAAAATCTGATGGTCAGCGTAGACAATGCTTCAATAAACGGAATTATGGCAGACCCGTTTTATGCAGTGGCGGTTTTGCCCGGAAAATGCACATTCAGTTCAATATCGTGGTTTTCAAACACACTGGAGGAGAATGATATAACAGATGTCGAAACAATAGAGTTTGAGCTGAAAATTTACGATTGTGATAATTTGCTGGAAGATTACATAACAGATGATGTGGTTAAATTGAATCCGTAAGTAAGCTGCCGAATAAACCAAAACCACCGGTTAACCGGTGGTTTTGGTTTATTATCAGATATCCGATTTTCATTCTACAAAGTCATCAAATAGTGCCGGGTCATCAAGAACGCTGAAATTTTCGGAACGCAGCTCGACGGCGTTTTCACCGGCAGGCTCGGACGGAGTGTGTTCCCAGTCACGGTACAGACTTACAGCAGGATTCGCCACATCGTCCAGAAACGCAAATCGCGGAAACCTGTTGATAATTTTTCTGCGCACATCGTGGAGACAGTAAACAACAATCATCGCCGCGAATATGAGCAGGCAAACTATGCTTATAATTATGCCTGCGGTAAAGCCGGAGGGCGTGTAACGGAATTTTACGGTATGTTCGCCGCTGTTGATATAGAATCCGAGCAGAGCGTCACCGAGCTTGAATGTTTCAACTTCAACACCGTCAACAGTAACCGTCCAGCCTTTGTCGTAGGGAATAGAGGTGAACATTATGCCTGCTTCGGAGACATTTACAGTGCCGGTAAATGCGGATTCGCTGTAGGAAGAAACGACAAGCTCATTTTCCGAAAGAGCACTCATTGCGTTTGAGAAATCGTAATTGTTCATTGAAGCGACGAAAATATTACCGACGCATTCCATTGAGGTGTTGATGGTAACGTTTACCGAATCTCCCACACCGAGAGAGCCGAGGTCGATAATGTAAGGCTCGTTGGGGCTTGAGGAGAAGGTGTTGCTGCCGGCGGAAATGCTTATGCTGTCGGCGGCACGGCAATCGACATACACATAATACTGCTCGGTTGCGTAGCTTATGTCCGAACCGGAAATCGCGTCGGATGCCGTCACGGGAATGACCGCAGTAAAGGAAGCTGCGCCGCTGCCGTCGGGAGATACGTGGAAAAACGCTCCGTCAAAGGAAACACTGCTGTTTACAGGTACGGCGTATTCAACGGAGGGATAGTGCATGGTGTAAACATCGGAAGCATCGGAGGCGGCAGTAACAAAGGTGTTCTGCACTTCAAAGGGATTATTTGAATAATAATTCCAGTCGTAAATAATGTCGTCGTCAACAACAAAGGCGCGTGAAAGCGCATAGGGGTTTTCGTAGATGTATCTTACATCGTCATCGGTTTCGACATAGGCAATCTGATTAAGCTGAGAATGCGAGAAATTGTTTTTGTGAACAAGGTATCTGAGATTCAGAATCGAATCCGCAACAGGCACAAATGAATTGTACATATGGCTGTTAACACCGTTGTTGGCATAGCCCATAGCACCCATAAGGGTAATGACCGACTGGTCGTTGCTTGAAGCAAAGACCGTAAGACCGGAGTAACCGAAAAGCGAGGGGTCATTGCAGGTTTTGCGCGGAAGCAGTTCCATACGATAATGGGGAGAATTGAGGCTTTCGATATATTCCACCGCTTTGTCGGTGATTTCGTAATCGGCTGTAAAATCCGCGCGTTTTGTGTAAACCTCCGTGTCACGCATGGTGGTGATTGTAATAACGCCGTTTGAAACTATTTCGATAAACACAATGGCAGTCAGAAGAATAAGCGCAAGGGCTTTGCGACATTTGCCGCTTGTGACGAGGAAAAGTACGGCAGAATAAGCAAAGAAGAAGATAAGACTTGTGTAAATAAGTGTCACAGTAGGTTCTTCATTGCCTATAATTTCGGTAAGAGCAAGACCTCCGATACAGACTAGTAATGCAGTACCGACATTTTTAGCGGTAACGAGATGAAGATTTCCGATGACTTCAATTGCCATCAGCAGCATGACAAAGGATATAAGGAATGCGAATCGGTGGGGGAGGTCATTTGGGAAATGCTTGCCGTGGAAAAGGAAATAGGTGTAATTGACAGCCGCACAGCCTGCCAGTGTCATGAAAAGAGAGCCGTAGGCAATCTTTTTGCGCATGGAGATGCCTTTGCACAGGAAGAAAATAACAATAAGCAGAACCGCAAAAACAGAGCAGTAAATATTCGGCAGACTGTCGCCTCGAATAGAGGGAGAAGCGGAGAACATTGAACGACCGAAAAGGTCAAAGAGGTCAAAATAGGTACTCAGGTCACGGGCAAAAACATCGTCTGCGCCGGAGGTGTACTGCAAATACACAGCGGTTGGCAGAAGCAGAAATGCACCTATACCTCCGCCAATAAGAGAGCCTGCGCCGAAGCGGATTATACGGGAAATGTAGTCGCGGATTTTAAAGCCTTCGGAATAAATAATCAGGTGAGCAATGAAATAAAGCACCACGAATATGCAAATCATAAACGCAATGTAGTAGTTGGTGATTACGGCACCGGCAAGAGCGGCAATATAAAGAGCCGGGTTTTTCTTTTCAAGCCACAGATGCAGACCGTATATAATAAGCGGCAGCAGAATAATGCTGTCGAGCCACATTACGTCCCAGGAATACGCCAGCATATACATCATCAGAGCATAAGCGACGGAAAGCAGGGAAACCGAAAAATCATTTCGCTTTGTCATTCCGCGGACAAATACGGAAAAGCTTAAACCGGCACAGCCGATTTTAAGTACCGTAATAAGAGCAATAGCCTCTGTGAGATATTCGCGAGGGAAGATGAGCACAAGAATATTAAAGGGGCTGCTGAGGTAATAGGCAAAAAGGGAGATGTACCCTGAGCCAAGACCGACATGGCTTGAATAAAGGAAGCTGTCACCGTTGAAAACAGCAAAGGTTTTCTCACGGAGAGAGGAGAAAAACGCCACATACTGGTGATGCATGTCGATAATAAGCACACTGTGGTCACCGAACGGGTATATACCGAGATTCAGATAAACGAGAGTGATGGCGAGCAGAGCAAGCAAACCGCCGAGAAAAACATATGCGTTTGTAGGCTTGCGCTTTGAGCCTGCCTGAAGCTGTCTGTCCGAATCAAATAGCCATGTGCGCAGAGCGACAATGGAAAAACAGCCCATTACAAAGGACATGCAAAAGCAGAAGTAACTTGAAAGCTCTCTGCTTTTGCACAGAAACAGAGAGAGAATAAAGGCAAGGGCGAATACCCCGGCGTAGGTCAGAACGAACGCCCATGTGTATTTTTCAAGAGCGTTTTTGAGTTTTTGACGAATCATAGCAATCCTCACTTGTCTTTCGGTAATATCCTGTAAATTATACAACAATAAATTCATAAAAGCGATAGGAAAATAAAATTTTTTATTTTCGCTTTCAAATTTAACAAAATGTCAATAAAGTATTGCGAAAACAAGGGACTGTAAAAAAGTTTTTTACAGTCCCTAATATGTTGTTTTGTTAAAAGCTTAACAATTAGATTTGCGATTTTGCTTGCCGAAATTTCTCCCTTTTAGCGCCTTTTCTTTGCGTCTCGTTTTATTGGGCAAGCAATACTGATTTCCAACGGGAATTTGTATATGACATGAGAACATCAGGTGTCAAAAAGAGTAAAAATTTAGATATGAGTTTGAAACTTGCAACAATGTAAGGCTTTAAGTTAAACAAGGTAGCAGCGTCAATTCTCCGACTTTCCTATCATTCGTCATCTTCGCTGTAAATCCGAATGAAGTTAATTTTTCCCTCGGCAATTTCCGATTTGA
>CAZCQZ010000038.1:0-18023 GCA_964500965.1 uncultured Eubacteriales bacterium | reverse complement strand
AAAATAATTTTTATTTTTTAATTTTCTCTTGACTTAATTATAGTTGGCTCCTTTTAGTAAATATTCCGACTGGGAGGAAGCTCAGTCGGAATATCATATCAGTCATATTTGATAAGACCGTTTAATGCCCGGTACAGGGGTAGAGGAAGCCTGCACCGGGCAGGTGGTCACGGAACAATCAGTCATCGAACTCGGTAATTCTGTCCATCATACGGCGATAACGGAAGCGAGCCATTTCATTTTTAGCCTTTACGTCCTCCTCGGTACCGTGGTAGCAGCAGCGGAGGCAGTAGTATTCTTTCTTGTCCTTGTCGTAGAACATATCAAGGTCGAGGTCGCGCATGAAGCAGGAGGGACAGCGGTAATTCAGTTTGCCTTTTCCACTTTGAGCCATGATTTAAACGACTCCTTTCCGGTAAGATTCTTGCGCATACCGAGGGTGAACATCGGTGAAAATGCATAACCCTCGCGGATATAACCGTCACATTCAATATCTGTGCCGACGCTGAGTTTTGTGTCAATAGCACCCACAACAGCCTGAGCTTTTGTCATGTGCGCACTGACTTCCTCACGGCACTTGTAAGCGTACTCAATAACCTTGTCATCATCACATTTAGAGGAAAGTGAAAGAGTAACGCAGGTCATATCTTCGGGATACTCTGTTGTGCCGTAGGTAGCGGTGATATATTCGTTAAGCTCAACAACAGCATCGGGATTCGTAGTTTCAAGGATATTACGCTCAATTTCAATAGCCGAACTGCCCTCCTTAAAGCGGAAAACAGACTGGAGCTTGATTTTCAGGTCGGAAAATTCGATTTCAACCGGGTCAACGGTAACTACACGAACGGTAGTATCTCCGTCCTTTTCCTGAGAGAAGTGACCCTTTGAGCGGCAGAGACAGAGGTCAACTTCCTCGCCCTTGTAGGAAAGCTTCGCACTCTTTACAGTGCCCTCACCGGCGTAGTGGGTGAAATAGCCGGCTCTGTACATAGACTGAATAAGGAACGGATAGGAAGCGTCCTGAACGTGGGGCGTACCGATACCGCAGGGCCAGTAAACCTTAGCGGCATAGGGTCGCAGGTCAACCATAGCACCGCCCTGATTCATATCGAGGCAGGTACGCATAAAGGGGTCAACGTACCAGAAAAGCTGTTTTTCCGAGCCGTAAAGAATATCATTCCAAAGTGCGCATTCGGGAGTGGTGTAGCTCTTGTTTGCACGGTAGAAATCAGCCCATTCGGTCATAGTCATATCGGTGAGCTTGCCCTCGCTTTTGAGCTTTGCATAGTAAGCCATGCCGTCCTCGTAGCTCTTGAGAAGCAGCTCATAGGGAGCTTCCCAACGTCCCATTTTGTTCATCCAGCCGGGACCTACGAACATCATGTTATATGCAATGCCGTCATTGAATTTGCCCAAATGACGGTACTGGTCAATGAGGTTAAAGAGATAGGGATATTCGCCGTCGCGGTAAATCATGCCGCGCAGAACATTCTGAGGGTGAGTGCCGAAGTTTGAACCGTTGCCGTCGAAGCAGGCAATAAGGTCACGGGAAAGGTGGGGGATAGCAACAATACCGCTGTCCTCCTCCGCGTTTGCAGCAGGAGCGTGGGTGTTCTGCTTTGAGGGAATCCACGGCGCCCAGGGACCGCCGTCAAAGAGGGTGTACCAGGAATTGTTGCAGGTGTGATAAGCCTTGGGACCTTCCTCCCAGCAGGTTGCAACGGCGCACTTGACGCTGGGGTACTTTTCTTTAATATAATTGGTAAGGTCTGCGTCCATGTAATATGAGCCGGTGGATTCGGGATAGAAACCGAAAATCTCATAAAACTTTCCGAAAACATCGTCAACGATTGCTTTCTTATCCTCAAGGGAGAACATCCAGATGCAGAAATCCTTGGTTTTGTACTTCTCACGGAACTGCTCGCAGGGAAGACCCAGCAGAGTTAAGGCGATTTCATCGCCGTACTTTTCGTGATGCTCAAGGGCAAGATTGATAGCTTCCTCGTTAAAAAGGCTGGCGTAAGTCATCTGAATAGTTGTCTTAATGCCGTTCTTGTGGGCAATCTCCTGCTGAGTCTTGAAAATATCAAGGCTTTCGGTGAGCAGGGATTCCTTTGTGATGTCCTCCTCGCTGCCGTGACCTGTTACGGTTGCGGAGTATTCGGGCACCATTTCCGGACGGTGTATGACATTCAGGATAAATTTGTCCATGTGGGCAACTCCTTTCGTCGTTTACGGGGCAATTGCGCATAAACGGCGCGCAATTCCTTTTACAACTGAATTTTATTACGATAATTAAAATGGGTCAATGTACAAGTTGCACTATTGAAGTAGACTAAAAATATGCTTTTACACCAAAATAATATGAAAAAACATGAATTGCGCAACAAAGATGCGCGCTTAGCGCAATTGATTGCGCTAAGTTATGGCACTAAAAGCGCAAACAAAAGCATATGGCATGATAGAAATGCAACAAAGTTACGAATCAAAGGGTTGTTTTTGTTAAATATGCATATGCCATATATAATAAGAAGCAAATCGGTGAGTGGAGAGCGAATTTAAGAACAAATAATTAACAAGCCTGCGCAATTGGTTGCGCGTTGCGCAAAAATTTTGTTGCGCAACACTTAAAATATCCATTACTTTGGTAATTATGCACAATAAATTTATTTTAGCTTTGGCTAAAAGCGACATTGTGACTTTTTAAAAGCATGGTAAAATGTTCATGCAAGGAGAAAACGGTGCGCAAATTAAGCGCAATACCAATTAAGCTTATGGGGGTGCCTGAAATGTCGCTGATTGATGATAACAATCTGACTATAAATGACATAGCCCAGCAGCTTGAAATCTCCAAAACCACTGTTTCCCGTGCGATTTCCGGAAAGGGGAGAGTGAGTCCGCAAACGCGGCAGAGGGTGCTTGATTATGTAAGTCAGCATGGCTACAGACCGAGTTCCTCAACTTCACGATTTCTCAAAGCAAAGACCGGGAATATCGGAATCGTGCTTCCCAGCGACCCTAATATTGTCGATACACCGTTTTTCCTCGGCTGTCTGGTGGGCATATGCGAAACCGCTTCCTTTAACGGCTATAATGTTATAGTCGTTACCGAAGTCAGTAATTCCGCAGGCTACCTCAGCGATTTGGTTACAAATCACAAGGTGGACGGAATAATCCTTACAAGAGCGTTGACAGAGGAATCGCAGCCGCAGTTTTTGCAGGCGAATAAAATGCCCTTTGTGCTTATCGGAAGCAGTAAGGAGCCGGGAGTAATTCAGGTTGATAACAACGTGTTCGGCTCATGCACCGAGCTTACGAAGATACTGTTCAACGGAAATGAACGGCTTGCGCTGCTTTGCGGTGACCAGAGCCACCGGGCGCACAAAGTCAGGTATGAGGGTTATCTACAGGCGTTCATAGATTGTGAAAGACCGGTTGATAAATCCCGTATCTTCCTTAATATGAACAATAAAGCCGTCATAGAGCAGGCGATGGGTCAGCTTATGGACATCGGTGTTGACTGCATAATCGCTTCCGATGACGTTATCTGCGGCAGAGCACTTAACTGGTTGCATAACAGAAAATATAAAATCCCCGAAGATGTTAAAATAGCATCTTTTTACAATAGTAACAGTCTTGCGGAGCATAATCCGCCGGTGACCGCAATAAGCATAAGCCCCAAGGAAATGGGTTCAAAAGCAATGAAAGTGCTTTTGCAGATGCTTGACGGTCAGAATGTAAGGACACAGAATCTTGTTAATTACGAGATTTTGCTGCGCCGTTCAACAATGTAGCAAAGTGCGGAGGCACTTTAGCATAAACAAGGAGGAAAATTTCATGAAAAAATTTCTGGCAATCGTCCTCGCAGCTCTCATGCTCGTAGCTTGCTTCGCAGGCTGCACCAAAGAGACTGCCGATGACAACAACACCCCCACAGCATCTAACACCGATTCCGGCGCACTTCCCGAAGTAACACTTACACTTTGGGGCTCCGAGCTGCCCGACTATCAGGCAGAGCTTCGCGTTCTTGCTGACAAGTTTATCGCAGCAAACGCTGACAAGGCTACTATCACCATCGAAATCGGCGCAGAGTCCGAGGCTTCCGCAAAGGATACAATCCTTGCTGATATCGAAGCTGCTGCTGACGTTTTCTACTTCGCAGACGACCAGATCGGCGAGCTTGTAAGAGCAGGTGCTCTCCAGCCCGTTTATGATGTTGACACCGTTAAGGCCGGCGCAGGCGAAGGCGCTCTTGCCGCTGCAACTGTAGACGACACTCTCTATGCTTACCCCGCAATGGGCGGCAACGGCTACTTCCTGTACTACAACTCCGAGTACCTCACCGAGGATGATGTTCAGACCCTCGACAGAATCCTTGAGGTTGCTGCTGAGAACGGTAAGAAGTTCACCATGCAGCTCACCGATGGCGCATGGTACACCTACTCCTTCTTTGCAGGCGCAGGCTTTACCACTTCTGCTGATTCCAAGGGCAACACCTCTTGCAACTGGAACGAAGATGGCGGCGTAGCAGTTGTTGAGGCTATGATGGCTATGGCTGCACACGACGGCTTCATCGACCTTGGCGATGCAGGTTTCGTTACCGGTGCTACCGACGGTACCGTTATCGCAGGTATCAACGGCGCATGGAACGCTCCCAACATTCAGGCTGCTTACGGCGACAATTATGCAACCGCTAAGCTCCCCACCTACACCCTCGCAGGTGAGCAGACCCAGATGGGTTCTTTCGACGGCTTTAAGTTCGTAGGCGTAAACGCTTACTCCGATAACGTCGGTTGGGCTATGGAGCTTGCTCTGTTCCTCACCAACGCCGAAAGCCAGACCGAGTTCTTCGAGACTTGCGGTGCTATCCCCGCAAACAAGGAAGCTGCTGCTTCTGACGCTGTTCTTGCTGACCCCGCATCCGCTGCTCTCGCAGCTCAGGGTCTCTATGCTGTTGCACAGAACACCTCTGTCGGTAACAACTACTGGTCTCCTGCAAATGCTCTCAACGCTATCGTTGCTCAGGGCAACCCCGATGGTCGCGACTATCAGGAGCTTCTTGATGAGTGCGTAGCCGGTATTACCGCTCCTGTTGAATAAGTTTAGATTTAAGCTTAGAAACTGATTAAATATGCGGGCGGGTCTGACCGCAAAAGACAGACTCGCCCGCATGATTTTTTGCAAAAACAACCCGTATTGCACGGTATCCTTGAAGTAAGGAGAACGCAGATATGAATGAGAAAAAAGTAAAAAAAGAAAGAAGCGGCTTTTTCCTCACCAGAGCACTGAAAGACTGGGCTTTAGGTGACGGCTGGACAAAGCTGACCCCGTTTTTGTGGGGTATTGGCTATCTTGGCCACGGACAAATCATCAAGGGATTCCTTGCAATAATTTTTGAAGCGGTTATCGCCGCTTTCACAATGCTTGTGGGAATACCCTATTTACAAAAATTCAGTACCCTGGGTACTGTACAGCGTGCGTCGGTATTTAATCCGGCAACAATGAAAAATGAGGTCAATGATTACGATAACTCATTCCTTATTCTTCTTTTCAGCGTATTAACAATCGTTATTCTTTTTGCTGCACTGATTATTCTGTGCAACATGGTTTCTGAATCTCGCAGACTACAGCTTGACAAAGAGAAGGGCAAGCACATCAACAATTTCAGAGAAGACCTCCGTGAAATGATAAATTCCAAATTTCACATTACTCTTCTTTTCCTCCCCTGTCTCGGTGTCATTGTTTTTACAATATTACCTATCATATTCATGATTCTGATTGCGTTCACCAACTACGATCAGGGTCACATGCCGCCTACAGAGCTGTTTACATGGGTCGGCTTCGATAACTTTAAGAAGCTTGTTTCAATGGCACAGACCGATTCTTTCGGCTATGCTTTCGGCAAGATTCTCGTATGGACTTTGGTGTGGGCATTTTTTGCAACCTTTACCACCTACATTGGCGGTATTCTGCTTTCAATGTTCATTAACCACAAGGACACAAAATTCCCGAAATTCTGGAGAACACTTTTCGTTGTCACAATTGCAGTTCCCCAGTTCGTGTCTCTGCTTCTTGTTCGTAACTTCTTTGCAAAGAACGGTATTGTCAACACAATCTGTTCCGATTTGGGCATAACCGCTTTCCTGCAAAAGATAGGGCTTGTTGGAACGAATATAACCTACATACCGTTCCTTAACGACCCCAACTGGGCAAAGGTAATGATTATCCTTATCAATATCTGGATAGGCGTTCCTTACCTGATGCTTATTGCAACCGGCGTTCTTATGAACATTCCCGCTGACCTCTATGAGTCCGCAAAGATTGACGGCGCAAATTCCTGGCAGAGATTCTGGAAAATTACAATGCCTTATATGCTTTCGGTTACCGGACCCTATCTCATCACATCGTTTATTTCAAACATAAATAACTTCAACGTTATCTATCTGTTGACTAATGATGTTTACAGTACAATAGATATGAAGATGGCACAGGCTAACGCCCAGGAAATCGACCTGCTGGTTACGTGGTTGTACAGATTGACAAACGATTATTACAACTACAAGATGGCATCGGTTATCGGTATAGTAGTATTCCTGATTTGCACGGTATTTACATTGGTTGCATTTAACTATACCATTAAGGGAGATAAGGAGGATCAGTTTAAGATATGATTAAGCGTAATCGTGTTGGCAGAGCGGCAAAGTTGACTTTAAGACATCTTGTCCTGCTTGCTCTTGCAGTATTCTGGCTTATCCCTATCGTGTGGCTGCTTGCAACAGCATTCAGCACCTATCCGGGTGTCAGCACATCAAGATTCTTCCCCGAAAGCTATACAGTGAAGAACTTTATTGATGTCCTGACCTCATCAGACAGTATTTGTAACTTCCCCAAGTGGTTTATGAATACGTTGATTGTTGCAATTTGCAACTGCGTTATTTCGTCTGTATTCGTTGTTTCCGTTGCATACTCCATGAGTATACTGCGCTTCAAAATGAGAAAGACCCTCATGAACATAGGCGTTCTTCTCGGTCTGTTCCCCGGCTTCCTCTCCATGATAGCAGTTTACTTTGTTCTTAAATCAGTAGGCTTGACGGATTCCTATTTCGGACTTATTCTTGTTTACTCAGGCAGCTCCGGTCTGGGCTATCTCGTAACCAAGGGCTTCTTCGATACGATTTCCCCCTCCATTTGTGAGGCTGCACGTCTTGAAGGCGCTTCCGAGCTGCGAGTATTTACAAAAATAATTCTTCCCCTTTCAAAGCCCATAATCGTTTACACGGTTATCAACTCGTTCCTGTCCCCCTGGATGGACTTCGTTTTTGCAAACATCATCATAAAGTCCCGTGTTTCCGACAACTGGACAGTTGCAATGGGTCTTTACAAGATGCTTGACAGGTCGTCACTTAACACATACTTCTCAAGATTCTGTGCGGCAGGTGTATTGGTATCAATTCCTATCTCCATACTGTTCATTATCATGCAGAAGTATTATGTTGAGGGAATCACCGGAGGTTCTACAAAGGGCTAAAACAATTTATTTTCTCAACCTGCTTACAACGCCACGAGGACAAAACCTTGTGGCGTTGCGATTAGAAAAGAATGCACATATACTACCACAGGAGGTGCTCCGATGAAAAAGATTAACGACATTCGCACCTGGCTTGACAGTGAGAATGCCGAAAAACAATTGACCTATCTGTATTCCTGCGAAAAAGAAGAAACGACACCGCAAAAGAACAGAATAAATGCCCTGCTCACAAAATTTGCGGAGTTTGCGCCGGAAATTGATTCGGCGGCTGTGTACAGCGCACCGGGCAGAACGGAAATCGGCGGCAACCACACAGACCACCAGAAAGGCTGTGTTTTGGCGGCGGCAGTTACCCTTGATGCTCTTGCCGTGGCTGCACCTAACGGAACAAATACCGTTCGCATAGATTCACAGGGCTATCCTCCTTTTGAGGTTGACCTGTCCGATTTGACTCCGAAGCCAACCGGAGATGTTAAGCCCGGCGATGTCGTTCTGGGAATTGCCGATGCGATAGCTAAAAAGGGCTATGAGCCGAAAGGCTTCACAGCCTGCATTGAATCGCAGGTACCCGGCGGTTCGGGTCTGTCGTCATCTGCTTGCTTTGAAGTGCTTATAGCGACAATATTTAACGACATTTGCTGTAACGGAGAGCTTAGTGCTCTTGATTGTGCCCTTGCAGGCAAGCATGCGGAAAATGTCTTTTCGGGCAAGCCAAGCGGACTGCTTGACCAGGCGGCGATTTCATTCGGCGGACTGGTTTCAATGGATTTTTCAAGAGAAAATCCTGTCCTTGACTCGATAAAATACGATTTTAAGAGCAACGGCTACATTCTCTGCGTTGTCAATACCGGCGGCAGCCATGCCGATTTGTCCTATGATTACGCTTCAATCCCTGCCGACATGAAAAAGGTCGCGGCATATTTCGGTCACGATGTTCTCAGCGAGGTTGACGAGGATGATTTCTGGTGGCAGATTAAGGAGCTTAAAGAAGCAGTCGGCGGCAGAGCGGTGCTTCGTGCTGTTCACTATTTTGATGAAACCGCACGTGCCTTGGCACAGGCAGAGGCATTAAGGAACGATGAGCTTGAAAGATTTTTCGAGCTTGTAAATGAATCCGGTCGTTCCTCGGAAAACTGTCTGCAAAATATCAACCCAACCGGCGGTACAAGCGAACGCAACGTAGCGATAGCACTTGAATTTGCACGGCGCAGTCTTGATGCGCTGGGTGCTTACAGAGTGCACGGCGGCGGCTTTGCAGGTACGATTCAGGCATACGTTCCCGTTGAAATGTATGAATCCTTTGAATCGAGCATGGAAATGATTTTCGGTGAAAACTGCTGTCTACAGCTCAAGGTAAGACCTGTCGGCGGCGTAAAATTTAACGTTTAACGGAGGATTAAAATGAGAAAGCTTTCATTGGCAACAGCACTGATTCTCGTGATTTCAATGCTGCTGGGAATTTTTGCCGGCTGCGCTGATACCGGCGAGGAAAAGAAAGGCGATTCCGAAGATACTATTCAGGTTACAGAGGTTTCCGATGTACCCGACTACAAAAATTCGGAAGCAATGGACTCAAGCATTTATGTCAAGAAGATAGAAAATCTGTCCGATGACTTCCTTATGGGCGTTGATATTTCGAGCCTTATTTCCCTTGAAGAAGCAGGCGCGAAATTCTATAACTGGGACGGAACAGAGGAGCAGGATATTTTCGTAACTCTTGCACAGGCAGGCGTTAACAGTATTCGTGTCCGTGTCTGGAACGACCCCTTTGATGCAGACGGCAACGGCTACGGCGGCGGTAACTGTGACATCAATACCGCTCTTGAAATAGGCAAGAGAGCAACCGCTGTCGGCATGGGAATTATGGTTGACTTCCATTATTCCGATTTCTGGGCAGACCCCTCAAAGCAGATGGTGCCGAAAGCATGGGCTGACATTGAAAACAGAAACGAGCTTACCGAGGCGCTTTACGAGTACACCCGTGACAGCCTGCTTATGCTCAAGGAGAACGGTGTAAACGTCATTGCAGTGCAGATAGGTAATGAAACTACTTCCGGACTTGCCGGTGTAACCAATAGCTGGTCACGTGTCTGCAAGATGTTTAACGCAGGCTCAAAGGCCGTGCGTGAGGTTTATCCCGAAGCAAAGGTAGTTCTTCACTTTACAAACCCCAATAACGGTAACCTCCCCGAAAAGGCAGATTCCCTTGCGGAAAACGAAGTCGATTACGATGTTTTTGCATCAAGCTTCTATCCCAATTCCCACGGTACTCTTGAAAACCTCAGCGAGCAGTTTGAGTACATCATCAACACCTATGACAAAGAGGTTATGATTGCCGAAACAAGCTGGCCCTTTACGATTGTAGACGGTGACGGCTGGGGCAATACCCTTAACGGCGGTACAATGTATCCCACCTCTGTACAGGGTCAGTCCAATGAGCTTGTGAGCGTTATCGAGTGCATGGCAAATCTCGGTGATAAGGCAGTAGGCGTGTTCTACTGGGAAGCTGCATGGATACCCGTAAACAGCACCGCGGGTCTTGAGGGCGATGACTGGACAAAGCGTTACGAAGCCAACAAGGAGCTTTGGGAGAAATACGGCATCGGCTGGGCAAGCAGCTATGCAGGCGAGTACGATGCAAACGATGCAGGTCAGTGGTACGGCGGCTGTGCATGTGAAAACCAGGCGCTTTTCGATTATGACGGAGTTCCCATGGAATCACTGAAAACCTTTGGCTACGTTTACTGCGGTACAACGGCCGAAATCGAGGTTTCCACAGTTGAAGATGTCATAGTTGAAGTTCAGAAAGACACCGAGTACACACTTCCCGAAACCGTAGATGCGCGTTACAACGACCTTTCCGTGAAGCCCGTAAAGGTCGAATGGAACGCGGACGAAGCTGCGCTGCTTGACCTTTCGGCAGTCGGTGATTATGTAATAAGCGGTACAGTCGAAAACGGCGATACCATAACCATAACCGTTTTGGTAAGAACGCTTAATCTGCTGGCTAACCCCGGATTTGAGGAGGGTGACAGCGGCTGGACGGTTGAAACCGCCGGCGCACAGGGTCAGGCTGATAAGGAAACTCCCAAGAGTGATTCCTATTGTATGCATTTCTGGGACGCAAGCGATAAGGATTTGAAATTCTATCAGACCATTACCGTTGAGAATACTGGCAAATACCGCTTCGGCGGCTGGCTGCAGGGCGGCGATAATTCAAGCTACTGCAATCAGGCGTATGTTTACGTCATCGTCAACGGTGAGACAATCAAGACCGATTTTGAGAATCCTCTCAGCGGCTGGAAGAATTGGCAGAGCGCATATGTAGACGGTATCGAGCTTAATGCAGGCGATGTTGTCGAAGTAGGCTGCTATGTTTCCTATGCAGGCGGCGCATGGGGAACACTTGATGATTTTGAGTTCTGTATGCTTTGATAACAGTAAAAATCCGCGCGCTTCATGTGCGCGGATTTTTATAATATAGGAGAGATTAAACATGTCAAAACTGTTTTCAAAAATTGACGGCTTTGTTCACGGCGGCGACTACAACCCCGAACAGTGGCTTGACAGACCGGATATATTGAAAAAAGACATTGAAATGATGAAGGAAGCCCACATAAATTGTGCAACACTCGGTGTTTTTTCATGGTCGGTATTAGAGCCGGAGGAGGGTGTATTTGACCTTGACTGGCTTGAAAAAATAATCAATGAACTGTATGCAAACGGGATATATACCGTTCTTGCAACACCGACAGGCGCAAGACCTGCATGGCTTGCACACAAATATCCGGAGGTTTTGAGGGTTGCCTCAAACGGAGTGCGCAACCATTTCGGAGTTAGGCATAATCACTGTATGCAGTCACCGGTTTACAGAGAAAAAACAGCCATAATAATCAGGAAGCTTGCCGAACGCTTCGGAAAGCACCCGGCGGTATTGCTCTGGCACATCTCCAATGAATTCGGGGGAGAGTGCTACTGTGATAAATGCGTTGCAAAATTCCGTCTTTGGCTCAAGAATAAATACGGGACAATAGAAAACCTGAACAGAGAATACTGGGCAGCATTCTGGAGCCACCGCTATTCTTCATTTGAGCAGGTTGAACCGCCATACGATAACGGTGAATACTCGGTTATGGGCTTAAATCTTGATTGGAAACGCTTCACAACATGGTCGATGAAAAATTATATGGAGCATGAAATTTCCATTCTCAGAGAGTTAACGCCGGAAATACCGGTGACAACCAACTTCATGCGTTGCTTTGACGGACTTGACTATGACGAGATTAGTAAGCCGCTTGATATTATATCGTGGGACGGCTATCCGGAATGGTGCAATAATTATGAGCCGCTTTGGCAGACGGCGGCGGATATGGCGTTTGACCATGCACAAATGCGCGGCTACAGCAGCGGCAAGCCCTTTATGCTCATGGAGAGCGTGCCAAGTCAGGTCAACTGGCATTCGTACAATAAGCTGAAACGTCCCCACATTCACAAGCTTTCAAGCCTACAGGCAATAGCTTGCGGCTCGGACACGGTGCAGTATTTCCAGTGGAGAAAGGGGAGAGGCTCCTTTGAACAGTACCACGGCGCAGTGGTTGACCATTTGGGCAGAAATGACACCCGTGTGTTCAAAGATGTGCAGGAGGTAGGAGCAATACTCAGAGAGCTTAAAGCAGCGGCAGGCAGTATGGTAAAGGCGAAAGCCGCCGTAATTTACGACAGGCAAAATGCATGGGCGATAAATAATGTCTCCGGCTTCAAGCTTCACAATATGGGCTATGACCGCACCTGCCGTGATTGGCACAACGCACTGACAAAACGTGGTATTGAAGCGGACGTTGTGGGCTGTGGAGCAGATTTAAGCGGCTATTCTCTTGTTATCGCACCTATGCTGTATCTGCTGGGCAACGGCGTTGCGGAAAAACTGAAAAAATTCACGGAGAATGGCGGCGTTTTGGCGGCAACCTATTTCAGCGGCTACGTCAATGAAAACACGTTGAACTTCCTCGGCGGCTTCCCCGGAGACGGATTGACAGAGGTTTTCGGCTTGTACAGCGAGGAATGTGACGTGCTTTATCCCGAAGAAACAAATACCCTTGTAACAGGCGATAAGGAGTATGTGTTGCATGACCTTTGCGAAAGAATAAAGCTTGAAAGTGCCGAAGCTTTGGGAAAATACGGCAGTGACTTTTATGCCGGAGAACCGGTGCTTGCAGTGAACGAATACGGTAAGGGAAAAGCGTATTATATTGCCGCAAGAACCGACAAAGAGGGAACCCAGGCAATAACCGATATGCTGATTGATGAAGCAAAGCTTGAAGTGTCAAAGCTGCCGGAGGGCGTGGAAAAGCATATTCGAGAGAGTGAAAATTGCAAATATGTGTTCTATCTCAATTTCACGAACGAGCAAAAAGAAGCAGAAGCTACGATGCTTGAGCCTTATGAAGTTAAGATGATAAAGATAAACGAATAAAGATAAACAGGAAATCCGTTTTGGATTTCCTGTTTATCTTTATTCGGCAGTAAGCTTGTATTCCACAGAATCGCAAAGAGCCTTAAAGCTTGCTTCCATAATATCCGCAGAAACACCTACGGTTGTCCACATTTTAGCTCCGTCAGTGGAGGTTATGAGAACACGTACAAGGGAAGCGGTGGCTTTGTTTGCGTCCATTACACGCACCTTGTAGTCGGTAAGATGAACCGTTCTGAGAATGGGATAAAAAACCTCAAGAGAATGGCGCAGAGCTTTATCCAGTGCGTTAACAGGACCGTCTCCCTCGGCACAGCGCAAAACCTCCTCTGTGCCGACTCTCACCTTGACAACCGCGGTTGCGCTTGCGCCCTCCTCGTGGGGACGTTCGGAGTGAACACGGTATTTTACAAGCTCAAAAAGCGGCTTCCAGTCGGGCAGTGTGCGGCGCACAAGAAGTTCAAAGGAGGCTTCCGCACCCTCAAACTGATACCCTTTGTGTTCACGGCGTTTAAGTCGTTCGATTATGGCGGAGGTGTCATCGCTGTCTCTTGAAAGATTCGGTGCAATGTTCTGAATCTTTTTAATCAGCGCACTGCGGCCGGCAAATTCGCTCATCAAAAATCTGCGTTCATTGCCTACCGATTCGGGAGAAATGTGTTCATAGGTGTCGGAGCGTTTAAGAACCGAATCGACATGCATACCTGCCTTGTGAGCAAAGGCGGAAGTGCCGATGTAAGGTTCGGTACGTTTGATGCCGGTGTTGCAGATTTCCGCAATAGAGCGGCAGATAGGCGTCAGCTTTTCGATTTTGCCCTCAGGCAGAACATCATAACCCAGCTTGAGCTGGAGGTTGGCGATAACTGCCGAGAGAGAAGCGTTTCCGCAGCGTTCGCCTATTCCGAGTAAAGTACCCTGAACGTGTCCTGCACCTGCCTGCACTGCACTGACGGAATTGGCAACAGCCATAGCGCAGTCATTGTGAGCGTGAATACCGATAATAATATCGGGGAAAAGGTTGCAAATTTCTTTTGTGGTGCTGTAAACAAAATCGGGAAAAGAGCCGCCGGCGGAATCGCATAAAATAAGCCTGTCCGTTCCTCCTGCAACGGCGGCTTTAAGACATTCGACGGCATATTCGGGATTTTCTTTAAAGCCGTCAAAAAAGTGCTCGGCATCAAAAAACACCTGCTTGCCTTTTTCCTTGAGAAAAGCACAGCTTTCCTCGATTATACGAAGATTCTCCGAATCGGAAACCTTTAGAATGTCACGAACGTGTGATTGTGCGGTTTTTCCGAAAACGGAAACACAGGGAACAGCCGTCGAACAGAGAGAGGCAAGTGACAAATCGTCATCACAGGCACAGCCCACATGACGTGTTGAGCCGAAAGCGACCAGCGAGTTGAAACCCGAAAGTTCGGAAGCTCTCAGGAAAAATTCGATGTCTTTTGGATTTGAGCCGGGATTGCCGGCTTCAATGTATTCGATTCCGAGAGAGTCTACCAGCTCCGCTATTGCCAGCTTATCGGCAACGGAGAAAGAAATGCTTTCGCCCTGCGCACCGTCACGCAGGGTAGAATCGAGAATTTCAATGTGTCTCATAATGACCTCTTGTTATCATTGTTTTGATTTTGAAATCTTTCTTATGCTTCTTTTTGCGTATGAAATGCGTTTTTCGGACGATGCGGAGGCTTCATCGCAGAAAGCGTTGCACAATGCATTCACGGCATCGTTATAGCCAAGCTCAATCCTTGCGTTGATACCGTCCTCGGAAAAATCCAGCGTTCCGGTAATGAAATTCCCCTGATCTTCGGAGGGAACAATATTAACAAAGGTTGCGTCCGAAAATTTAGCGGAATGTTCCCGTATGCCGTCGGAGGAATCATGTGAAAGCCAGACTACGACAAACTTTCTGTAGCCTTCCGTATAAAGCGGTTTTACAGGGCAGTTATCGGCAATGCCGCCGTCATAATAGCTTCTGCCGCCGATAATTTCCGGAGGGAAAACCACGGGAATCGCAGAGGAAGCGAGAAGCAGACTTTTTATGCGTTCGTCTGAATCGTCGGGAGAAAGGCGTACGTATTCCGCCGAAAGTCTTTTAATATCGAAAAGCGTAATGTAAAGCGGCGTGTCGGAACGTCTGACAGCTCTGAAATTCAGATTCTCGGAAATCAGCCCGGAAAGTCCGGAGCGTGAAAATATACCGGTTTTAATTCGTGACAGAAGATTATTTTTCAGCAGTGATGTTAAAATATCGTTGCCGTCAATGCGGTGTTCAAGCTGTGACGGAGTAAGAACATCATCACGGCGGAGATTGCGCCACAGACCGAGAGCTTTTTTGTATTCTCCCGATACGTAAAGAGAGCCGTTGAGCGCACCGACAGATGTGCCTGCCACCGCACTTATCAGTTTGTCGGCACCAAGGTCACGCAGAGCTTTCCAAACGCCTATCTGATATGCTCCCTTTGCGCCGCCGCCGGCAAGAATCAGTGCATAATCATTCATATACATTACCTCGTGCAGATAATTGCTGTAATATAGTTTAGTGAAACGGACGTAAATTGTCAAGAATACGTACTTTACAATGAAACCCGTTGTGTTATAATTATATTATATATTAATGGAAGAAGTGACACAATGAGCAGTTTCATGGCAATGATGTCAAGAATGAAATATATATCACGCTGGGCGTTAATGAGAAACACAAGGCAGGAAAGCCTGAGCGAGCATACCCTTGAAACGGCAATGATAGCGCATCTGCTTTGCGAGATTAAAAACAATCGTCTTGACGGAAACATTGATACAGGCAGAGTAGTTCTGCTTGCGCTGTATCATGATGCAGGGGAAATAATAACAGGTGATATGCCTACACCGGTAAAGTATTACAGCGACGAAATGCGCAGTGCATATAAGCAGGTAGAGCTTATGGCGTCCGAAGCACTTACGGAGAAGCTGCCGGAGGATTTAAAAAAGGCATATGAGCCTCTTTTGTACGAAAGGGGAACAAAGGAGGAATGCCGCATAGTAAAGGCGGCGGACAAACTCAGCGCGCTGATTAAGTGCATAGAGGAGCGTATAGCCGGGAACAGTGAATTTAAAGATGCGGAGAAAACCACGCTTGATTCCGTAAAGGCAATGAACATGAAAGAGGTAGAAATATTTTTAGATGAATTTTTGCCGGACTATTATCTCACGCTGGACGAGCAGGGAAAACGCTGAAAGCGTTACTGCTTCATGTGAAAGCATTACGCTTTCATAATAAATCGCCACTGACGGTTTTGGTCTTCTTCCGTGGCGTAACCGATGCCTACCCGTTTGTCGGTAACAATGTCGCAGACAAAGCCGTCGTCCTCAAGCCAGATACCGCTTTCCTCACAATAGCTGAGACGGTTAAACGAGCCGTTTATTCTTGCCGCTTTTGTCAGCTTTCCCGGACCGTTTGCTCCCTCACAGGCTCGGATAAGCACACCTTGTGGGGAATCCTTTTCACCGGTTATGACATTCAGAAGCCAGTGAATACCGTAGCACAGATACACGTATGCAATGCCGCCCTCCATATAAAGCGGTTCATTTCGAGGAGTTCTTCCCCTAAAAGCATGACAGGCGGTATCGGTTTCAGTTCCGTACGCCTCCGTTTCGGTTATTCTCTGACGAACAATCCCATTTTCCGAACGACAGACAAGAATCTTGCCCACCAGCTCCGGCGCAACAACCAGCCTGTCTCTTTTAAGGAATCCTTTTTCAATAATCATAAAATCACCGTAAGCATTATACACCCGATTGAACGCACTGTAAACGGTGAGGGTTGACAATACTCGGTAAAATTTATAAACTATATTTATACTACTGTTTAATGAGGATAAATATGAAATATTATACTGTTGAAAAACGAAAAATTCCCACCGGACGTGGGAACATGAAAATAATTATTCTTCGCCCGGGTTAAATCTACTTTGGGTGCTTATATTGATGGTGAACTCGTAGGAGAAAAAAAGAAGAGAGCAGATAAATATAAACAGCATATTGATGCCTTTATAACATTTTTGCAAGATTAACTTAATGAGGGATTTGTTTATAATGAAACATAAAACCATATTTTCTACGATGATAATTATTACTTGTATTCTTATAATATTTTTGGCTATTGTAATAGGCTTCGGAATATGGTTCTTAAACAGTGATAATGAAACAGAAGCTGATTTACAGTGGAAACGAAAAACCATTAACGACTGTATTAATCAAACAAGTCAGAATTATGATGAGATACGTGAGTTGGTTTGTGATCCGGGTTCTGATGTTGCACTTTTGGGACACGATTATGATTTGCTCAGCAAATTAACGAATCTTGAAACAATTACTATTGTCGGAATCAGTGACGCTTCAGATGCACAGAACTTTTTTGAAGAGTTAACTAAACTAAAAAAATTAACTTCTGTTAATATTGTAGATTCACCTATTGGTTCAATAAGAAAGCTGGCAGATATCAGAAGTCTATCAAGCTTATGCATTAGATCTAATCCTTATGGGGGTGCTCGTTTTAAAATCGACGATATTGACTTGCTTGGAACAGAGGGAAGCTTCAAGAATTTAAAATCGTTGGAATTATACGATGTTCAAATTGAAACCTTACCGGATTTATCTGAATTAACGGAATTGGAATCACTTTCAATTTCAGGATATGATTTTACCAAGCTGGATTATGAAAGTGTTAATTGGGAGAATATCGTATCCCTCAATATAAATTCTACGAATATACACACAATTGATAAAGAAATTATAAATAAACTTTATAATCTAAAAGCTTTAGATGTTTCTTATTGTAATATTACAGACATAAGCTTTGTGTTAAACTTACCAAAATTAGAAGAGTTCTCATATTTAGGACATGATACTCATGAAATTGATTTGGAATGTTTAAAAGAGCATCCAAATTATGATGAAGCTTGGATGAAAGATTAAAAAGTTTAATAGAGCCAACTATAATTAAGTCAAGAGAAAATTAAAAAATAAAAATTATTTTATGGC
>CAZCQZ010000037.1:0-18659 GCA_964500965.1 uncultured Eubacteriales bacterium | reverse complement strand
AAATAATTTTTATTTTTTAATTTTCTCTTGACTTAATTATAGTTGGCTCCTTTTTATCCTTCGGAAAGCTTGCCGTCTGTCTTAAAAATCCGCTCGGTAAGCTTATACAAAAGGGTATACAGCATATAGCTTCCGACCACAAACAGAACGTTGAGCACCGTAAGAATAAGTATGTATATTATCTGCACCGGCACTGCGCCGATTGCCTCCGCCATTGAAAGCCTTATTTCCTCGAAAACGGGGATATTGCAGGAATAGAAATTCGCATAGTTTGTTTTTAAAAGCTGAGCCATTGTTGCCGACACCACACAGAAGCAGAGGGTAAATATGACCGACACCTTAATATCACGCTTCTTTTGGGGTTCATGAAGCCTGAGTGCGACAATAAGCACAAATTCAAGCATTACAATGTTGTGAAAAGTGACGGTGTGAAAATCTATAAAACCCTCAAAATAATCCCTGATATTTCCGGCGCTGTATATAAGATTCGGATATATCAGCATAAGCGCAAACAACGCCGCGCATATGGCAGTTGTAACGGCGGTAACGGTTTCCCTGTGCTTTCCTTTATAAAAGGACATTACGGGCAACATGAAAATAAAAAGCGAACAGAAGTGAAAGGGCAAACGGTAAAGGTCGTAGCCCTCAATCAGCGATGTTACCTGCTTGCCGACTTCAAGGGCAAGCAGAATACAGGCAAGCACCTGAAAGGGTATCATTCGCACTTTCAGCGGCTTGCTTCCGATTGTCAGCCTGAGTACAAGTCCGATTACCAGCATCACTGCCAGCGCAGGCAACAGAGTTATTGCGTGTTCATAGGTCCAAAGCTCCATTTAAATTATCTCCCAATACATATTTTCACATTATATTGTAGCAGAGCATGACCCGTCTTTCAACCGTTTCCGTGAATTTTATTCTATGTTTGCAAAATGCGACCTTATAAACTCATGGTATTCCCGACCGAGCGGTGTTGCAGGGTCGGTGTTTTCAAGGCTTCTGCGAACTACCCTCTCCCATATTTCCCTTTGCTTTAAGGAAGCGTCGCACCAACGCCGAATCGTCAGGCTTCCCTCACTTTCGCAGGCTAAAAGCCGCTGATAAATGTCCGGTATTTCTTCGCATTTTTTGACGGGAACAGGAGCTTTTGCAAGATATACCCAGGGCATTTTCTCCATTTGCGGAAACTCTCCGTCACATTCGTACACAAATCCTCTTTGACCGGAATAAAGTATCTCCGTCTGATTTTCAAAATATTCGTCGTAATAAAGTCTGCCGTCCCTGTCAAACCAGTAGGTGAAATATCCGTTGGGACGGGTCATGGGGTTGTGGGCGTAGATTGTTGCCAGCACCCTGTTGTGCGTCAGATAAGCCAGTGCTTCCCCTCCGTCGTATGACATCGGACGAAGCTCCCTTATGCCGGGAATACTGCTGCCATGGTAAAGAATCATATTTTGGCACCTCTTTCAAAATTTTTCCGCAAAGAACAAAGCCGGCTTTCTCTGCATTCAAATTATACTTTTCACAAAATATAATACAAGACTGTTAATCCGACGAAAAATGTGCTATAATATATGTACGCAGCCGATTATCGAACTGAAAATCGGCTGCGTGAATATATCTGTATTAAAATGTACGCTTCAATTCGGCGTTAACCCTTTCGGAAGCGAAAAGCTCGCACATAACCTTTGCCACCTCATTCGGCGTTTTGTCGAAAGGCTCGAAAAGCCACTGCCGAAGAATGTAATAAAATCCCCCTGCATAGCCGTAAACAGTGAGCTTCAGACTGTCCTCGTCCATATCGGGGAACGCCTTGCTTAAAACGCTCAGAAACTGTCCGTTGAACAAGCCGGAAATCGTCTCCGCAAACTCATCGTCCGTTCGGGTCTTGAACAACAGACATAGCAGCTCTCTGTGTTCGTAAAAATATCGGCACAGATTTTCAAGCCACAAGGCAAGATTCGATTCCGCCGCCGTCTGCTCGGCAATCGCCCGGACATCGCGGATTATTCCCCGGCGTGTATCCGCAAGAATGTCCCTTGGCTGTGTATAGTGGCGGTAAAACGTGGCACGGTTTATGCCCGATTCGGCGCACAGCTCGGAAACTCCCACGTCATCTATTCCTTTACTTTCCAGCAAACGAAAAAGCCCCTCCTGCAACAGACGCTTTGTAAGCATAACTCTCTGGTCGCCTTTCATGATGCACCTCCGAATTTTCTGTGAACGATGCGACAAAAGCCGCAAAAGTGCCGCAAATCATAATAAATTCATCATTTTTGACGGTTGAATATGCGACACCTGTAGCTTATAGTATACTTTGTTGCAAAAGATGTCAAGCTGTTTGATTATTCAATCGGAAAGGGAGAGTAAAAATGAAACTTTTACTTGAAATACTCATCTGCTTCCTTGCAGGTGCGGGAGCAGGTATCGGCACAGGCTTTGCCGGAATGAGTGCAGCCGCCGTAATAGGTCCGATGCTCACTACTTTTTTGGGTATTCCGGCGTATGAAGCCGTAGGCATCGGGCTTATCAGCGATGTACTGGCAAGTGCCGTAAGCGCGTACACCTACAAAAAAGGCGGAAATCTGGACGTAAAAAACAGTTTGCCCATGCTTGTAAGCGTTCTCGCATTTACGGTTGTCGGCAGTCTTGTCGCAAGTCTGCTGCCTGAGCAGACCATGAGCGGAACTATGCAAATCGCACTGATTATTATCGGTCTGCGTTTCCTTATTAAGCCTATAACCACCACAAAAGAGCAAATGGCACAGGGCAGTCCGCGTACGAAACTGATAAAATCCATTGGCGGCGGCGTTCTGGTCGGCTTTATCTGCGGCTTTGTCGGCGCAGGCGGCGGAATGATGATGCTGTTTGTACTGACCACTCTGCTCGGCTACGAAATGCACATGGCTGTCGGCACAAGCGTATTTATCATGGCGTTCACCGCACTTACCGGCGGCATCAGTCACTTTGTCATCGGCGGTATGCCGAACATTTCGGCTCTTATTCTGTGTGTAGTGTTCACATTTATCTGGGCAAGAATCGCCGCCGTTATCGCAAACAAAGCCTCGGCAAAGACTCTGAACAGGGTTGTAGGTATTGTTATGATTGCCACCAGCGTTGCCATAATTATCGTCAACGCACTGAATTAGAGTCGCTTTACTTCCGAAATCCTCACTTATATTTCCGCCGTCGGGCATTGACAAGCCGCAGTTTAGTGGTAAAATTTTCATATATCCCCGAAAGGAGCGCGGCATAATGGACGAAAAATTTACGGATAAGGTTAAAGAAGACGAAGCGGAATGTATTTCCGTTCAGGTTTTCGATGATGAGCCGGAAGATGACGGCAGGGAGCTTGAAGCACATGTTGCCGAGGAAATTCGCTCACGTAAATCTGGCAACATCGAAAGTATCCAAAAGCCGAAAAAGCTTTCGGACATATGGTATCATTACAAAGTGCCGATTATCGTAGCCCTCTGCTCGCTGGTCGTGATTATTTACATAACCGTGGCAAGTCTGCCGGGCGAATACGATGTCACCGCAGCGTTATATGTCAGCTACACCGACTATGCATCTTCGGTTACCGGCGACGTCAGAAACGAACTTTGCAAATACGCCCTTGACTGGGACGAAAACGGCAAGGTTTCCATAGGTCTTTCCGATTATAACGTGGCTGCGAAAAACGAGGAAATCGCCATTGCCAACTCCACAATTTTGATTGAACATCTTGCCGGAGAGCCGTCGGCTATGCTGTGGATATTGGACTACGACCTGTATTCGACAATTGTTTATTCCTACGGTGAGGAAATATTTGAAGATTTCGGAGGCACACGGTGGATTGAAATATTCTGGAACAGTGAGCTGAACGAGCGTGTCAAAAACGGCGAATGTCCAAAACTTGGCATTTGTCTGCGCAGCATGACAGATGAACTGCGCGAAAGTAAGGAGCTTTGTTCCTCCTACGAAAACGCAAAGCTTTTGATTGACCGGCTCAAGGAAGCTCACCCGGAGGCGTTTTCTCTGGTTTCGTAATCGGCTTATAATGCTATTAAAAAAGCGTCAAACAAAGGTATGGACAAATCAGACCGTTTGTAACTGAATATTTTTATCGGTAGTATCAATGCAGGGGTCGTAATACAAAAGCTTTTTACGACCCCTGTTTATAGGTCAAACAAAAAATTTCAAATTCGGTATTGACAATTGCATATTGTTTGTGCTATTATGTTTAAGCGTTAAATACAGATGCGTTACGGACACTTAGCTCAGCTGGTAGAGTCCCTGCTTGACGTGCAGGTTGTCAGCGGTTCGATTCCGTTAGTGTCCACCAGAAAAGAAGCACCCTTTGTCTATCGGACAAAGGGTGCTTCTTTTCAACGAAATAAGTCCTTGCGGATTTGTGAAATGCTCTCCGAGCGTGGAACATTGCTTCGCAATGTGAAATGCACCGCGGCGCGTGATGTGATTTATTTCACATTCAAAAGATATTTTACTTCTCGACCTTGATAATATCAAAGTTGCCGGATTCAATATCCTCTCTCAGAATCACGTAATCGAAGCTGCTTATGCCGGAGGCGGTAAAAAACACCGCTTTATCCGTTATTTCGTACAGCATTTGATAGTCACCGGAGGAGCCGCGTTCAACGTCAATATCCGTTTGACCGATGTAATTCCCCTCCATGTCATAGACGTAGAACTGTCTGCACGGCTCGTTTTCGGCAATCGCACCTACTTCTTCGCCGTAAAAATACGTACCGTCGCAGAACATTACGCAGGTTCGGTCTGTATCAACCCTGAACAGCTCCGTTATCTCCCCGGTTTCTCTTTCGTATACGTACACAACGCCTTTTTTCATGGCATAGATATACTTATCCGTGAAATATGCGGGGTTTGCTCCGATTTCTTCAAAGGGAGTTAACAGCTCGTCGGTATCAAAATAGTACACGAAATATTTAAAACTGCGTGTATCGTCATCATTATTGACAGTCGTTATACGCAAACCGCCGTCAAAGGGCACGCTGTCAACGTAGCCGGTGAAATAATAATCCTCGGCGACAACATATTCGATATTATCGGCTGTGGCGGTTTCTTCGTCCACATTCACCCGGAAAAATCTCACAGCATCATCCGATGAAGACCTGTCGGTATAATAAACGTAGCCATTGGAAAACGAAACCGATGACGTATCACCGAAAAAGAAATCATCGGAAATAGAAAATTCTGAGCGGTGCTCGGTTCCGTCCAAAGCCATGCTGAAAATTTCGTTTTTAATAACGGAGTCATTATCAAAGTAAGTATTCGAGTAATAAATCCTGTTATTATACATTCCCATCATGTGATCGCCGACATAGGCATTGCAGTTTTCGCTGTTGTGAAGACATTCGGGCTTGCCGCACAGCGGTATCCACGGTCCAAGAGGAGATTCCGCGTATTCAATCATAGACAATGTACCGATTTCACTTGAGTAGTCCACATAATTTTGAAAATAAATGCCGGTACTGCTTTCAAAAATCATATTTCGCCCGTAGGAACATGTGAGCTTTGCGCTTTCATAGCCCTCTGTGGTGGCTTCCGCAATGTGATTTCCCGAAGCGGTATCGTCAGTAGCATCTCCGGAAGTATCACCGTTTACACTTCCGGTGCCGTCCGCACAGCCGAAAAGCAGCAGTAAAAGTGACAATACTACAGCCTGCAAAAATATTATATTTTTTTTCATAAAATTTTCCCTTTCAGTATTCATAAAAGTTCTTCTTTTCATATTTGCAATCGGCACAGCTAAGCTAAATAGAATCAATTATTTATTAATTCTATTTTAATCGTACATATATTGGTTCAAAACCTGCATACCGTTCCACGAAAACTTATTGTGAAGCGAACACATTGAATACTGGGAGGTTGCTTTCCAGCCGTTTGCTCCGGTATCGGTACAATATTTATAATAATCTGTTACCGATTGCCAGTCACTGGTCTGGAGCGTGTTGTCATCATCAACATACTGGTATTGATATTGACCCCAAATATTCAATGATGCGGCGTTCTCACTGGTCATTCTTGCCGAAACCTTGACCTGTCCAAGCTCCATTGTCGCCTCACCATGAGTATACTGATACGTCGTGCTTCTTGCGGACACTGAAATGTTAAAAACAGACAGCATCAACGTAAGCACTAAAAACAAACCAAAAACTTTAAGTGCTTTTTTCATTTTAACTCGCTCCTTAATTATTCATTTTCTTAACCGTGCCGATTGTTTACAAACCAAACGAAGAATTTAATTCCTCAAATTTATTATAAATCTTTGTCACATATTATTTCAATTGGCAATTGTTCTAAAAAAACGGTGTCGGTAATGTACAAGCGTACAAAAGTGTGCGGTTTTTGCACCTTTGTCATTTCACGGCTTTTTCGGAAATTTTTATTTTTCAACCTCGATAATATCAAAGTTGCCGGATTCAATATCCTCTCTCAGAATCACGTAATCGAAGCTGCTTATGCCGGAGGCGGTAAAAAACACCGCTTTGTCCGTAATCTCGTACAGCATCTGATACTCACCGGCGGAGCCGCGTTCAACGTCCATATCCGTTTGACCGATGTAGTTTCCCTCCATATCATAGACGTAGAACTGTCTGCACGGCTCGTTTTCGGCAATCGCACCTATTTCCTCACCGTAAAAATACGTGCCGTCGCAGAACATCAAACAGGTTCGGTCTGTATCAACCCTGAACAGCTCCGTTATTTTCCCGGTTTCTCTTTCGTATACGTACACAACGCCTTTTCCTCCGCCGTAAATATACTTATCCGTGAAATATGCGGGGTTTGCTCCGATTTCTTCAAAGGGAGTTAACAGCTCGTCGGTATCAAAATAGTACACGAAATATTTAAAACTGCGTGTATCGTCATCATTATTGACAGTCGTTATACGCAAACCGCCGTCAAAGGGCACGCTGTCAACGTAGCCGGTGAAATAATAATCCTCGGAAACAACATATTCGATATTATCGGCAGTGGCGGTTTCTTCGTCCACATTCACCCGGAAAAACCTCGCCGCATCCTCCGATGAAGACCTGTCGGTATAATAAACGTAGCCATTGGAAAACGAAACCGAATGTATGTCTCCCGTGAAAAAGTCATCGCGAAGAGACAATTCGGAACGGTGATTGCTTCCGTCCAAAGCCATGCTGGAAAGACCTCTTCCTCCGTCGGAGTAATAAAGCCTGTTATTATACATGCCCATCATATGAGTGCCGATATAGGCGTTGCAGTCTCTGCTGTTATGCAGACAGTTGGGTCTGCCGCACAGCGGTATCCACGGTCCCAGAGGAGATTCCGCGTATTCAATCATCGACAGTGTGCCGATTTTATCCGAGTAGTCAACATAGTTTTGGAAATAAATGCCGGTACTGCTTTCAAAAATCATATTTCGCCCGTAGGAACATGTGAGCTTTGCGCTTTCATAGCCCTCTGTGGTTGCTTCCGCAATGTGATTTTCCGAAACGGTATCACCGGCAGTATCACCGGCAACATCACCGTTTACACTTCCCGATCCGTCCGCACAGCCGAAAAGCAGCAGTAAAAGTGACAATACTACCGCCTGCAAAAATATTTTTCTGTTTTTCACTTTAATTCGCTCCTTTACATTTTAGCACTTTCTTAATATCAACGTAAATTGCCGCAAACCAAACGAAGAATTTAATTCTTCAAATTCATTATAAATCTTTGTCACATATTATTTCAATTGGCAATTGTTCTAAAAAAAAGGTATCGGTGATGTACAAGCGTACAAAAGTGTGCGGTTTTTGTGCTTTGCTTTTCGCTATACTTATAATAATTTATGATGTAAATATTACAGATAGTTATCGCTTTTCCGCCACGTGCGCACAGATTTCACAGCAAGCGCACACATTATTACTTTGTACGCCTATCATGGACGAAAGTAGTCCGTTTTTACGTTTTACCAGTTAAAAGTGTAAAAATATGCACTAAAAACCGCCGCAAATCCCTGACAATTTCTACCTTTTGAAATGTTGACTACAGGACAGACAAATCATATAATTGTACTAATCACAAAATTCGCTGTGAGCGAATATCTTTCATAACGGAGGTAATAAAAATGGCAAGAGTATACAATTTTTCCGCAGGTCCTTCCTGTCTCCCGGAGGCAGTTCTTTCAAAAGCGGCATCTGAAATGCTGGATTACGAGGGCAGCGGTCAGTCTGTTATGGAGATGTCTCACCGCTCAAAGACATATCAGGCGATTATTGACGGCGCAGAGGCAGCACTCCGCAAGGTAATGAGCATTCCCGACAATTATAAGGTACTGTTCCTCCAGGGCGGTGCCTCCACACAGTTTGCAATGGTACCTTTAAACCTCATGACAAAAAGCGGCAAGGCCGATTTTGTTCTCACCGGTCAGTGGGCAAACAAGGCGTATCAGGAAGCTTCCCGTTTCGGTGAAGCTAATGTGGTCGCTTCCAGCAAGGATAAGACTTTCTCCTACATTCCGAAGCTCGACCCCTCCACCTTTACTCCCGACGCCGACTATTTCCACATCTGCCTGAACAACACCATTTACGGCACAAAGTATCACGAGCTTCCCGAAACCGGCAACGTTCCCCTCGTTGCGGACATTTCTTCCTGCATTCTTTCCGAGCCGCTTGATGTTTCCAAATTCGGCGTTCTTTATGCAGGCGCACAGAAAAATATGTCCTGCGCAGGTCTGACCGTTGTTATCATTCGTGAGGACCTTATAGGCGAAACTCAGCCCTGCTGTCCCACAATGCTCAAGTACAGCACTCATGCCGAAAACGGCTCCATGTACAACACTCCTCCCTGCTACGCGATTTACATTGCAAAGCTTGTGCTCGAATGGGTGCTTGAGCTTGGCGGCGTTGAGAAAATGAAAGAGATTAACGAGCATAAGGCAAAGCTGCTTTACGATTATCTCGATTCTTCCGAAATGTTCAAGGGCACTGTTGTCCCCGAAGACCGTTCCCTTATGAATGTTCCCTTTGTCACCGGCAACGACGAGCTTGACGCAAAGTTTGTCAAGGAAGCAACTGCGGCAGGCTTTGTTAACCTCAAGGGTCACCGTTCCGTCGGCGGCATGAGAGCTTCCATTTACAACGCAATGCCTACCGAGGGCGTTGTAAAGCTGGTTGAGTTTATGAAGAAGTTTGAGGCTGAAAACAAATAAGGAGTGATTGTGATGTATAATGTTCTGACATTAAATAAGATAGCCGCTGTAGGTCTTAACAGACTGGGCGCAAATTACACCTCCGGCGATTCTGTTGAAAATCCCGATGCGATAATCGTAAGAAGTGCAAGTATGCACGATATGGAAATGCCCGAAAGCCTGCTTGCTATCGCAAGAGCAGGTGCAGGTGTCAATAATATCCCCGTTGTTGACTGTGCAGACAAGGGTATCGTTGTTTTCAACACCCCCGGCGCAAACGCAAACGCCGTTAAGGAGCTTGTTATTGCCGCGCTGTTCATGTGCTCCCGTAAGGTTATTCCAGCTATTGAGTGGGCAAAGACCCTCAAGGGTCAGGGTGCGGAAGTTCCCAAGCTCGTTGAAAAAGGCAAAAGCCAGTTTGCAGGTCCCGAAGTAAAGGGCAAAAAGCTGGGCGTTATCGGTTTGGGTGCAATCGGCGCACAGGTCGCAAACACCGCTTACAATCTGGGCATGGACGTTTACGGCTACGACCCCTTTATGAGCCTTGAGGCCGCGTGGAGTTTGTCAAGACACATCAACCATTCCGTAAACCTCAAGGAGATTTACGAAAACTGCGATTATATTTCAATTCACGTTCCTTATAACGCAGACACCAAGAATTACCTCGGTGCAGAGGCTATTTCCCAAATGAAAGACGGCGTGAGAATCCTCAACTTCTCCCGTGCGGAGCTTGTTGACACCGCCGTTATCAAGGAGGCTCTTGCCAGCGGTAAGGTCGGCGGCTATGTGGTTGACTTCCCCACCGAGGACGTGTTGGACGTTGAGGGCATTGTTGCGATTCCTCACCTCGGCGCATCTACCCCCGAATCCGAAGATAACTGCGCTGTTATGGCTGCCGACGAGATTAAAAAATATCTTGAGGAAGGCTCAATCAAGAACGCGGTAATGTTCCCCGACCTCGACTGCGGTCCTGTTGCGAATTACCGTCTCTGCGTTCTCCACAAGAACATTCCCAACACCATTACAAGACTTTCCGCCGTATTCTCCGAAAAAGGTCTGAACATCGAAAACATGCTTTCAAAGTCCAAAAAGGACTATGCTTATACTGTTCTCGACTGCGATACCGAGATTGACGCTGCTTCTCTTGAAGCGGTCAAGGCTATCGACGGCGTTATCAGAATCCGCGCAATCAGCAAATAATTTTCACTTATAACTATGTACCGTTTCTTTGCTTACACAAAGAAACGGTACTCAAAAAATGCTTAATTAAGATGGGGAATTGCAAAACCGAAAGCGGTTTTGCAATTCCCCATCTTTTTAAATCTTCCCTTTCGGGATACCCTTTACAGGGCGCATTGCTTGTACGGTTATTGAAATCGCAAGCCCGGATTATATAACCATATATTAAAGAAAATCTGAAAATACAGCCTTTTCGTGCTTAAATTTTTCAGCGTGCCGTTCTTCTGTCCAGCACGGATTCGCGTTCGATGATTTTTCCGTGTGCAAGCAGTCTGCCGGAAAAGCCGGGGTTTCCGTTCAGGATAGCCAAAAGCGTTTTGACCGCACTGTCTCCCATTTTTCTCGTATCAACACGGCAGGTTGTAAGCTTCGGCTCGCACATCAGTGCAAAGGCGGAATCGTCATAGCCCACCACCGAAATGTCCTCCGGAACGCGCACGCCCATATTATGGAGCTGACCCACAAGTCGATACGCCGCATCATCGCTTTCGCAGACAAATGCCTGCGGCAATTTTTCCGGCAACTCAAAGGTACTCAGCGACACACCGTTCTTTCTGTCCGGTATGACCCACTCCGGGTGTTGAGCAACGGAACACTCCACAAGTGCCCGGTGATAGCCCAAATACCTGTCAAGAGTACCGCTGTTTTCAAAAACCGAGCCGATAAATCCAATGCTTTCGTGTCCCCGTTCAATCAGGTATTTCGTCATGCGGTAGCAGTCAAAGCAGTTGTCGCTGACAATGGCCGCGGCATCGTCACTGTCGGAATAAAAATCAAGCAATATATGCGGCTTGCCGCAGGCGGCAACGGCATTTATATAACGGTCCGAAAACTGTCCGAGAAAAATCACACCGTCAGCCATGCTCAAAAGCTTCGGTGCTGTCCGCCGCTGTTCATCTGCCGTCGAAACTATCTCAAGTATCGTAAACGCGCCTCTGTCCGCCGCCGCAATTGATACCTCGCTGTAAAAGCGCGAATAGAAAGCGTTTGCGCCGAAATACCTTTCCGGCACAAGCACTCCCAATCCCTTTGAACGTGCGGCGGCATTCTGATAATATCCCATTTCCGCCGCCTTGCTCTTAATCTGCGAACGCAAAGTCTCGCTGACACCGTCCTTGCCGCCCAGAGCTTTTGACACCGTTACCGTGCTCACTCCGAAAATGTCGGCAATGTCTTTCATTGAAACTTTTTTCAATCAAATCAACCCTCGCTGTCAGTTTCGTCTCCGACGGTGATTACAAGGTCCTCCTCCGAGCCGCCGAAGCGTTCGAGAATTTCACATGCCTGCTGCCATTCTATTACCTTCAGGCACATTCTGCCGTTGTGATAAGGGCTTTTCCATTCCCCGGCAATGCAACCGTCCGTAGGTATTCCGTCCGGTGTGACGGCGTTATACCACTCGCCGCCCTCACGGCGGTCAATGAAGAAATCCTGAATATAGTCCCACACCTCGTAGGCGGCTTTAAGATATTTCCCGTCGAGTGTGGAAAGATAGGCGTTGCAGAAGCCCAGAACCGCCTCCGCCTGTGCCCACCAGATACTGTCGGCTTCGCTGCTGCCGTCAACCGCTTCACCGATAAACGCGCCGCTGTCACTGAGGGCGTTTTCGTAAACCTCGGCGGCAAGGGCAACCGATATATCATGGCATTTGTCAAACAGCGGAGCATATGTGTTTTCGCTGTCGCAGCTACTGACAACAACGCCTGCCCAGTCCATAAGCCATGATGCTTCGATTTCGTGACCGTAGGAACGGATATTGCCCATGGAATTCATGTTTTCATCGAAGAATACGCCAAGTGAGTTTTTCTCACTGCTGTATACCTTTTCGGAATACTCCGTAAGAAGCCAGGCAAGCCTTTCTCTTACACGTTCTTCACCGCTGACCTCGAACAGCTCTGCGTAGGCTTCGGTAAGGTGGAGCACCGTATTCATTGTGTATTTTGAAATTACGCCGTTTTCGCTCAGCCTGATATTTATTACCGGCACAAAGGCATCGGTAAGGGCTTCGTGATAGCGTTCACCGTCACGGCATTTTGTTTCGATAACATCAAACAGCTCCATTGCAAGCTCAAGAGGCTCTTTTTCTCCGCTGGCTTTCGCATATGCCGCAAGCGCGTAGACCGTAAACGCCTGAGCATAGGTATGCTTTCCGATGTCGCAAACACTGCCGTCTCGCATTACAGACCAGTAAACACCGCCGTTTTCCTTATCAATCAGACAGTCGCGTATAAATTCATAGGCGTGCTCGGCATCGCAAAGCAACTCATCGTTGCCGAGCAGCATATAGCAATTTGAAAAAAACCACAGGATTCGTCCGGTATAAACCGCGCCCTTGCGTGCTTCTTCGTCAAGCTCAAGTGAATAATCGCGCTGACCGTAGTAGCCGCCTTTTTCTTCATCACGCATACCTCTCCAAAATGGTATGAGCCTGTTTTCAAGGTGCTCCAGCATCGCTTCGGACATGTGTCTCATGATAATCTCTCCTACATTCACTGTTTTCGCGGCGTTGATATGTTCGCCGCAATGTTTAAAGGCGCAATGCGTCCGTTTTTTTACTTAACTTTCAGTTTACATGTTGCGCTTAAAAAAGTCAATTCGTCGATATTTAGAAACTGTAACGGTTTTTTTGTAGGAATTTGAAAAAATCATGAGCAACAGTTGCGCAACGTATTTGTCAAACCTTTCCCTGCCTCGGAAAATTCCGTTATCCCCTTTACCTTACACGAAAAAAGAGTTATAATATGCAGGCAAAGATTGTATATTGCAGGAAACGAGGTTCAAGTTCAATGAATACGAATTATGTCAACGTGTATGAATGTACCGAGGACGTGTGCGAAAAAGCCGCAGTTTATATATATTACAGGCGCATTGTCGCCCTTATTTCGCACATAGTGCTCGCCGCCGTCTGCGTTACCGGCACTGTTTTTACAGTGTATTATCTCACCGGCAGCAGTATGCCCAAATACCATTATTCCACCTACTTTTTCTATGCTCTTGCCCCCATTGTGGCGGAGCTTGTCATTTTTGTAAAATTCAGAATGATGCTTAAAAAGGAAAAGGAGCTGATTTGCGAAAACGGCGGAAAGCTCACCGTCACTGCGGACAATGAAAAGCTGACCGAAACGATAGACGGCAGCGTTATTGCCGAAAGCCCCCTTTTCGATGTTGAAAAGGTTTACGAAACCGATGCTTTTTTCCTTGTTTCCGCCTTGTCCGGTGAGTATTTCATATTCAAGCGCGGCTGTTTTACGCAGGGCAATGAGGAAAACTTCGTTGCCGATGTCAAAGGTCGTGTAAAAGAAATTCACGATGCCGCCATTGCCAAAAGCAAAAAGCCGAAATATTAACATTCGGTAAAGCATATGGAAATTTAAAATTAAATCGGTTGAACGCCGAAAAAGAATATTATATATTTATGTTAAGCTTTGACGGAAAGGAGATACTTCGCCAAAACATGAACAATTATAACAGACCTCAACGACCTGCGCCGCAGGGTACACCGCGTCGCAGCTCCTATGATTACAACGATATTTACGGTAACGCATCACGCCGCTCGAATATTTCCGGCATGATGCAGACGGATAATTATAAAAGTATGCGCGAAGGCTCTCTCGATTCCCTTGAGGACGGTTTTGAGGATATTCCCGTCAAACGTCCGAACACGCGCAGAGCATCTCAGAGCGGCAACGACCCTCGAAGCACGGGTGCTGCCCGTCCTGCTCCGCCCTCTCAATATCGTGACGAATATTATCACGATGATATGGACGACTTCGACAGTGAATTCGGTGACACCGCTGTTGCTCAGGACAATTTCCCGGAAGATTTCCGTGACGATTTTGCGGATTTCGGCTACGGCTTTGATTCCTTTGAGCCGGCTGTCACTTCCGGAAAACGCGGCGTTGCAAGCAGTCTCAGTGAATACCGGGCAATGCGCGGTCAGCAGGATTACACCGTAAGAGAGACTATGCCGAAACGTGCTACACAGCCTGTGCAAAACAGCTTTGACGACTTTGACGATGACTTTTCCGACGATTTTGATGACGATTTCGATGCTCCGGCACGTCCTGCTCCGCCGGTAAGCTCAACGCGGTATGTCCGGGAGGACAGCTTTTCCGACGACTTTGAGGACGATTTCGATACTCCCACGCCGGTTGCTCCGGCACGTCCTGCTCCACCACAGGGCAGACCTGTTCCGCCACAGCAAAGTCGCCCTGCTCCACCACAGAGCAGACCCATGCCACCCCAATCACGTCCTGTACCACCGTCACAGAGAGGCGGCAATCTTACCGCCGAGCAGCAGGATTTGGTCAACCGCAGACCCCAGGGAATGCCGGAATTTTATGCGCAGTTCTTAGTCAGCGGCGAAGCGGACGAGCGCAGACGGGCTAAAAAAGCCAGTGCAAACAAGTCTAAAATGAAGCGCATAGCCCTTATCGCTTCGGGCTGTGTCGCGGCAGTCGCAATAATCGTTACAGTTTCCGTACTGCTTGCCCTCAGACCCACCAATCCCATAGAAGTCCGTTCCGGCTTTGAGGAGGTGGACAGCACCATACTGTATTCACTTCTCAAAACCAGCGTTGACGAAAAGCTCAGCCGCGAAAGCGTTGATATTGACGTCAACGGCACTGTGCGGACTATTTCTCTTAAAGACTACGGCTTTTCCTACGCCACTCCCGGCACTGCGGAAACCACCTATCTGGATATTATTTCCGGCTCCGAAATAGTCGGAAAAGAATCCCTTGTTTCCGACGGCTCGATAATCGTAAACGAAACCCGGCTCAAGGAGCTGCTGACCTCTCTTGCGGCAACTCAGGGAGACACCATGATTGAGCCGTATTACGAAATTAACGGCGACCAGCTTACGATTTACGCAGGCACAAACGGCGTCGGCATTGAATACGATAAATTTCTCACCGACCTTAAATCCTGTGTCAGAAACGGTTCGGGAGAAATGACTGCTAATGTCCATGTTATAGAAGCCCCGGAAGTCGATATGGACAAAATTTACAGCGAGGTTGCCTGTGAGCCTGCCGATGCTACTACCACTACCTCCGCTACCGGAGAAACAGTATTTGTGTCCGAGGTAGTCGGCAAAGACTTTGACCTTGATATAGCGAAAAAAGTCGTTGCCGCCGGCGGTGAATCATGGTCTATAACCATGACCCTTACCCAGCCGGAGCTGTCCCTTGTGGAGCTTCGCGCACCATATTGTCTCGACCTGCTTTCCTCCTGGACATCAAAGTTTAACAACACCAGCAACAAAGCCCGTGCTTCAAACATCGCGCTTGCGGCGGAGGCTATAAACGGCACGATAATTCAGCCCGGCGAGAAGATAAGCTTTAACAACATCGTCGGAGAGCGTACCATAGAGAAAGGTTATTCCTATGCAACCGTTTACACCTCCGAGGGTGCGGACACCGGTGTCGGCGGCGGTATCTGTCAGGTTTCATCGACCCTGTATTATACCGCGCTGCTTTGCAACCTCAAGATTCCCAGAGCGGAGGACAAGGAGGAGCAGGGACGTTTTAACCACGCATATTCCGTCGGTTATATGGACGTTGTCGGTACCGACGCCACCGTATCATGGCCGTGGCCTGACCTTTACATTGTCAATAACAAGGAATATCCGGTAAAAATCGTAATGTATGTCACCGACGGCGAGGGCGAAGATGCCGGTAAGGGTCTGCTCCACTGCGAATACTGGGGCACTGCGGACGGCATTTCCTGCGTTATCAAATCGTCCAACGCAAATTACGTTGCGCCGAAGAAGATATACAAGCACGCAACCGATACCAAAAGCGGAACGACCAACGGTGCGGCAGGATATACCGCAACCACCTACCGCTATGTTTACTACAACGGCGAATACCAGTACCGTGTGAAAGAGGCGGAAAGCACCTATTCACCGCTTAATATCGTCGTTTACACAAATTCTCTCCCGGCAGGCGCAAGCTGGGCGGATTAGTCAGCTTAAATATTCAGCATATATATATAAAGCAAGGGTCGGTGATATTTCACACCGACCCTTGCTTTATTTAATAACTGTTTGAAAAATCAACTCAGTTTACAAACAAATGCTTGCGCTTGTCAAAGTAAATCTTGTTAAGAATGACCATACCCACACTTATTCCCAGCGAAATAATAGCAGATGTGAAATCAACGTTTTCAGATATAATGCACTTAGCAGCGACAGTATAAATTGCACCGGCTACGACACCTACTGCATAATATACAAGTAAAAGTGTTGGACCGTTTTTCTTATACTTCGCAAGTGCGAATCTGGTAACGACAGCCAGAACAGCAATTATAATAATAGCAATACCGTACAGTATATCCGCTGTTTTCAAGCCGGGATATAAAAGATAGACATGTTTTGTTGCACCTTCATAACCCAATTCAGAATCATGAAAAGTTCCGTTGAGGTAAGAAACGCCCGAAATAAGGTTAAGAACCGCGCCTGCAAACAGAGCGAAGTAAATAAGAAACTTATACCACTTCATACCCATTGTCGGCTGTGCCTGAGCTACATCATTGATTTGCTGATTGTTTTGCTGATTGTCCATAAATTTTTCCTCCTGTCAATTCCAGTTTAATTCAGTCTATCATACAATTCACCTAAATGCAACATTTATTTCACTTTTTTCTCACAATCCCCTCTCATCACACACAGCACAAGAGTTATCGGGAAAACTATTGCCGCCAGTATGCCGACTTTCAGATTGTCGTTAAATGCATTTGACACAAAACCTACCAATGTCGGTCCTCCCGAACAGCCCAAATCTCCGGCAAGGGCAAGCAGCGCAAACATTGCCGTACCGCCTTTTAACGATGCCGATGCCCTGCTGAAAGTGCCCGGCCACATTATTCCCACCGAAAGTCCTGTAATTGCACACCCCAGCAGACTTACCACAGGTGACGGAACAAGGGCTATAAGCAGATACGAAGCGGCGCACAGCAGACCGCTGCCTGCCATAAAACGGTCAAGATTTATTCTGTCACCGTACTTGCCGTAAAAGGCTCTTGAAGTACCCATCAATATCGCAAAGGTCATAGGTCCTGCCAAATCTCCGGCGGTCTTTCCGATATTCAAGCCCTTTTCCGCAAAGGTGGACGCCCATTGGCTCACCGACTGTTCCGCCGCGCCTGCGCAGAGCATCATCAGCATAAATACCCAAAACCGACCGCTTTTAAGAAGCTGTTTAAGAGGCATTCCGGATTCGTTCTCCGAATCGGGCTGTAAAATGGGCGTTTTCAGGAAAAGCAGACAGGTTGCAATGGGAATCAATGCCCAGGTGATAGAAAGTATGCGCCAGTTTCCAACGCCGAACAAAGCGAAAAACAGTGTGGAAATAAGCACTACGCCCACGTGTCCCCAGCAGTAAAAGGAGTGCAGCAGACTCATTGCTTTTTCCTTGTTATCAGTTGGACAGCTTTCGGTTATGGGGCTTATGAGCACCTCAAGCAAGCCGCCGCCCACAGCGTAAACCCCGACCGCCAGGAGTATTCCGGTAAACGGGTCGGCGGTGGCTTCGGGCAGAATCGGCAGCAAAATAAGCCCTGCCGCCGACAGAGCATTGGCGATGACAGCGGACGCTCTGTAGCCTATTCGGTCAACAAATACCGTGGACAGCAGGTCAACCACAAGCTGTATGGCGAAATTCACCGTTACAAGCATGGTTATTTTCGACAGCGGTATATCATAGGAGCTTTGCAGTGTGACAAACAAAAGAGGCAGAAAGTTGTTTACGATTGCCTGAACGATATATCCGAGGAAGCACGCGGTTTGAGTGGTTTTGTATGTAAATTTCATGCGATTCACCGTTTCTTCTTTGATTCGGGAATAGTATAATATAAGGTATTAAAAAAATAAAGCCCTCAAAAGGGCATTTGTGAAATTTTACTTTGTTAAAAAATTGTATAAACCACCGCTGATTCTGTATGCAAAAATCCACCGAGGGCGAGAACCTCGGTGGATTTTCCATCAAAGCGGGTAAATATAAAGAATGTTAAACGCTGAATTTAAATGCTAAATATTGAAACGCTTAGATTACCTGAATATACGCGGCTTAACAATTAAGCAAGCTCTGCGAAGTACTTGATGGTGCGTACCATCTGGCTGGTGTAGGAGTTCTCGTTGTCATACCATGAAACAACCTGTACCTGATAGGTGTCGTCATCAATCTTAGCAACCATGGTCTGGGTAGCATCGAAGATAGAACCGTAGGTAGAGCCGATAATATCGGAAGAAACGATTTCATCG
>CAZCQZ010000036.1:0-19335 GCA_964500965.1 uncultured Eubacteriales bacterium | reverse complement strand
ATACTTTGACTTTATTTTTTTCTAAAAATGGGTCACATCTATTTACAACGCAGACGCTGCAAACAGCGTTAAAAATATTTAATCTTGCATATATCGTGAAACATGGTATAATATAGGGAAATTAAGAAAGGGTGAGAAGCGTATGGCTCATGCAATATGGGAAAGTGTGACTGCGAACAAGGAAAAATCACGCGAAATCGCGGAGAGATTTGAAATACCGGGCTTTGCTGCTCACCTTCTTACAACAAGAGGCTTTTCCGAGAATGAAAGTATTGAAATGATGCTCGGAATGAACGAACCTGATTTTCGAGAGCCGTTTGAAATTAAGGACATGGAAAAAGCTGTCGAACGAATCGAATCTGCAATTGAAAGCTTTGAAAAAATCGCAGTTTTCGGTGATTATGACGTTGACGGCATAACTGCTGCGGCAATGCTTTTTTCATTTTTGGAGATGAACGGAGCAAATGCTTTTGTGATGCTTCCGGACAGAGTGAAAGACGGATACGGAATAAGAAAGAGCACTATTGACTATATTGCCGAACAGGGTGCAACACTTATAATAACGGTTGACAACGGTATAAATGCCGTTGAAGAAGCGGAGTATGCCGCATCGCTGGGAATAGATATGGTAATAACCGACCATCATCAGCCGGAAAGCGAGCTTCCTAAAGCCGTTGCCGTTGTTAATCCGCACAGAAAAGACGACAGCAGCGAATTTAAACATTATTGCGGAGCAGGTGTGGTTTTCAAGCTGCTGTGTGCAATATGCGGCGATTGGACGATTGTTGCGGAAAATTATGCCGACCTTGCGGCATTGGGCACAGTTGCCGATGTTATGCCGCTTGTGGGAGAAAACAGGCTAATCGTCAGGCTCGGTCTTGAAAGAATAAACAGCCGCGAACGTTTCGGAATAGATGCGCTTATTAAAGCGGCAGGGCTGGGAAACAAGGTTCTGACAGCAACCGATATTGCATATACTCTTGCGCCCAGGATAAATGCCGCCGGCCGAATGGGAACGGCGGACAGCGCATTGCATCTGCTTTTAAGCGAAGACCCGGAGGAAGCCGCAAGCTACGCTCTGGAGCTTTGCGAAGACAACAGCCGCAGACAGAACTGTGAAATTCAAATGGCGTCCGAAACGTCAAAAATGCTGAGCGAAAACCCGAATCTTCTTTCGGATAAGGTGATGGTAATTGACGGAGAGGATTGGAACGTCGGAATAATAGGCATATATGCATCGCGTATGTGCGAGGGCTACGGAAAGCCGTGCATAATAATAAGCAGGTCAGGCGATATTTCACACGCTTCCGGCAGAAGTCTGCCCGGTTTTTCGCTTTTTGAAGCATTAAAACACTGCTCGGAGCTTCTTGAGCTTTACGGAGGGCATGAGGTTGCGGCAGGACTGACGATTAAAACCGAAAATATACCGGCTTTCAGAAAAGCGATAAACGAATATGCCGACAGCCTTGAAGAAATGCCGTTTCCGAAGCTGAGAATCGACTGTGAGCTTCAGGCAAAGCATTTAAATATGGGGCTTGTTACCGCAGCTCAGTTACTTGAGCCTTTCGGAGAGGGCAATCCCGTGCCGGTTATCGGAATTATGGGCTGCGTTGTCAAAGATGTTATTCACCTTAAAAACGGTGCTCATCAGAAGCTTCTTGTCGGAAACGAAACGGCGAGTATCGAGGTTATGTTTTTTTCTGTGCAGGACGCGTTTTTTCCTTACAAAAGAGGGGACAAAGTGGATATTGCCGTAAGGCTGTCAATAAACGAATTCAGGAATCGTCAAAGCCTCAGCGCAGTGGCGGTAGCCATAAAGCCGTCGGGTGTTGACCGAAAGCAGACCATACTTGACGAACGGCTTCATGAAGCGTTTAAAAGAGGCGCAAAGCTTTCCGCTCCTCAGGTTGAAAGACTTACGCCGCAGCGCAGTGACGTGGAAGTTATTTACAGGTATCTCAGAGAAAAAGGCGGCTTTGGAGGAGATTTTGAAACCATGTATTCATATCTTCCGCCCAAAAGCGTTGAAAGCTATGCGCGTATGCTGTGTGCGCTGGATGTTCTCAGTGAAACGGGACTTGTTATAACCGCAGGCAGCGGAACAAAATCGCGGATAAGTCTCTGTCCGGTTTCGGGAAAAGTCGATATTGAAAACTGCAATACAATGAAACGACTGCATAATATGTAATCGGCATCGTTTAACTGTATTGATATAAATTTTGAAAGGAGTGTCTGCCAATGACCGGAGAGCATAATTCAATGTACCATTCATATGACGACCTAGTAAACCTGATTGCAAACAGTGGAAAAGAGTATGACATTAAGCTTATTGAGCAGGCATATCTTTTCGCAAACGAAGCCCACGCAGGGCAGGTGCGCAAATCCGGTCAGCCTTATATTGTTCACCCGGTTTCCGTCGCGTATATTCTTGTGGAAATGGGCATGGATACGGAGTGCGTAGTGGCGGCACTGCTTCACGATGTTATCGAGGATACCGATGTAAGCCTGCAGGAAGTTATCGAGAAATTCGGAAAGCGTATTTCCGTGCTCATTGACGGCGTTACAAAGCTTGAAAAAATAACCCACAGCTCAAGAGAGGGCTTGTCCAGAGAGGAAACTCAGGCAGAAAATCTTCGCAAAATGCTTTTTGCCATGAACGAGGATATTCGAGTAATAATTATCAAGCTTGCCGACAGGCTTAATAACATAAGAACGCTGGGTGCTTTGCCGCCGCAGAAGCAGAGGGATATTGCAAGGGAAACCATGGAGGTATTCGCACCGCTTGCGCACAGAATGGGTATGCGCAAGGTAAAAGAGGAGCTGGAGGACACTTCTCTGCGTTACCTTGACAGTGTAGGCTATCAGGCTATTTCCGAGCTGCTTGCAAGACAGCTTACAGACAGAGACCAATTCCTTGCAAATCTTGAAAAAACGCTGGAAGAAAAAATCAAGCCCTCAATTCCGAATGTAGTGGTTTACGGAAGGATTAAATCCGTAAACGGTATTTATCGCAAGATGTACATTCAGGGTAAGGATTTTTCGGAAATATTCGATATTTATGCAGTACGTGTTATAGTAGATACCGTTGAGGAATGCTATATAGCCCTCGGCATTATTCACAACGTATTTATAATGGTAAGAAACCGTTTTAAGGATTATATTACCATGCCGAAGCCCAACGGCTATCAGTCACTTCACACTACGGTGCTCGGCAAGCAGTTTACCGATAACGGCAGAACGATTCCCTTTGAGGTGCAGATAAGAACTCAGCAGATGCATTACAAAGCGGAATTCGGAATAGCGGCGCACTGGAAATATAAGCAGGGCTTAAAGGGCGCGGATTCGCTGGACGAATATGTAAGCTGGATACGCCGCCAGATAGAAAATCAGCTTGAAGACAGCAGTGAGCCGATTGTTATTCCTCAGACAGACGAGGTGTATGTGCTTACGCCTAAAGGTGACACAAAAGCACTTCCCAGGGGTGCGACATGTATTGATTTTGCGTATGCAATCCACAGTGCTATCGGACACAGAATGATTGGAGCGAAGATTAACGGCAGGATTGTGCCGATAAATTCCGTCATTCACGACGGCGATATGGTGGAGGTCATAACCGCAAAAGACCCGAATCACGGACCTAACCGCGATTGGCTTAACATTGTGCGCACCGGTGAAGCGCGTACGAAGATTCGCACGTGGTTCAAAAACGAACGTCGCGAGGAAAATATCGAGGAAGGCAAGTCGATTATCGAACGGGAGTTTAAACGAAACGGCATAAGACTGCCGGAGGATAAACAGCAGGCGTTTCTGACAGAGCTTGCAGTGCGTGCAAGGCTTGAAACCGTTGATGATTTTTATGCGGCGATAGGCTACGGCGGCATTGTGCTTTCCAAAATAATGCCGCGCATACGCGACGATTATCAGAAGCTTATGAAAAGCGTGGAAACCGTTGCGCCGGAAGAAATGGTGACGATGCAGACGGTAAAGCGCGGCACTGCCGACGGAGTTTATATTGAGGGTATTGATAACTGCCTGATTAAGATGTCAAAATGCTGCGGACCTATGCCGGGCGATGATATTATAGGTTTTATCACAAGAGGGTACGGCGTTTCAATACACAAGACCACCTGCCCGAATGTGCCGGCGGACATAGAAAAATGCGAAGAACCGGAACGCTGGGTAAAAGCAAGATGGTCTGACCAGATAACCGTAAAGGAATTTAAGTCCACACTGCACATAGAGTGCCATGACCGAAAGGGTCTGCTAGCCGATGTGACGGTACTGTTGTCCAACATGCACGTACCTATAAACATGCTCAATTCAAGGCAGACTAAAAACGGCGAAGCGGTAATTTCGGTTACGGTTGTTGTAACGGGCAAGGAGCATTTGGAACAGATATGTAAAAAGCTTGCAAATATCAAGGGAATAATTTCAATAAGTCGATAATTTCGGAGGAAGTATGAGAGCGGTAATTCAACGTGTCGATTATGCAAATTGCGAATGCGAGGGAGCAGTTACAGGCGAAATCGAAAACGGATTTATGGTTTTGCTGGGAGTGCATGAAAATGATGATAAACCGCAGGCAGAGCTGATTGCAAAGAAAATCGCGAACATGCGTATTTTCAGAGATGATAACGATAAAATGAATCTTTCTCTGGCGGATACAGGCGGAAAAATTTTATGCATTTCGCAATTTACGCTGTTTGCGGACTGTAAAAAGGGCAACAGACCGTATTTTGTTGCGGCGGCAAGACCGGAAAAAGCAGAGCCGTTATACGATTATACGGTTTCACTGCTTCGCGAAAAATACGGTATAGAGGTTGAAACCGGTGTTTTCGGCGGAGATATGAAAATATCTCTGTGCAACAACGGTCCGGTGACGATTATACTTGATACGGACGAATTGTGATTTGAGGTGACCTTATGATTGTTAATACTGTTTTGACCAGAATGTTTTATACAAACGCATATGTCATAACCGATGAGAAAACAGGCGTCAGTGCAATTATTGACCCCGGCGAATGGAATGAGGAACTTGAAAAGGCGTGCTGTGAAGTCGGGTTTGAAAATATTAAATATATTCTCCTTACTCACGGACATTTTGACCATATATACGGTCTTGATGAAGCGAAGAAAAAAACAGGTGCACTCGTCGCTATTTCCGAGGAAGATGCCACGATGCTTGAAAATGCGCGTGAAAACGCTTCAAAGCCTTTAATCGGTGTTGAAATTGTCTGCAATTCAAAGCCCGACATATTACTGCATGACGGCGATGAGCTTGAGCTCGGAGACTTGAAAATCAAAGTAATCGCAACTCCGGGACATACGGCAGGAGGAGTGTGCTTCCTGTGTGATGACACGCTTTTTCCCGGCGATACAATGTTTTGCTGCGGTCACGGCAGGACGGATTTGTACGGAGGAGATGAACATCAGCTTATGATGTCATTTCGCAAGCTTTGCAGACTGCCCGATGAATGCAAGGTCTATCCCGGTCACGATATACCGACAACTATCGGTCACGAAAGAACACACAATTCTTTTATGAGAATGAGGTAATATGGTTATTTATGCTGAGGGTTTGCGTAGCGGATATGAAATCGAGCAGCTATGCAGATTATTTTATCCCGAAAAAAATATTGTCACATCGGAAAAGAAATGTGAAGACGAAAGCGAATATGTAAAAATCACAACGTCAAACGGCTTAATAAATGCTGTGCTGAGTGTTAACGGAGAAATCCTCAGTGCCGAGAAAACCGCAGACGGCGAAAGCCCGGAGCTGAACTATGCGCAGGTGCTGTACGGCTTGCTTGTGAAGCAAACCGGCTTTACGCCGCCGTGGGGTATGCTTACCGGTGTCAGACCGATAAAGCTTCTGCGTTCTTTTTGCGAAAAGATGAGTGAGCAGGAGGCACTTGACAAGCTCAGACGCGATTATTTTGTTAGCGAAGAAAAGCTGGAGCTTGCAAAGCGCACATATGCGGTGGAAACGCCGTTGCTTAATACCTGTACCGATGATTCTTTCAGCTTATATATTTCAGTGCCCTTTTGCCCCACAAGATGTGCCTACTGCTCGTTTGTGTCGCAGACTGTGGCACAGGCTAAGCATTTGATTCCCGATTACGTGGAATTGCTTGTAAAGGAAATTAACATTACAGCGGAAATGGTGCGTCGGCTGGGGTTAAGGCTCGATACAGTGTACATGGGCGGAGGAACGCCCACGACGCTCAGTGCCGAACAGCTTTCGTGTGTCCTCGGCGCAGTGTGTGACGGCTTTGATATGAGCGGTGTCAGAGAATTTACAGTTGAAGCAGGCAGACCGGATACGGTAACGGAGGAAAAACTGCTGGCGATAAAGAAAGCCGGTGTAAGCCGTATCAGCATAAATCCCCAGACAATGCACGATACGATACTTGAAAACATCGGCAGACGGCACACGGTAGCGCAAACCATTGAAGCCTTTAATATGGCGCGAAATGTCGGCTTTGATGACATCAACATGGACATTATTGCCGGACTTTACGGTGATACGGTTGACGGATTCATTAAAACCGTTGATGATGTTATCGGTCTTGAGCCGAACGGAATCACCGTTCACACCCTTTCCATGAAGCGCGCTTCCGACATTGTAATTGACGGCAGGGCAAACTACAGCGCCAATAATACCGAATGTGCCGAAATGCTCAGAAACGCGAATGCAAGGCTTATAGCCGCAGGCTACAGTCCCTACTATCTCTACAGGCAGACAAGAATGCTGGGTAATCTTGAAAATGTCGGCTGGTCTAAAAAGGGAAACGAAGGACTGTATAACATATATATAATGGACGAAACCCATACCATACTGGGAGTAGGTGCAGGTGCGGTAACAAAGCTCTGCAAGCCCGGCTCGACATATATTGAAAGAGTGTTCAATTACAAGTTTCCTTATGAATACATATCAAGATTCGATATGCTGATGGAACGTAAGAAGGGCGTGATTGACTTCTATGAAAAACTACGTTGATTATTATTACAATTTTACGGAAACTCTTGCGAAGATTAACGGTGCGGCAATAAGAGAACCGAAAGAAATGATATTGCAAATGGAAAATCTTTATGCCCGTACAATTGATTCGATTGCGGAGTTTATAATAAACGGTGACAGCGGCAACAAGCTGCTGATGCTTGCAGGACCCTCGTCATCGGGAAAAACCACGACCGCCGCAATGATATGCGAAAGCATAAACAAACGCGGTGTTAATGCAATAAGAATTTCCCTTGACGATTTTTATTTGGGCGGCGATGAAACGCCGAGAGATGAATTCGGCGAGCCGGATTACGAATGTGTGGAAGCACTGGACGTTCCGCTTATGCGCAAGTGCCTGACGGACATTGTGTATAACAGACCGGTCGTGGTGCCGCAGTTTGATTTTCACGCCAAAAGGCGTGCAGACAGCGGCATGGAGCTGAATTTAAAGGGCGATAATGTTATTGTCGTAGAGGGAATCCATGCCCTTAATCCGGTTGTCTGCGGTAATCTTCCCGACAGCAGGCTTTTAAAAGTCTATTGCAGTGTCAAGCAGGGCATCAGAGCATATCGCGGAAACAAAAGAAATGTTATCGGACCTTATGATATGCGGCTTGTCAGAAGAATCGTGAGGGATAACCAGTTCAGAAGCACCTCTGCCGATGCTACAATGAGTATGTGGCAATCGGTGCGCAGGGGAGAAAAAAAGTATTTAGACCCTTATAAGGATTGTGCCGATGTTACCATAAATTCCATACACATTTACGAACCTTGTGTAATGGCACCGCTTGCGCTGCCGCTGCTTGAAGCGATTGGCGAAGAAAGCCCGAACTATGAGCTTGCCGGAAAACTTATCAAAAAGCTTGACAGATTTAATCATATCTCTGCGGAGCTTGTGCCGGAAAGCTCTCTGTTGAGGGAGTTTATAGGCGGCGGTATTTACCGATGAAAATGTGTATTATTACAAATACTGTTGATTTTGTACAGCTCCTTATGATAAAATAAGTACATGAAAAGGGGGAGACATCATGGATATATTTGAAAGTGTTGTAAACGGAACAAAAGCGGCGGCTGATACGGTTGCAAAAACATCAAAAGATGTTTTTGAAGTGTCGCGGCTTCGTTTTAACGCGGCTGAGCTTACGGGCGAGATAAATAAGAAGTACGAAGCACTTGGCAGACTTGTATACGATTCCTATACGGATTCGACAAACGCCGAAGACATGATTAAAGAATGCGTTGCCGGCATTAACGAGGCGTACAGGCGGCTTGACGAAGTCAACGAAAAAATCGCAACGACCCTAAAACGCCGCAGATGCGGAAGCTGTAGTGCGGTCAATTCCAAAGACGCGCTTTATTGTAACAGATGCGGCAGACGTTTGGACGATAAAAAAAGAATCAGAACGGAATAACGCGGCTTTCGGATTAAATTCAAAAATACAAAACAAGTCCTGAGAGGGAACATAATCATTCCTTCTCAGGATAATGCTTGTCTGAGGAATATTCGGTAATAGTATTGTTCCGGTCGGACATATGTATTGTATATAATGCTGACAGCAGGGAGTGCATAATAGTGTCCACAAAAAACAAGAAAAATATGCAGCGCAGAGCTGCGGCTGCTGCAATAGCGCAACAGCGCAGAATGAGCGGCGAGGATAACAGAGGTCAGTCCCTTGTAAAGGGCGCGATTATTTTGACAGTCGCGACGATTATCGTAAAGATTATCGGTGCGGTATTCAAAATTCCCCTTGCAAACATAATCGGTGAGGACGGCATGGGTTATTTTAACAATGCCTACTCTCTGTATGTTCCCATATATACATTGGCGGCATCGGGTTTTGCTTCCGCACTTTCAAGGCAGATAGCGGAAAACATAGCATTGCGCAGGTATCGTAATGTTAAGAAAATACATCAGGTTGCGCGGCGACTGTTTTTGACAACGGGAGTTGTCGGCACAGTAGTAATGGTGCTGGCGGCGTTTGTGTACGTTAAATTCGTTAATGAACGCTCGATTTACGCCGTACTTGCAATGTGCCCGTCCGTGCTGTTCTGCTGTATACAGGGCTCGTACAGAGGTTATTATGAGGGTACAAGAAATATGTACCCGACCGCAATATCTCAGGTCATAGAAGCACTGGGAAAGCTTTTCCTCGGACTGGGCTTTGCGGTTGCGGTAATGAGCATAGGAAATTCCCAGATAGAAGCGGCAAAGGCGGCAATGGGAATGACTGCGGCAAGCGGAAGCGACATTGCCGCAGAAGCGTTTACAGTTTTGGGGCAGACGGTTACAAGCGAGGGTGAAGCAAAGCTTGTATGCTATATGTTTGCGGCGGCAGGAGCCGTTTTGGGAATAACCATAGGCTCAATGGCATCGTGTATTTACTTTGTAGTAAGACATAAGGTTAAGGCTGACGTTATTACCGATAAGGAAATACGTCTTTCTCCCAAAGCGGAGGATTCAAAGGACATACTGAAAGCCTTTGTACGTATAGGACTTCCTATTGCACTGGGTACTCTTGTTTTGAATATTACCCAGCTCATAGATTCTCTGACAATCAACAACAGATTGGCTTCGCTTAATCTTGAAAAGCTCAACGAGTATTACAGAAATCTGTGCGGCACAGTTACCGATTCGGCAACAGGGGAGACAAAGAGCCTCTTTGACTATACCGGTATGCTTTCCGATTTGCCCAACGCACTTTGGGGCTGTTACGGTTATGCCCTTAACCTTTACAATCTCGTTCCCTATATCACTCAGGCATTGGGAATAAGCGCACTGCCTGCAATATCGGGTGCGTGGGCAACCGGTGACCTCAAAAATGTTAAAAGCGGAATCAATTCTGTTATACGAATAGTTATCCTCATCGGAGTGCCGGCAGGATTGGGTATCGCGGCAATGGCGGGACCGATTCTTCAGCTGCTCTATCCCGGAAAAGCGGCTGCTGTAATTGCAGAGCCGATGCTGATGACATTGGGAATAATGGTGCTTTTCGGCACTCTTGTAACTCCGCTTAACAGTATGCTCCAGGCGGTAGGCAAGCAGACTGTCCCTCTGAAGCTTATGCTTATAGGCTGTTCAATAAAAATAGTCTTGAATTACACTCTGGTTGGCATTCAGGACATCAATATTAAGGGTGCGCCTATCGGCTCACTTTGCTGCTATCTGTTTATAGTAGTTGCAAGCATGATAATTCTCTGCAAGAGGACAACGATGAAATTCAATGTCATCGGAACTTTTGTGAAACCTTTGTTGGCAGGAATATTGTGCGCAGTCGGTGCGAGAGCCGGTTACGAGCTGATTGTCGGATTCACCGGCGTCAAGCTTGCAACGGTGCTCGGAATCGGAGTTGCGGTCATAATTTACGCCGTTTGTATCATTTTATTCAGGATTTTAACAAAAGATGATGTTTTAATGCTTCCAAAAGGTGAAAAAATCGCGAAAATACTTGAAAAACACAACTGGATAGGTTAGAATTAGATAGGTGCTTATCCGAAAAATACAAATGAGTTATTTCGCAACATGGATTGAGGCGTTTTATGGACTTTAATTTCAAAGAAAAATATTCCGTCGATGATTTGAGAGAAATCATGAAAATTCTCCGTTCGGAAAACGGCTGCCCATGGGATAAGGAGCAGAATCATTTGTCAATTCGCGGCGATTTGCTTGAGGAAGCGTATGAAACCCTTGAGGCTATCGACACAGGAGATAAGGAAAATCTCTGTGAGGAGCTGGGCGACCTTCTTCTGCAAGTGGCATTTCATTCGCAGATAGCTGCCGAGGACGGCGATTTCGATTTTGACGATGTTGCGGACGGCATTTGCAAAAAGCTGATAATCCGTCACCCTCATGTTTTCGGAAATGTTGTTGCCGAAACCTCAGAAGAAGTGCTGACAAACTGGGATGCTATAAAGCGTGAGACGAAAAACCAAACGACCTATACGGATACTCTTGTCAGCGTTCCGAAAGCTTTTCCTGCTTTAATGAGAGCGAGAAAGGTACAAAAAAGAGCGTCAAAAGCGGGTTTTGACTGGACATCGGTTGAGGGAACTCTTGAAAAGGTCGATGAGGAGCTTGCCGAACTGAGAGAAGCGATAGCATCGGGCGAAGAAAGCAGAATCTCCGAGGAGCTTGGCGACCTGCTGTTTGCGGTGGTCAATACATCGAGATTTTCAAAAGTTGACCCGGAAAAGGCTTTGGCAGATGCAGTTGAAAAGTTTATCGCACGTTTTGACGAATGCGAAAAAACCGCGGCAGACGAGGGGATAGACATGGCAAATGCATCGCCGGAAAAGCTGGACGCTCTGTGGAACAGAGCAAAAGAAAAGGATTCAAACAGAGAATAATTTCTGTTGGAATATAAATTTACTGGAGGTATAATAATGAACAAGACAGAACTTATTGCAGCCGTTGCTGAAAAGGCAGGCATTTCTAAGAAGGATGCAGACAAGGCAGTTAGCGCTACTATCGACGCTATCATGGATGCCGTTGCCGCAGGCGACAAGGTACAGCTCGTAAACTTCGGTACTTTTGAAGTACGTGACCGCAAGGAGAGAACCGGAAGAAATCCCAGAACCAAGGAAAGCATTGTCATTCCCGCTTCCAAGCTTCCCGTATTCAAGGCAGGCAAGCAGTTCAAGGATGCTGTTTCCAAATAATTATCCGAATATCTCCGAGCCGGCTTTATGCCGGCTTTTGTTTTGCGCAATCGGAACATGTTGACGGTGGTGAAGCTTTATGAAAATTTTATATGTGTCGCTATTTGTTTTTGCCGCAATTGTAACGCTGATATTTGCGGCGGCATTTGTATGTTATCTTCTGGCTTTTTATTCTCCGGGCAGAAGGGCGGAAAGTAAAGAAGAATATCCGATACCGAATGGCGAAGCCTATCGTCCGTACCGTGAACAGATGATAGACTGGATAAAGAAAATGCGTATACAGCCCTGCGAGGAAATAGAAACAACTTCATTTGACGGTCTGAAATTGCGGGGAAAATACTACCACGGTGCCGACAACGGCATAATAGAGATTATGTTTCACGGCTATCGAAGCACCGGCGAACGGGATATGTGCGGCGGAATACAGCGCGCCTTTGATGTTTCTCATAACGTGATGCTTGTTGACCAGCGTGCCTGCGGAAGAAGTGACGGACACACCATAACCTTTGGCATTAAGGAACGTTACGATGTTCTTTCGTGGGTCAATTTCGCAATCGAAAAATTCGGCGCGGACTGCAAAATTATGTTAACCGGCATATCGCTGGGAGGTGCCACCGTAATGATGGCAAGTGAGTTTGATTTGCCTGAAAACGTCATAGCTGTGCTGGAGGACTGCGGATACAGCTCTCCTAAAGCAATAATCAAGCATGTAATCGGACAAATGAAGCTGCCGGCAAATCTTGTTTATCCCTTTGTAAAAATGGGCGGCAGGGTGTTTGGCAGATTCAATCTTGAAGAATCAAGTGCTGTCGAAGCCGTTGAGCATTGCAGAATACCGATTATATTTTACCATGGAGAAAACGACGGTTTCGTGCCATGTGAAATGTGCCGACAGTGCTACGATGCCTGTACCGCCCCTAAAAAGATTTATACCGTTCCGAATGCAGACCACGGACTTTCCTATCTTGTCGATAACGACGGATATATGAAAGCACTTACGAGTTTTGAAAGGGAGTATTTAAATGATTGAGGTTGTAGCGGCACTGATTCGGCATGATGACCGATTCCTGATTTGCCAAAGACCGGCGCATAAAGCACGAGGGCTTATGTGGGAGTTTGTCGGCGGAAAGGTTGAAATGGGCGAAACAAAGGAAAATGCGCTGATTCGCGAATGCCGTGAGGAGCTGAATATAACGATAGAGGTTGAAAGTGTTTTTGCGGAGATTACCCATGCTTATCCTGACATAACAATACATCTCACGTTGTTTAACTCTCGGATTGCCGAGGGAAAACCGGAACTGCTGGAACATAACGCAATGAAGTGGGTGACTGTCGGTGAGATGGATAATTTTGATTTCTGCCCTGCCGACGAGAAAATCGCAGACCTCATCAAAGCACGATAAACGCATGTCCGGTTAACAGTTTATTAAGACTCGCGTTATTGAAATTCCACGCCGTTTATATTATAATTACTTTACAAACCAAATGGAGGCGTAGCCGTGTCTGATAATAATAACAGGTCAAGTATCGACCGTATACTTGAGTTTTTTGCAGATATAATTATTTCCGTTCGTAAGTTTTTTCGCGGAATTTTTTCGGGAAAGCGTACTGTAACGCCCTCGGAGGAGGGGAGTGGCAGAGCTTCTTTGGGCAGAGTTCAGCGCACCGGCTCTGTTATTGCGGATTCCACTCGTCCAACTGTTCTGTCCGACGCTCATAGGGTACATAAATCCGCTTCCGCTTCACGGTCGGTGACGACTGCACATCACGCAGGCGGACGTATTTTCTCTGTGGACGGCGAACAGCGGTTTAAAAAAATATTTACTATTATATCTTTTTCGGTAATTGCGATTGTGGGTATCGCGCTTATTATTGCGGCGTTGACCCCGTCGGGAGGACCTACTGAAGTAAAAACCGCCGCGGCAGCGGATACGGCAGTCATAAATCCGAGCGAAAGCGACTGCTCCGTAACTATAACCATAGGCGGTGCAATTAAGCTTAACGATGAAATTCTTTCCGCCGCAAAAAACAGCGACGGTTATGATTTCAATAACTATCTGTCCGAGCTTAGCCCGGTGTTCAATTCGGATATAAATATAGTCACGCTTTTCGGAAGTGCCGCAGCAACGGAAAGTCGGCAAAAGGTCAGGGGCTTTAAGTATTCAAATTATCCTGTCGAGCTGTTGGATACACTTTCAAATATCGGCGTAACTCATATTATGAACGCATCAGGCGATGCGCTTTCTCTCGGATATTCAGGGCTTGAATATTCAATGTCCGAAATGGAAAAGAGAAACATTAAGGCAATCGGCACATATGTTGATTCCGATTCGGCAAACAGCGTTTATGTAATTGAACAAAATCAGATTAAAATCGGAATCGGAGCATATTACTGCCCGAATCAAAGCACCTACAATTCTGTGCTGTCTGCCCAGAAAGCCGTAAGTGTTACCGATGCGCAGATTGCCTATTGCATAAATCAAAATCAGAGCAAACTGGTTTTTGATGAGATTGAGCAGGATATCGGCGACATGAAAAAAGCCGGTGCCGATGTTATAATCATTATGCTTAACTGGGGCGGAGCAGATTCGACGTCATACACCGATGACAGCAGAAATGCCCTTGCTCAGGATTTAATTGATGCCGGTGTTGATATTGTCATAGGAACTGAACCGGACGTTGCGCAGAAAATCACAAAAAAGAAGCCGAAAGACAGCGATGAGTATTCATATGTATTCTATTCAATGGGAAATCTGTTCGCAGATGCAGATTCGGGAAAGAGTGCGAAGAAATACTACAGCATGGCGGCAACCTTTACAATTGAGAGAAAAGCCGGTGAATCGGAAGCAAAGATTGCCGATGCGGTGTGCAATCCCATTTACATTCACCGTGACAATACGTACAGCGAACAGAGCACATATCTGAAGTACAGGGTTTTTCCTGCTGTCAAGTATTACTCTCAAACGAAATGCCCTGATTTCTTTACTGACAGCAGTCAGTGGAAAGCATCAAAATCAGCGTTTAACAATATTTACAACTTTGCCAAAAACGCGACGGGCGGAATGACTGTCGGCACTTATGATTCCCTTTACCCGGAAAGCGATGACGATGCACAGACATCGGACGGCTTTTCCGGAAGCGTATAACGTCGATTAAGCGACATTCGGCTTCGGTTGAATGTCGCAAATATTTATACAAAGGTGATGTGCGTGAATAAAAAACGGCGACTGCTCTGCATTGCAATTATAATTGCTATTGTAATGTGTTTCGGCGGTTGTGCGCATTGTAGCGAAAGCAATGCAATGCGCGAGTATTCCTTTTCATCGACAATCGTAAAGTATTCGGAAGCAAATTCACAATATTCTTTTTCAAAGGAAGCTTATTTTACCGAAACTCAATACGCACGATATTATTTTGAAACAACGATTAGTGAAAGTCAACGTCAATCGTGCATTGAAGCAACCGACAAAATTATAGCAGAATTGGAAGCCGTCAATGAAAAAACCGGAATTTATATTTTTTCAAAGGAAAGCTTTAACGGTGTAAACGTTTCGGATAATGCACTTTGGACATATGAAACCGACTGGAAAAGTGCGGATTATGTCGCGAATGTAATTACTGCCGCATACGGTGAGGGCTGTCATTACGGGTTGGCTTTCGGATATGCTGTAATGCTTTGTGAAAAGTTTGCATGGGAAAGCAGTTATAAATATATTGATTCCATACCGGACGACCCGGAGATTTTTGATTTGAATCTGCTTTGCTTTGACAAAAATTTTGTGTCCGAAAAGGACTTGAAAATCGTTCGTCAAACCGCCGGTGAATTTGTCGATTATTTAAAAGAGCTATACGGTGCGGATAATGTTGTAAGGCTGTTGTCAAACTCAAACACTTATGACGGAATGATTGAGCTGAATCGCGAATTGGAAAAATACTACGCTGTGCGGGAAATTGAGTATTCGCCGTCAATGCTGCGTTTTTCTTACGGCGGCGTATCTTATGACTATGTTTTGCAAAGCGAGTTTGCGGATTTTTACATAGGAACAGAGTGGACGGATTTAAACTGTGACGTAAACCCACTTGTATCTGAAAACTTCCTGCACGAAAACTATTCGGAGGTAAAAGAATTTTTTGAGCGAAACCTTGACCAAATGCTGAGCTATCGAGAGCTGTTTGCCCTCGGAAGCTATGATAACGAGCTTGCTGTTATTTTCCCGAATGCGGGAAAAGCCTCTCAATACTCATACTATCAGTCGGCTTCGCATCAAATTATAGTTTATAACGTGGATTCACTCATGCATGAGTATATCCATGCTCTGACGAAACCGGCAACAGCGCAGAAGCTGTGGGAGACGGAGGGCTTTGCCAGATATTTCAGTTACTATTATGATTACTATGCAACCGCTTTTCTGAACGAAGATTACAATACCGCAGTTGAATCCGAAAAGACCGAATATCTTTTTGAGTTTAAACAAACTGTTGACCGACCGATAGATATACAAATTGATTTTAAAGAGCTTGAAAATATTGCGGTCTACAGCCGCGGTTACACTGACCCCAATGAAAGCTATGCGGCAGGCTCGTCCTTTGTGCAGTATCTGGTACGTGAGTATGGTGAAACCTTTGTGGCGCAGTGCATATACGGCGATGGAAGCGATTTTCCGAAATCCTACAGCGAACTTGTAGACGGCTGGAACAGGTATATAGAAGAAAACTATTCCGCCTTTAGTCGATATATCAAATAACAGTAAACCGAACAAACAAAATGTCCGTGAAAGTAATTTGCTTTCACGGACATTTTGTTGAAACGTTTAAATGTAGCAATTCTACAAATTTGTGTGGTGGAGACGAGGAGGATCGAACTCCCGACCTTACGGATGCGAACCGTACGCTCTCCCAGCTGAGCTACGCCCCCAACTGCACAACTATTATATTCTTTGGAAATCTCGTTGTCAATACCGTACAGCGGAATTTAGCAAAAATCGTGGAAAGCATTAAAGAGACTGTCCCCAGATATGCTCGCTGTCAGGACCGGGACCTCTTGTGTTATCAATGGTAAACACAAATTCATTGAAAGCGGCTTCTAATTTGCCGGAGGTATCCTCAAAGACAAAATACAGAGCATGTCTGCCTGTGGGTGCGGCGACCTTAGCGGCGTTCCACTTAAATTCGCCGTTGGTATCGGAAAGCTCAAAGCTGCCTAATGCCGTGCCGCATTCGGGGCCATCAATCCTGACAGTTACCCTGCCGCTGCCGTTGCTTCTGAAATTCGTGCAGAGGGTGTAGGTTTTTGTGGTTGTATCAGAACCGAATTCATAGTATTTATATCCCACAATACAGCCGTCGGAAATTTTGATAACAGGTCGTGACCAGGGTGCTTCCTCGGAAACGTAACAGCCGCCTTTAATTACACAGGCAAGCTCGGCGGCGTTTTTATCGAAAGGTGACAGAGCTTTGGAAAATCCCAATGATGTCATTTCAACCTGCGGAATTGAGCCGTCGGGGAGAATTTCAATGCGCTCCACACAGGCGCGTCGGGACTGACAGGTATTATTTGTCATGCGATGATAGAAAATGTACCATTGGTTGTTGATGCAACATATTGAACCGTGGTCGTTGCCGCCGGGATAATCAACGCCGTTGTCAACGATTGTTCCGCGATAGGTAAAAGGTCCTCCGGGAGAGTCGCTTGTTGCATAGTCAAGTCTGCTGCCGATTTTAGGGGAATAAATCATGTAATATGTATCTCCGACCTTGCGCATGGAGCAGGCTTCAAAGAAATTAAAAGGCGCATCTGTCGGAATTATGTCAAGCTGATATGTACCGTCAATTACCTTGTACATATTGCTGCCGTCAATTTCCGCCATGTATGAACCGAGATAACCGCAGTAAACATATACTCTGCCGTCATCATCAACCAGTACGCCGGGGTCGATAAATGTGCCGTTGTCGTAGTGATTTCCAATGTTGTAATCATAGGTTGAAAGAAATTCAAAGGGACCCTCCGGCTTGTCACTTACCGCAACACAGCCTTTTGCGTTAACGACATATGCATAAAGGTAATATTTGCCGTCTTTTTCGACGACATCGGGTGCATAAAGAGGGTGGTTTGAATAGTCAACGTTTGATTTGTGCTCGTCATCGTCGATTGTCTGAAAAACGTCACCATGGCAGACCCAATGCTCAAGGTCATCAACGGGTGCAGACCATACTCTGAGCTTAAAGTCGCAAAATTCGGTTGAACCGGGGCAGTCATGAGAGCCGTAGACATAAACTCTGTCACCGAAAACACGGGGCTCACCGTCGGGAATATATTCCCACTTGGGAAGGTATGGATTTGGCATATTATCATTCCTTTTGTATTGTAATCATTGTCGCAATGTGGTATAATGTTAGCACAATTATACCATTGATTAAGCTTAAATCATATGAAAAAATAGATATTTGATAGTACAAAACGGACAGGTGAAATCATGAATTCAATGAAGCTTTATTATTTTACCAACAATGAATCATTTCCGTTTTTTATCCAGCACGGTCAGCATCAGCAGGATTTCTTTCTGCATGACCACGAGGATTTTACGGAACTTGTTATTGTTCTCAGCGGTTCGGCAACGCATGTTGTAAATGACGAAAGCTATCCGGTGAGCAGGGGAGATGTGTTTGTTGTCGGCGGCGATACAGTACATAACTACATTGACACATCGGATTTCCATATGTACAACATTATGTATAGACCCGAAGCTGTGGGCTTTTCAAAGTATGATATTACAAAATCCGTAGGATTCCATGCACTGTTTCTGGTTGAGCCGTATTTCAGTAAGCAACATGGCTATAAAAGTAAGCTGAAGCTTTCTCCCTCAAATTTTAATCGGATTAAAAGCCTTGCGGATAAGATGCTTTTTGAATACAATTCGCAGAATGACGGCAGGGAAACAATAATCAGCTCGTTGTTTATCACCCTTGTTGTGGAGCTTTCGCGGCTCTATACTTATGATGACAGGTCAACAAAAAATGATATAATAAATATAGCACGAACAGCATCTTATATTGAAAACCATTTTGCCGAGGAGCTGTCAGTCACGGCATTGGCGGAGCTTGTTCATTATTCGGAGCGGCATTTCGCAAGACTGTTTAAGGAGACATACGGAATGACCCCGATGGATTACATAGCATCGCTCAGAATGAGACATGCCTGCACACTGCTTACGGATACGCTTTTGCCCGTTTCGGAAATAGCAATTCAGTGCGGATATTCCGATAACAATTATTTCAGCCGCGCATTTAAGAAAGCAAGGGGGATAACGCCGTCGCAATTTCGGCAGAACAGCCAATAGTGTAAAATGCATTTGACAAAGCAAAAGCTCCGAGGCTTTAGCTGTGTGCTGATAAGACAGTAATTTGAGAAAAATTACGAAATCGGCAAATGCACCACGTGAATATGCCGACTTCGTTTTGAACGGCGACCCGGAGGCGTATCTCAAATCTGTCACCGGGTACAAGCCTTTGGATTAAGACTATACGATGCCCAAAGATGAAAAAGAATTGAGAGGAATAACAATAAACTACATATTTCTTATTTGAAAGAGTTGGTATAGCCTATGATCGAACTGATACGATATGATTTACAGAAAAAAGATGAATGGGATGATTTCTACGGTTTGTTCAGTTCATAT
>CAZCQZ010000035.1:0-19756 GCA_964500965.1 uncultured Eubacteriales bacterium | reverse complement strand
TGATTCAAAATACTCTCCATTTTAACTCTTTACCCCAACTATTGACAAAGAGCCATAATTATTTGCAACCACAATATGTTGTGGTGCTTTTCTCCGACATCACCGACCGCACCTCCTTTTTCGGGGGTGCGGATTTTGTGTGCCCCCTTGTCGTCACATGCTGAAATTTGTAATATTCCGCAATAATAATACATACGGTTTTAGCACTGTGTCGATTTCAACAAATAATTCTTATGCTAACTGTATGATGTGCCGAATCCAAAAACTTGGCACAATATTTTGTGTTTTCCACTTGAATTACAATATATGGTGTGCTAAACTATGAAGCGTTCCGATATGCCGCAAGCTACTTTGCTTATACTAATTTCAAATAAGACGTATGGCATAAAATCCTTCGCGTCAGTCAAAAAGCAAGACTTTCCGCTCGGATTTTTATTGACTTTCTAATTTGAAATTAGTATTACAAGGGAACGAAGCAAATCTTTGATTGAGGAAATGATACAAATGCTTAAATTCATTAAAAAGAGAAACGGTGAAACCGTTATTTTCAACACTAACAAGATATTGGAAGCAATTCGCAAGGCGTGTGAGGCGACCGGCGAAACAGATATAACCGTCGGTCAGCTCAAAACCCTTACGGAAACCGTTGTAAACAAGCTGCCTGTCAACGCAACTCCCTCAGTTGAAATGGTGCAGGACTGCGTTGAGGAAACTCTCATTGAAGCAGGTCTTACAAGAACCGCAAAGGCGTACATTCTGTACCGTGCCGAACACGCAAAGACCCGTCAAACCGAGGCTGACCTTATGCAGGTTTTCAGCGATTTGACCTTTACCGATGCCGCCGATGCGGATATTAAGCGCGAAAACGCCAACATTGATGCGGACACCTCCATGGGCACAATGCTCAAGTACGGCTCCGAAAGCGCAAAATACTTTGTTGACCACTACATTTTGCCCAAGGATATTGCCGCCGCACACCGTGACGGTGACATTCACATTCACGATAAAGATTTTTACCTGCTCACCGAAACCTGCTGTCAGATTGACCTTTTGAAGCTGTTTAAAAACGGCTTTTCCACCGGTCACGGCTTTTTGCGTGAACCTCAGGGAATCGGCAGCTATGCCGCTCTTGCCTGCATTGCGGTACAGGCAAATCAGAATGAAATGCACGGCGGTCAGAGCATACCCAACTTCGATTTCTCCATGGCTCCCGGTGTTGCCATAACCTTTACTAAGGAATATTGGAAAGCTTTCCGCCGTTTCTTTGAATACCGCTTTGATGCTGAAACGGAAGAAATTGATACCATTGTTGCGCAGTTAAAGGAAAAGCTTGACATTAAGCCCTCTCTGAGCAACAAGGACGAGTTTGGCGAAAAGCTCCTTGAGCTTTTGAAAGACAAATACGACGAGGAAAAAATCAGAAAGACCCACGCTGTAGTATGGCAGACCGCATGGGAGGAAACCGACCACGCCACATATCAGGCAATGGAGGGCGTTGTCCACAACCTGAACACCATGCATTCAAGAGCCGGCGCGCAGGTGCCTTTCTCCTCAATCAACTACGGCACGGACACTTCTCCGGAAGCTCGTATGCTTCTCCGTAATCTTCTCATGGCAACAGATGCAGGTCTGGGCAACGGCGAAACGCCTATCTTCCCCGTTCAGATATTCAAGGTCAAGGAGGGTATAAATTACAACCCCGGTGACCCCAACTATGACCTGTTTAAGCTGGCAATGAAAGTCTCCGCAAAGAGACTGTTCCCCAACTTCTCTTTCCTCGACGCTCCCTTTAACCTCAAGTATTACAAGGAGGGCGACTACAACACCGAGGTTGCCTACATGGGCTGCCGTACCCGTGTTATGGGCAATGTCTATGACCCCACAAGGGAAGTAACCTGCGGTCGCGGAAACCTCAGCTTTGTTTCGATAAATCTGCCCAGAATCGGTATTGAAGCCGAGGGCGACATAAGCAAATTCTACGCTATTCTTGACAGTCGCATTGACCTGTGCTGCCGCCAGCTTCTCCACCGTTACGGTATTCAGTGCTCCAAAAAGGTGAGAAACTACCCGTTCCTCATGGGTCAGGGTGTTTGGATTGATTCGGACAAGCTGGATATTGATGACAGCGTAGCCGAAGTGCTCAAGCACGGCACTCTTTCCGTCGGCTTTATCGGACTTGCGGAAACCCTTGTGGCTCTTGTAGGCAAGCACCATGCGGAAAGCGAAGAAAGCCAGAAGCTGGGTCTTGAAATTATCGAGCATATGAGAAAGCGCATGGACGAAAAGAGCGAGGAAATGCACCTGAACTTCACGCTTCTTGCCACTCCCGCCGAGGGTTTGAGCGGACGTTTTGTACGCATTGACCGTCAGAAATACGGCAAGATTGAGGGCATTACCGACAGGGATTATTACACCAACTCTTTCCACGTTCCCGTATACTATCCTTGCAGTGCATATACGAAAATCCAGCTTGAAGCACCCTATCATGCACTGACCAACGCAGGTCACATCAGCTATGTCGAGCTTGACGGAAATGTGTGCAACAATATTGATGCCTTTGAAAGCGTTATTCGCTGTATGAAAGAAGCCGGAATCGGCTACGGCTCGGTAAACCACCCTGTTGACCGTGACCCTGTGTGCGGTTATACCGGCGTTATCGGTGATGAATGCCCCCGTTGCGGCAGAAAAGCCGGTGAGCCTGTGGACGAAAACAAGCTCCGTGAGCTTCGTAAGCTTTATCCCAATATGCCTCATCACGTTGGGATTGATTGATATTAAGGAGGAAGAACAATGAACGTAACCGTTAATGAAAATAATGTAAAGCAGGTCGGAGAGGGTGTAGATTTCGAGAGAATCCGCAGAATTACAGGCTATCTCGTAGGTACAATCGACCGCTTCAACGATGCAAAAAGAGCAGAGGAAGCCGACAGAGTTAAGCACTCCCTCTCTCCCAACAGCGTAAACTGATGTAATAAATCCGCATGTGCAGTTGCCGTTTTGCCTTGCACATGCGGATTTGTTTTAACATATACCCCCTTAGCGCGTACCTGAAACGCATTATTTCAGGTGTTTGCGCCAAGGGGGTTGTTTTATACCTTTGAGCCGCTAATCCTCAGTTATCCGATTGTTCATCGGTCTTTTCTTCGGATTCCGGCGCAACGTGCCATTCATCGGGGTCCATGTCTGCGATTTCTTCCTCTCGCGCAGCAGTGCCGTCAAGCTTATCCAGCGACTTCCGCATGAGAACGGAGGTCAGGTAGAAAATTGCGGCAATGCCGAAAAGCAGCCATATAAAGCCCAGATAAAGCACAAGTACCACATAATTGTAAACGCAAAGTGCAATCATCACACCCCAGATAAGCAGTACCGCAAGGGTTATGGGCAAACTTCCCAAAGCTACGAGAAAGGCGTTTTTGATGTGCCCTCCCAAAGTGTTTTTGTATCTTGCCTGCAATGGAAACAGGAATACTGTCACCGCCAGTATTACAATTGTTCCGACCACCGCAAAGACGAAGAAGAATTTTTTCAGCATTTCATCACCATAGGGATAATATGCCGCAAAGTACCAGTCGCCTGCCATTACCGCAAGTGCAAGCAATGTCATCAGCCACATGGCGGTAGCCTGTAGGAAATTTCTGCCGAAAGCCTTGAAATAGCTTTTGATTATCTGCGTTTCTCCGTCCTTTACCATTTTAAAGGTAACGGTATACATGGCGGAAAGAGACGCACCGATAGTAACAATCGGCAGTGAGGTGATAATGAACATCACGTTGAGCAGCATAAGATTTGCAAGCTTCGTCAACGCCGAAACCACTTTGCCGCCTATTTCGGTCAATCTGTTTTTTGTCATCAATTACTCCTTGACACTGCCGAGAGCAACGCCTTCGACGATGAACTTGGAAAGGAGGAAGTAGATAACGAACATGGGCAGAATGGTGATTGACAGAGCAAGGAAGATTACACCGTAGTCTGCCTTGAATGCATCACCCATAAGTGCCTGAACGAACATCGGCAGGGTCTTTTTGTTGCCGGAGTTGATAATCATGCTGGGGATAAAGAGGTTGTTCCAGCTTGCAACAAACTGGAAGATAGCCTGAGTTGCGATTGCCGGCTTGAGAATGGGAATAACGACCGAATTAAAGGTCTTAAACTCACCTGAGCCGTCAATTCTGGCAGCCTCGATTATCGCATGGGGCAGAGCACCCTTGAGGTACTGTCTCATGAAGAATACAACAACAGGCGCCGCAACAGAGGGGATAATCAAAGGCCAATAGGTATCAATCAGCTTCCATTCAATCATCATCTTGTAGAAACCGACTGCGAATACCTGATTGGGAACCATCATAACAGCCATGATGAAGCCCCAGAGGATTTTCTTGCCCTTAAACTCATAGGCGTGCATACCGTAAGCGGTAAGGGATGAGAAATAAACGCAGAGAATGGTGGACGGAACAGCTACCATAAGGGAGTTTACCATACTTTCAAGAATGGTAACGCCCAGACCATTCTGCTTAATGTTAAATGTAGCAAGGTTTTGCTTGAGGTGGTCACCGAATACAAAGCTAACACCGGTCTGAATGTCCATTGATTCGCGTGTTGCGTTAACGAACATCATATAGAACGGAATCAAGCTGAGGATGCCGAGGAAAATGAGAACGACGGTACGAATTATCTTTGCCGTTGTCTCCCTTGCCTTGCTCTTTGAGCCGGCAGGAATACTTGTGAAATCATACTGTGCTTTCTTGCTCATTTCTTCGCGCCTCCTTTCTTAGCTTTTGCTTTCTGAGGCTTTGCATCTCTGTCTCTCATGGAGATGAAAAGTGCAATACTGATAATGAGAGTTATGACGAACAGAAGAATTGATACTGCGGAAGCACGTCCGGGGTCGGATGAGCGCAGGCGCATTATGTACATTGCAACTGTAGTGGACGAATCGTTGGGATGTCCGATAACGCCGCCCTCTGCATTGAACATTGCGGGAATGTCATAGAGCTGCAAGCCGCCGATAGCGGAGGTTATGAGAACATAAACCATAACGGGCTTGAGCAGAGGAAGCGTTATGCTGACAAACTTTCTCCAGCTTCCTGCGCCGTCAATATCGGCTGCTTCATAGAGAGAAGCATCAATACCCATCATACCGGAAATGATAAGCAGGGTAGTATTGCCGTACCACATCCAGAAAAGGATAAAGGAAATGGTAAGACCTGTACCCCATTCGCTGGTCATAATGTTCGCGTCCTGAGAAATCCAGCCCCAGTTTTTGAGGGTGCTCATGATAGGACCAATCTGACCGAGCAATGCGGCGAACATCATAGAGATAGATGCCGCTGTGATGATGTTGGGCATATAAACAAGAATCTTGAAAAGACCCTTGCCCTTGAGCTTAATGCGGTTATCGGTAAGCCATGCGGCTACGAGGAGAGAAAGAAGAATCTGAGGAACAAAGTTGAATATCCAAAGTCTCAGAGTATTTCCCAGATATTTAAGGAAGTATGCTTCCTCCCCGTCAACAAGACCGAGAACCTTTTTATAGTTATTTAAGCCGTCATAGTTTATGACTTCTTTTCTATTGCGAACATAGTACTCATACAGACTGTATTTAAATGTGTCTATGAGCGGTAAAAGAGAAAATATTGCATACACAACGAAGAACGGTAAAATAAAGAGATAGCCGTACTTATCGTATCTGATAAGCCTCTTTTTCTTACCGCCGACAGCTCCCTGCGGTGTCTCTACCGCCACGCTTGAAGCCGTTTTGAGATTCTTTGTCTCTTTCAATGGATTCACCTACCTAAATAAAATCGCCGGTTATTCCTAAAATGCATAAATGTTCACCGACAAAAGCTTTAGAATCAACTCGGCAGATAAAACAATCCTGTTTTAAATAAAAGTTGCTCCCTCCCCCGCGGGGGAGGGAGCAACGCTCTTAGGTAATGTTATTCAGTTACCGTCAATTATGCGTTGAGGTAAGAATAAGTGTCATGGATAGAAGATACGAGACCTGCGATAGCGGTGTCGATATCAGCGGTGGTGCCGTTTGCATAAGCTGCAACAGCGGTGGGCAGAAGCTGCTCACAGATAACCTGATCCTCGCCAACTGCGAGAACGTTGATGCCTTCGCACTTGCTTGCATAGAAGCCGATGATGTCCTGATTGTTGTAGCAAGAGAAGGTAGAGGTTGTGCCGGAGCCGTTCTCCTGGATGTAAGCGATAGCGGTCTTGTTGTTGACATAGTCGCCGTTAGCGGTGTTAATCTTAATCATAGACTCGGAATCGCAAGTAACAACCTTCAGAATCTTAGCAGCGAGATCCTTGTCGGAGCAGTTAGCGGTAGCTGCAAGACCTGTGCCGCCCCAATAGAAAGCCTGGGGTCCCTGGATAAGAACAGTGTTGCCGGACCAGGTATCGGTGAGGCACCAGTAGGAGTACCAGGGGCATCCGCAGAACATGATGGTAGCGTTGGTCTCTTCGCCGTCGCCGTCCTTCAGAGCTGCCCATGTGTCATCCCACATAATAGCGTCGTAGGTGTAGCCGTTGAGCTGCTTAGCAATCTCAAAGTACTCCTTAACAGCCTCGTCGATAACGATCTTATCGTTGGAATCATACCAAGCGGTGGTACGAGCGCCGTTGCAGAAGATGTACTTAAGGTCGTCAGCACCGGAGAGGAGAGAAACCTTACCCTCGGATGCTTCCCAAACTTTCTTGGAAACCTCTACAACCTTATCCCAGGTGCTGAGCATATCCTGAAGCTCTGCGGGATCGGTGGTGCCGAGGTACTTTGTAGCGAGGTCAGCACGGATCTGGAGGGAACCGGGAGTTGCCTGCCAGAACAGAGCGTAGGTGTCATCGCCGTCAGAACCGAGCTTGAGGTTGTAGTCATACATATCTGCCATGTCAGCAGAGGTGATGCCGAGGTCAGCAACCTTAGCGAGGTCACCTGACTGGACATACTTCTGAACGTAACCTACTTCGAGAAGCATGATGTCGGGATACTCTTCATTGGTGGGATCAGCAAGGATAGCATCAATCTTATCCTGATAAATGCTGGAGTCGCCAACGTTTACGAACTGGATACGAGCAATCTCGTCAGCGGTGAGATAGTCGGGAAGGACTTTCTCAAGGATGGTAACGAAGTCGGTGTTCCAAGCCCATACATAGAAAGGCTCGGTGCTAACTACGTCAGTGTTAGAAACATCGGTGTTAGAAGCGTCAACTGCGGGCTTATCTTCCTCAGTCTCCTTTGTGCAACCTGCGAAGCAAGCTACGAGCATGAGAGCTGCAAGAAGAAGTGCTAAAAATTTCTTCATTGATTTTTCCTCCTAATAAAAATTATGACTGATATGGTTAAGTCACAGAGAGCGCGTTCCCGATTCGGTTCACCACTCCGAAGCGAATACCACCGCATCTCAGATGACATATACCCGATAAAAAGTTTTTTGACCTTTAACGAGGTCTTGCAGGATAAATATTAACACGTTCTTCCAACAAAATCAACTATTTTTTGGAAGTTTTTTTGATTTTTTATTGTGAAATTGTGCGCAACAAAATTTTCCATTTTGTTTCCGGTTTGTTGTTCTGATTTTCGTCCGTTGCTCACTTGCGCAACTTTTTCTTGTGCATGATTACATCAGCACCATTATTATAACGTACATTTAGTACAATTTCAACTACAATTATTAAAAAATTTTGAATGAACGCCCGGTTTGACCCATTGCAACTAACTTTCTTAACTGATTTGTTATCGACAAATTTTGTTGTTCACATTGCCGTTTTGCCTATATTTTGGGTTTTTTAACACAGTTTATTAAATATCTCCCTTTTCGCAATATTTATTTCGCGCCTGTAATATGCACAAAGCAAAAACCGTGTTAAGCAATAATTAAGTAATTTAAGCTGATTGCTTTATAAATTAAGCGGCTCTTTGCACCTGATATTTCCGAATAATCAGATTTTTCAAAAGCAAAAAGCACTGTTTCTGCACACTTCGCCGAAACAGTGCTTTTTAATTTTGTTGCGCAGTATGTATTCCATATATCGCCTATATATAATAGTATACCGAACTAACCCTTTCTCGCGCTCTTTCTGACCGGTTTAAGCATAGCAGCCACAAAGTCCGCACTGCCGCGCAAAACAAATTTCGCCCGTGCCGCATTATTATTATAAGAGCACTCGATATTGCCCATGAAGCTGCCGGCGGCGGCTTCGGCACGCAATCTTTCGGAAAGGTCGTCTGCGGTTTCGGGATCGCACTCATATTCCACAACCGCGTAGACGTCGGGGTTGACTTTTGTGCAAGGCTCATTGAAAGCCGCATCTCTGCCGCCCACATTATCGCCGGGCGTATGAAACAGTGCTTCAATATCATCAACGGTAAAACGCCACTGACCCCCGATTTTTTTGCCTTTCAGCTTGCCGTCCCTGAGGTAATTTCTGATAGTCCTGTCCGTAAGCCCCGTCCTGTTGGCGACATCTTCCACTGTATACAGTTTATTATATTCAAGCATTATAATCCCTCCCATTGTACTTTTTTCATTCTATTTCATATTGTTTCATATGTCAAGTAATTTTTAGAGTAAATCAGTAGGAATTTCGACTTGAATAATACGCCGCCTCGTAATCCTCCAGCCATTGCTGTATAGCTTCCGGGTATGCGCCCAAATCCGCCGTGTAAAGCTCGTTGTTGGTCAGATACGACATGTTGTTGCTTCCGTCCTCGCTGATAACCATGCTGTAAGTGCCGTCATCATACAAAAGTACGATTGCCGCATAATCACTGCCGGTTACTTTGCCGTAATAAACCTCTGCACCGTCATTGTTATTGCGGTCGGTACTCCACATCTGGAAGCAGTCCATAAGCCGCGCATACTGGTCTGTAGTCAGTGCGGCGGTTATCATTTCGTCTTCTTCTTCGGTGAACACTCCCATTTGCGAAAGGGAAGTGTTGAGATACTCCACATTCCCCGTAACATAAATTCCCTCTATGTTTGCACCGTAGGAAAAACCCTCGATTACCTCCCATTGCAGGCACTGCTTGCTGTTATATTCAACCGCAAGACTTCCGTCTTCAAGGGTAAACGCTACATACGCATCGGTATCGGGTATTTCAAAGGTCGCATAATCATGGCCTTTTCCGCGAAACTGTGCTCTGAGATTTGTCGAATCGGCAACGGTATTTCCGTTGTGAATTTCCACCGAGAAATTAAATCCGTTGCTGTCAACATCGTAAATCGTTATGGATGCACGGGAAAATGTGGAATCACCCTCACGATTCCATTCACCGTTCCAACGCCCGGTGCTCTCCGAACAACTGCACGAAAGTGTCAGCACAATCGCAAGCATAAGCAGAATCACCACCGGCACCGCTATGACCAGCGCAACCTTTCGCTTGTCTATTTCATACATGGCAGAAACCTCCGGTATATCAGTAGCCGAAAGAGCCTTCAACAGACTCATCGTTGTCAATCCAGTCCTGAACGTCATAAACCGTATAGCGTTCTTCGGTGTTGCGCACAACCACCTTTGCAATGCCTGCGTTTATCACCATGCGCTTGCACATGGCACAGGAACAGGTGTCTCCTATAAGCTCACCGGTTTTCGGGTCTATTCCCGCAAGGTACAGGGTCGCCCCCATCATGGAAGCGCGGCTTGCGGATATTATGGCGTTTGCCTCCGCGTGAATTGCTCTGCAAAGCTCATACCGCTCGCCCCTTGCAATTCCCAGCCGTTCCCTTACGCAGGAATTGACATCGTTGCAGTTTTTCCGTCCTCTCGGTGCGCCGTTGTAGCCGGAGGACACTATCTCGTCATTCGATACTATTATAGCGCCGTAATTTCGGCGCAGGCAGGTACTGCGTTCCGCAACGGTCTGCGCTATGTCAAGGTAATAATTTTCCTTATCTCTGCGTGACATTATATTTGCTCCTTTTCAGTTAAATAAATACAAGTCTATAATAACAACAGTTTGCGCTTTTGACAATAGCTTATTAAATAAAAATCACGGTTTAGCCGTCAAACATCTTTTATCCTCCGGAAAAATGTGTTATTATAGTCGGTAACATGACAAGCATAAACTCTCCCGTTAGCCGAAAGGAGCATTTATATATGGAAAAGCTTACCGATATTTCCGCCGTAAAAGAGCTTTTGACCCGTCACGGATTTACATTTTCCAAAAGCCTGGGGCAGAATTTTCTGATAAATCCCACAGTATGTCCGCGCATGGCGCAAGCGGCTGTAAAAAACGAAAACACCGGTGTTATCGAAATCGGTCCCGGTATCGGCGTTCTCACAAGAGAGCTTTCGCTTCTTGCGAAAAAGGTTGTTGCCATAGAGCTTGACCGGCGGCTGTTGCCGGTGCTTGACGAAACTCTGGCAGACTGCGGCAATGTCGAAGTCGTCAATGCCGACGCGCTGACCCTTGACCTCGGCGCACTGATTAACGAAAAGCTTTCGGATTGCGACAATATAAGCGTTTGTGCAAATCTTCCCTACTATATCACATCACCTCTTATCATGAAGCTTCTGGAGGACGAGCTGCCCTTTTCGAGCATCACGGTTATGGTGCAGAAAGAAGCCGCCGTGCGGCTTTGCGCCCCTGTCGGCACAAGAGACGCCGGCGCGGTAACGGTGGCGGTGGCGTATTACGCCGATGCAGTAAAGCTTTTTAACGTTTCAAGGGGCAGCTTCATGCCGTCTCCCAATGTCGATTCCGCTGTAATAAGTCTGAATCTTCGAGACAATCCGCCCTACCCGGTGGGCAGAAAGGAAGTTTTTTTCCGCCTTGTTAAGGCAGGGTTTTCTCAGCGAAGAAAGACGCTTTTAAATTCCCTTTGCTCCGGAGGCTTTCTCACCCGTGAGCAGGCGGCAACCGTTCTGGACGCCGCAGACATACCCCCAAATACCAGAATCGAAGAACTTTCATTTGAAAAGCTTTCGGTTTTGTCTCGTTGTGCCGATTTTATATTGACATGATTAAATTATTATAGTAATATTAACTATGTATCAATAGTCTGTTAATTTTCAAAGAGAGGAGGCAGTGCTTTGAACAGTAAGGTTTCAAAGCGTTCAACGGCTGTAATCACCGTGTTCGCTATAGGTATACTGGCTATTGCGGTTCTTCTGACTATAAGCATTGTCAAAAAATACTCTCTTATTTTTCTGATTGCTCAGGCAATAGTGCTTCTGTGCCTTATCTTTCTTCTGGTTAGCAGTCTGATTGCAAGAAAAAGAATCATGGAGCAGGATTCGGAAAATTCCATGCACCCTTACGGGCATATCGACCAAAAGGAAATCAACCGGATTTTCGATATGATTGACAAGGAAGAACAGCGTCGGGGCAGGTCTATGACCTACGCAGCACCCAAAGCGGAGGAGCCCCCCTCGGATACAGCTCGCGCCGAAGAAGCCGATACATCGGAGAATGTCGAAGAAGCTAACATTTCTTCAACCGATTCCGAGGAAGATGACGAGGAACGATTGCCGATAATATTCCCCGACAAGGACGAATTTGAGGGGGAAAAGAAAGCGTTTTCACCCATATCCGAGGAACGTGCGGCGGCGCGTAAAGAGGAAAAAGAAAAGGAAAAAGAGCCGCCGGCTCAATCTCCTCAGCCGGAAAAAGACAGCACCACAGCCGATGAAATCGCCGCTCTTGCAGCGGCAGCATCGGGTGACGTAATATCAGGGGAAGAAATTCCGCCGACAGCAGAAGTCATCGAGCAAGCCGATGATAAATCCGATGAACAGCATCAAAAGAGCAAAGGCGGAAAGGGAGGCAGGAACATGGACAACAAACCTAAAAAAAGACAGCCGGTGTATTACGACCAATACGGCAGACCTGTCGCTCCTCCGATGCGGCAAGCTCCGGCTCAGCCCGTAGGCTATGACCAGTACGGCAGACCCATTTACGCTCAACGTCCGCCGCAGAAAAAGCCCCGTCCAATCGGCTTTGACCAGAACGGCAGACCTGTTTATCCCCCTGCACAGAGAAAACCCCGTGTGCCCATAGGCTACGACCAGTACGGCAGACCCATTTACGCCCCTGCCAATCCTGCCGCCCAGCGGCAACGCCCGGCAGGTCAGCGACCGCCGCAGGGTCAGCGGCGCAGACCGCCTGCCGCAGGCACTGTTCCGGGCACAACGCCTGTAGCGGAGCAACCTGTAGCACAGCCTCAGATACCCACCGAGCCTATGGCGGCTTCCGCCGCCGATGCTCTTGCGGCGCTTGAAGCAAATGCCGCCGCAGGCAACAGCACCTACTATGACGAGGATTATATTCCCGTAGTTGTCCATACCGAGGAGGATTACAACTACTCCGATGACCGTTACACACCGAGAGTCAGAGCCGGTATTATGACCGATGCTCCCGTAAGCGGCGCAATCCCCGTGGTAGGAACGGCAAGCGTTCAGATGCCCGCTGTTACCGCCGATGAATACAATTCCAGCGGCTCGGATATTTACAGACCCGACTACGCCGGGGAAGATATTCCCGTAGTCGTTCCGATGTTCGAGGATATGGAGGTTGATTACAGCTCATCTCGCGGCTTCACTCCCATGAGCGACCCCTTTGCCCAAAAAGGCTATGCTCCCCCTGTCTACAATCCCGAACCTGTACGAACCGAGACGCCGCTGTCTCCCACTCCGATTTATCAAAATCCCAACGAGCTTAACCCGGAATACAATGCCAAGAGTGCGGCGGACTACACCCGTGACGAAGACGAGGAACGCTTTGTTTATGTTCCTCACTTCGACGATGACGACCCAATACCCGTAACGCCTCAGGCTCCTGCGATTCCTCACTGGAAGCTTGCGAAAATGCGCCGCAGAAAGGTTACGAGACGAAGCAGACGAGGTATGCTTTTCAAGCTGAAGTCCGACAAATTTTCCGAATATATGGAAACGATGAAAAGCAAGCGATAATTGTTAACAAACTATTTAAAAAGTTTACATTTATCCACACGAAAAGCATTAAAATTTACGTATTGTTCTTATCTAAAGGTTGACTTGACATCTTTTTGGACTATAATTTAAATATATGTGTGAGTTGTGTGCACACTGATTTTATGTCGGACTGTCCGACAGATTCGGAGGCATTTTTATGATTAGTCAAAGTTTACTTTCCTGGCAGCAAAGCAGGAAATATCGTATTGACGGAGACACCGTTTACGGCGTTTCCGGCGGCGTTGGCTTTTCCGTTGTCGAGGAGGACGGCGGTAAGCTTGCAGTTTTTATGCTGGTTTGCTCCTCCGATGCTTCCTTTGACGGCATAGAGGATATGCTTCGCAGTCAGCCCGGTCTTTCCGACCTTCAGGTTGGCGATGTTGAGGGCTATCTTGCGCTCTTTTATGACGAAAGCGTCGGCACTATGGACGAGTATATGCTTGATGATATGCTCACTTTTGTTTCGGCTAATTACAGAGCACTCGGCTTCCGCGCTCCCAATGTGTGCGTAAAGTGCGGTGCTCCCGCAAATAAGCGTTCATTCTATAACAATATGGTGCAGCCTATGTGCGCCGAGTGTTCTGCCGCGACAAAGGCAGGCAACCGTCCTCATGCACCTGCTCCGGCACCTGCGCCTGCACCCCGTCCCGAACCGCGTTCAGAGCAGTATCAGGAGGACAGACTTCGTACCTCCACCGTTTACGATGAGGATAAGGACGATACCTATGCCGGTATGGAGCCCTCCAACCGCAAACCCTCTCCTGCTCCGGCATGGGAAGCTGAGCCGCCGTATCAGGCAGGCAACGATGACGGCAATGTCGGAAAAGGTGTGCTGGGAACTGTTATCGGCGCTCTTGCCGGTCTTGTTCCTTTCGGCATCAGCATTGTTTTCGGCTTCCCCCTTCCGGCACTCTGCGTTCTCTGCGGCGTGTTTGCGGTTATGGGATATGTGGCTTTCGGCGGTGTAAAGGACAAGAAAACCGGCTCTATGGCATCTATTGTCAGCGCGGAAATCGTTACTATCGTCGCGGTACTGCTGGTGTTCCTGCTAAGTCATGTCGGCACAACCGAGCTGCTTATCAACCTTGCTCTGGGTGTTCTGGGCTCATTCCTCGGAATCGCCCTTGCAATTGATTCTCTCAACAATTATATACAGAAAAACAACTGATTGCAGATATGCGTTAACGTACATACGTAAAAACGTACAATGAAAAAGGGATTTCAAATTGCCTTATTGAAATCCCTTTTTTAAATATCATTTTTCTATACACTAAGGAGATAACATGTACGAAAATACAGAGAGTATAACAAAAGCGGTGCTTGCCGCCGTGTTTCTAGGTGAAAAGGGTGAGGAAGAATCCCTTGATGAACTTCGGGAGCTTGCGAAAACTGCCGGTGCGGAGGTCATCGGAGTTTTCACTCAAAACCGACCGGCAAGAGATACCGCCACCTGTATCGGCTCAGGCAGGCTTGAGGAAATAAGAGATTTCTGTGCTCAGAACGAAGCTGACCTTTTAATCTTCGACTGCGAGCTTACACCTCGTCAGGTTGCGAATATCGAAAGGGAAACCGACGTCCGCACAATCGACAGAACAATGCTGATACTTGATATTTTTGCCATGCGCGCCCGTAGCGGTGAGGGCAAGCTACAGGTTGAGCTTGCTCAGCTTCGCTATATGCTGCCGAGACTTACCGGTAAGGGCGTTGAGATGAGCCGTCTGGGTGGCGGAATCGGCACAAGAGGTCCCGGTGAAACAAAGCTTGAAACGGATAAACGGCATATCCGCCGCAGAATCGAAGTGCTTTCCGAAAAGCTTGAGCAGGTGGAAAAGCACCGTACCCTTTTGCGCACACGTCGCAAAAAGGACGAAATTGTTACCGCCGCCATTGTGGGCTACACCAACGCAGGAAAAAGTACCCTGCTCAACACTCTTACACAGGCGGGCGTTCTTGCGGAGGATATGCTGTTTGCAACCCTTGATTCAACGGCACGTGCCCTTGAGCTTCCCAGCGGCGCATCTGTTATGCTTGTTGATACCGTAGGCTTCATACGTAATCTGCCCCACCACCTTATTAAGGCTTTCCGCTCCACCCTTGCGGAGGCGGCGGAAGCGGACATTATTATAAATGTTTGTGACGCTTCGTCTCCTGTGTGTATGGAACAGCTTGAGGTTACAACCGACCTGCTTTCTCAGCTCGGAGCAGGTAATACGCCAACCGTCACCGTTCTCAACAAGTGTGACAGGGATTGCGTACAGGCAGGCTTAAAGGGCGTTCGGATTTCGGCAAAGACCGGTGAGGGGCTTGAAAATCTCCTTGCGGCAATCGACGACGCCATGCCCGTAAAGCGGTTGCGGCTAAATGTTCTTCTGCCCTTTGACCGTATCGGTGAAGCCGCCGCCGTCCGTGAACGCGGAACGATTTATTCCGAGGAATATACCGAAAACGGTCTGCTTCTTGACTTTTCTGCGGAAATGCCCATAGCCGCACCTCTAAAAAAATACGAAACAGGCAAATAGTGCGCGGTTCTCTATGGTTGAAATAACGGACTTCATGTGCTAAAATATGTTAACGGGATTATGAAAGGAGCTGTAAATCATGCCCATAAAAGCCTATTACAGCGGCTCAAGCTATCAGAAACGCCGCAGACGCGGCAACAGCATAGGGTCACTGCTGTGGGATCGCCGTCCCCAGATAATTCTCGCTGTCATCGCCCTTGTGCTGGCTCTTGTTATCATTCTCATCATCAACGCCTGTTCGGACAAAAAGCCCGAAACCGTGACCTTTGGCGAGCAGTCCTATTCAACCTCTCTGACAAGGCTCGACCTTTCCGGAATGGAAATCGACAATTTTTCCGACCTGAAATATTTTACATCCCTTAATTATCTTGACCTTTCCGGAACGGGAATTGAGGACATTTCAGTGCTGTCCGGCTGTAAAAAGCTTAAAACCCTGAAGTTGGGAACGCTGACCGTTACCGAGAACACCAACGCTTCCTACACCGGCGTTAACGAGGTTTTGAGCACCAGTATAAAATACAATTACATCAAGGATATTTCGGCTCTTTCAAAGCTGACAAAGCTTGAAGAATTGTATTTGGACGACAATCTCATTGAGAACATAGACGCCCTTGAAAGCTGTACTTCATTAAAAATCCTGAGTATTTCCGGGAATTATATTTCGGATTTGACACCTCTTGCGGCTCTTTCAAAGCTTGAATATCTGTCAATATCCGACAACAGTATTTCAGACCTTTCTCCCCTTTCCTCACTTTCCTCACTCAGCGAACTGTATGTAAGAAACTGCTATGTCGAATCTCTTGAATCCATACGCGGCTTGACGGGAATAACGGTGCTGAATATTGACAATAACAGCGTGTCGGATATTTCACCCATAGCCGGCATGACCTCTATGACAGACCTTGTTCTCAACAGCAACGGCATAACCGATATTTCGGCAGTAGCCGGCATGAAGAAGCTTCGTTCTCTGGCATTTCAGGACAACAATGTTTCCGACATTTCACCTCTCTCGGAGCTATATTCCCTTTACAGCCTGAATTTTTCAAGCAATATTGTTAAGGATATTACTCCGCTCAAAAAGCTTACGGGTCTTAGAGAGCTTTCATTCGGTCAAAACAGCGTAAAGAGCCTTGCGCCTCTTGCCGACCTGGAAAACCTTATCGTCCTTGAATTTGCCGACAACGATGTTTCGGACGCCGCCGCGAAAAAGGAAGCGGACAAACGTCCGAATTGCGAAGTCAGCTATTAAATTAAATAGTAGATAAATACAGAAAACCGCAAGCCATGTCAAAAGACAGACTTGCGGTTTTTGTTTGCTTATTTGTTTTCTTCCTGCTTCTTAATAAGATTCTTGTAAAAGTCCACAGCTCCCGGAATGCATGCACATTCGATATTTTCGTTTAAGCCGTGCATACCTTTCATCTGTTCGGGACCGTATATGACCGGAGCAAATCGCACGCAGTTATCGCAAATTTCCTGATAAAAACGCGCGTCTGTTGCACCGAGCACCACGTAAGGGCTGTAGGCTAATCCGGGGAAGGTCTGTTCAATGGTCTTTTCCACCATTTTAAACGCCTTTCCGTTTATGTCCGCAGGCTTTGAATAATCGCCGGAATTGAGCACTTCCATTTCAAGGTCGTACTTCTTGGCAAGCTTTTTGAGCACCTTGAGAGTTTTCTTTTCGCCCTGATGAGGAATATATCTGACATTGGCACACAGCGTTGCTTCCTGAGGCAAAACGTTTTCGGCATCGGAGCCAGACTGCATGGTAAATGCCACTGTCGTGCGGAGCATTGCGCCTGCCTGTGAGCTTATGGCAGGCATGACCGCTTTCATAAGGGGCTTGAAATACCACAGATTTCCCATTACAAGCCGCAGTCCGAAAGGAGCATACCGAGAAAGTCTGCCGAACATTGCGGTGACTTCGGGCAGGAATTTTTTCTTGAAATGTTTTCCGCTTTCCACCTCGTTGATAAAGGCGGCAAGCCGTACAATCGGCGTGTTTCGGGGTGGGGTACTTGCGTGGCCGCCGTTGCTTCGTGCGGTAAATTTAAGATTTGCGTGCCCCTTTTCAAAAACACCCACCATGGCATAATTGCCCTTAATACCGCCGACAGGCTCGGATATTATTCCGCCGCCCTCATCACACACCAAAAAGGGCTTTACGCCGCGGCGTTTAAGCTCGGCAACAAGTTTAGGTCCTCCGTCTCCGCCCCATTCTTCGGTGCATGAGGAAGCAAGATAAACATCGCACCGGGGCACGTAGTCTTCCTTTAAAAGCTCCTCAACCGCCTGGAAAAAGGACATCACGGAGCATTTTGTATCTCCTGCGCCTCTGCCCCATACCTTTCCGTCGGCAATGTCACCGGAAAAAGGCTCGTGCTCCCATACGCCCTCGGCAGGCACAACATCGTGGTGGCTCATGAGAACAATGGGGTTTTCGCGGCTTTTACCCTCCCAACGGAAAAGCAGGTTGCCGTCAATAACGGTTTTTTCAAGCTTTTCGTGAACGGTGGGGAAAAGCTGTTCAAGCTTTTCGTGAAGCTTGAGGTATTCGGAAATATCGGTTTGACCCTTGTGGGAAACGGTGGGAATTTTTATCATTTCGGAAAGTTTTTCGGAATATTCCTTTACACGGCTTTCCTCCGGTTCGGGGGTATATTCCGATTTCTTTCTACCCATAAATACCGTGCGCAGCACTGCCACGATAAGCAGCAGAAAAAGAAGCGCAACAATACCGAGAACAACAGCTATCGCGATATTAACGTATTTCATCAGCTTTCACTCCTTTTCTTCTGCGCTTTGAAAAATATAAAAGAAAGTCCGATTGCGATAACGCCGCTGGGGATTATCATAAAGCTTGTTGAAGAAGTCAGCGACGGAACGAACACAAACAGCACGCTCATTATAACAAGAGGAACAATGGCGATTTTCATGTTCTTTCTGAAATACTTGTAAGCCATTGCGCCGAAAAGCGCAGGCACAACGTAATCAAAGGCAGGCTGAAGCACGGGGCTTTGCAGTATGGGCTGAAGCGGCACAAGAAGCAGCACGCCCAATGCCAGAACGAGTATTGTCACAAGAGATGAGGTTGCTATTGAAAGGGTAGATATTATCTCGTTTTCGGGAGTACCCGACTTTGCGCCCACAGTATCACGGGCGTTGATTGCACAGGGAATTTTCATGTTGATAAGATTTCCCGTAATAAACGCCAGATAACCGCCGCCTGCACCGAGCATCGGCGTATAAATAAGAAACTCCGCAACGGAACTGACAGTCCACACAAGACCTACCGACAAAAACGCCTTGCCTACCGCGCTCATTTCAGGCAGTGCGCCGAGATAATAGCCCATAAGGAACGGCGCGCCCAAAAGCAGTACCAGTACCAGTGCCGTGGCTATTCTGCCGATTACGTGGGTTTTATTGTTGTATTGCTCAAAATAAGCATTTCTTTCCTGTTCGTTCATTTACTGTCCCTCCCTCGTTTATATGAAAAGTCCGACAACAACGGCAGAGCCCATTCCGAGGAGCATACTTCCGGCAATTGAGAAGCTTTCAACCCATGCGAAGTGCTTTTTGCCTCCGAGCCACATAAAGAACGCCATGGAAAGCCCTGAAACCGCCACTACTACAAGGGGCATCCAGTCACCTGCAAAGGTGAACAGTCCGCCGCCGGAAATAAAATCGCCTATGTAGCTGCCGATATATGCGCACACAAGTCCGATAAACATTGCCGTCATTGCGCTGTCACCGAAGCCTGCACCGCCTGAGGACTTCTTTTTTCCGCCGTTGCCGAGCTTTTTGGTGTAGCTCTTGTTGAAAATCAGAGAAAGCACCATGCCCCACATTATGCATATGCTCATAAGCAGTGCAATGGTTGCAAAACCCGAAGCGGTCATTTCGGAAGCGGAAAGCCGGCTCATTCCCACCTGCTCTGCGGCTGCCTCCGCAACCTGAGTTTCGTAGTGGAGTGCGCCTATTACGGAAAGTCTGAGCCAGGGCCACGGAGTACCGAGACTTCCGGCAAGAGCGATAACGCCCAGCAGTATACCTACTGCCGGAAGCATCGTAAAGGTCGCACTTGAAATGATGACCTTTTTCATCTTTGCCGTGTCCATTCCGATTGCCTTTCCCGCACGGTAGGCTCTTACCATGAAGATGATGCAGATTACCGCAACCACCGCCACAATACCGCCGCATATGGCATACATGGGGACACTGTTGAGCTGTTGTAAAATAGACATAATATCCTGGTATAATTAAATCAGCCCCAGCAAATGAAATAACTATACACAATCCTT
>CAZCQZ010000034.1:0-20943 GCA_964500965.1 uncultured Eubacteriales bacterium | reverse complement strand
CGCGAAGCTTGTAATAGTAGGTTTTGTTGCAGGTAAGCCCTGTGTGGCTGTAGGTTGTGGCACTAACGGTTGCCTTGCGTGAATATGTGCCGGTTGCGCTTGTTGCAACCCAGACCTCATAGCTTACCGCGTCCTCGACGGCTTCCCAGGTGAGCCTGTTGCCTGTGTACCCTGCGGAAGCGGCGGTGAGGGTGGGGATTTCATCTGCAAAGGTGTCGATAACGGTTACGATATAATCTGCGGAAAGCTTTCCGAATGTTGCGGTGAGAGTGACCGTTCCTGCCGAAACGGCGTGTATGCTTCCGTTTTCGATGTACGCAATGCGTTCATCACCGCTTTTCCATATAACGGGGAATGCGCTGTCCGCCGGGGTGGTGTAAACCTCCGGAAGCGGAGCGGTTGAACGCTTTTCAAGCTCTGCTTCATTTGCGGAAAGCTCGATGGTTTCGGGAGCGGAGGTTACGGTTACATTTGCGGTGGCGGTGAAATCGGAGGACGAAGCCGTAAGAACGGCGTTACCCATTGAAACGCCGGTTGCGGACAGACCGGAAACCGAAAGAATTTCGCTGTCCGATGAGCTGAGCACATATGTAATCTCATCGGTGGAGTTTGACGGAATGATATTGACATTTGGCGTAAAGGAATCACCCTGCGCCAGAATATAGCTGCTCTGCTCAAATTCGATTCCCGTTGCCGGTATGCGTACGCTGACGGTGCAGGTGGCAGTAAAATCGCCGCTTGTGGCGGTTATGGTGCAGGTGCCGCTGCCGACACTTGTTACAACGCCCTTTGATACCGTTGCAACGGTGCTGTCACTGGTTGACCATTTGAGGACATCGTTTGTGTATGTCGGGGTGACAGAGGCATTAAGGCTGATACTCTGCCCTATTACATCGAATTTCAGGCTTTCTTCGGTAAGAGTCAGGGCGGTGGTGGGTGCATCGTAAACGCTCATGATTGCATCAATGATGCCCTGCTGAGTTACCGCCTTTGTTGAACGGTTAAACACCGCAAAGCCGTAGTTGCCGTTCCATGCGTTGTCCCAGAGAACGGGGACACAGCCGTATTTTTTAGCGTAGGTACACAGCGTCTTTGCGTAATATTCGCGGTAGGTATTGTTGCTCTTGTCAACAGCGCCGTATTCACCGATTACCACGGGGTAGCCCTTTGAAGTAAAGGTATTGTAAAGCTTTTTAAACTGCCCGGACATATAGCTTTCACCGCCCCATGAGGCGACAAGCGAGCTGTTTGCGGCAATGTTTCCCCACTGGGTGACTATCTTATCCTCTCTGATAGCAAATTCCCATGGGTCGTAGTAGTGAACGCTTATCATTATGCGATTTTCGGATATGGAAGAATCGCGATAGCTGTCGGTGGGGATTTCAAAGCCGTAGCTTCCCACGGTGTAATCTATATTTGTGTTCCAGCCGGGAACAAGCAGCCAGCGTTTCGCGTTGTTGCCGCCTGTCTGACGGACGGTGTCCACAAATATCTGATTAAGGGCGTTAAGATTTGCGTAGCTCTTTGCAGGGGGAGTATTGTAAGTGCCGTCGAAAACCTCGTTCATGGACTCAAATATGAGATGCTCGTCATAGTCCTTGAACTTCGTGGCTATCTGCTCCCAGACCTTTGCGTACTTTGTGCGGATTGTATCCTGGTCGGCGGCGTCAATAAGCAGCCAGCTTCCGGTAACGCTGTGATAGCCGTCACCGTGAATGTTTATGATAGCATACAGTCCGGCATCGACGGCATAGTCAACAACCACGCCGATTCTGTTGAGCCATGCGCTGTTTATGGTGTAATTCGGTGCAGAGCCTATTTTATTTAAATAGGAGCACGGAATACGCACGGTCTTAAAGCCGGCATCTGCGACAGCCTGAAGCAGTGCGGCGGTTACTCTCGTACTGCACCATGCGGTTTCGCTGGGTGTGCCGTTGCTGTTGCCCTCAAGCTGATTGCCGAGATTCCAGCCTGCACCCATATCAAGGACGATTTCACTTTGGGAAAGGTCCTTAAAGGAATCGGTGTCCGCTGCGGACACGTTTACAGTGCCGAATAAGCCTCCGTTGACGGCAAAGCTTGCCGCAATCAGCAGCACTGCAAGGAATGACGCGGTGATTTTACGTAACATAAGTACACTCCGTTCATTTTATTCGTTACCATTATATATCATGTGAATCGGATTCTCAATACGTTAAATGATTTATGTCCGAAAAGTCAAGCTGATTTTGTTATTGCTTTGAGTTTTCCAGCAATCAGCAGGCGGCTGATGATGAAATAGCATATCATGTTGAGCACCATGCCCACAAACCATGAAGCCGGATAGACCGCATAAAGGGTCAGCAGAGTCGGAGACAGCTTGAATATTGTGTAAATGTAGATAATTCTGAATACGCACACGCCGAGCAGTGATGAGAACATCGGCAGGAAAGAACGTCCCATGCCGCGCAGACAGCCGCCGAAAACGTTCATGAGAGCGAATATCCAATAGGACAGACCTATCAGCCTGGTGCGGTTGAGGGCGCAGGAAATAACTTCCGGGTCGGGGTTATATATGGCAACGAGCCTGTCTCCGAAGAAAAACAGAACTGCTCCCAACGCAAGAGAAATTGCAACGGAAAGCACGGAGCAGATAGCGCACACCCTGCTTACTCGCCTGTATTTGCCTGCGCCGACATTCTGACCGGTGAAGTTCACGGAGGTGTCCGCAACGCCGGAAACCGCCACGTTCATGAAGCCCTCTATGCTTACCGCAGCGGTGTGAGCCGCCATTGCCGCCTCTCCGAATGAGTTTATCGAGGACTGGATAAGTACGTTTGAGAAAGAGAACAGGGCGTTTTGCAAGCCGATAGGAAGCCCGACCTTTGTCATCATGACAAGCTTTTTGCCGTGTATTTTCATCTTTGAGGGGATAAGCCGTATGCAGCTGTCGTTGTGAAGCAGGCTGAGGAAAACGAACAGCGCCGAAAGTGCCTGAGATACTACCGTCGCTATGGCAACGCCGGCAACGTCCAGCTTAAAGCATATGACCAGAATCAGGTTGAGAGCGACGTTTACGATGCCGGACACGGAGAGAAAGTAAAGAGGACGTTTTGTATCTCCCACTGCTCGCAGGGTCGATGCGCCGAAGTTATAAAAGGTCATAAAGGGCATACCGGCAAAGTATATGCGTATGTACAAAAGAGCCTGGTTCATAACGTTTTGGGGAGTGCCCATTAAGCGAAGCATAGGCTCTGCCGCAAGCTCGCCCACAGCGCAGACCAGAATACCCACAAAAATGCTGACAAGAGCGGAGGTGTGAACGGTTTTGCGGACTTCCTCCTCATCACCTGCGCCCTTGAACTGAGCTATGATTATGCTGCCGCCGAGGAAGAAGCCGATGAACAGATTTGTTATAAGGTTGATGATGGACGCGGTTGAGCCGACCGCCGCAAGAGCGTTCTTCCCGTTTTCGGCAAATCTGCCGACGACAATTGAGTCGGCGGCGTTATATAGAAGCTGCAATACGTTAGAAAGAATGACCGGTAAGGCAAAGCGGAGCATTTTTCCCAAAAGCGGTCCGCTTGTCATGTTGATTTCCTGTTGCCTTGACATAATACCCTCCGAAATATTTGTAGTTTACCGAAGATAAATCCGGGCAAGGGACTGCTTTCGGGAGCAGTCCCTTGCAGGGGAACGGTTACAGACCGATTATAGCACCCGACGGCAGGTATATCAAGAATGAAAACATTAATAAAGAGACGGAATGCGACGTAAATCGGCGGTTGATTTCAGCCTAACAGCTGAAACTTTTCGGTTTTACAGCCCTGTTTTCATATCTTTATCACACAAAATATCACAATCGCTCTTCCATTATGGCAGGCTTTGAGGTATAATTAAAAAAATAATATTAAGGGTGTGTGTTGAATGTCGGATAAGGATAAAATATATATCGAGCTTGAGCCGGAGCGCAGGGATTCCGGTTTTTCTGCCGTTGCCATGCCTGTTATCGCAGTGTTTTGTCTCATCGGCGCATTCAGCGTAATCGAGCTGATTGTCCCTGCGCTTATACTGCTGGTTGCGGCTGTCGTTTTCGCGTGGATTGGGCTTTTCAAATGCTCTAAAATCAGAAAGTGCGGCGGAACAATGCCCTATGCGAAAACCCTTGCCACTATCGGCTATATCGTCTGCCTGCTGATAATCATTGCGGCAATCGCATCGGCGGCATGTATCGCCACCGCCGGAAGCTGTGTCTGTAAGCTTCTCGGCGAAATCGCCGCGGCATAAGAAGTGCGGCTGTGCGGAAAGGAGGCGCGAAGTTGAAATACTGCTCTAAATGCGGAACAAAATGCTTAGACAGTGACAATCATTGTCCCAAATGCGGCGCGTATTTGAAAGACCCGAAAACCTACAATAAAATGACCCTTGAAAAGTTCATACAAACCCCCGAATACATGGGGTGCGTAGCATTGGGGCTAACGCTTATCTCCGTAGGGCTTTGCATCGGAAGTGCCTTTGCCCGAACCCGTGCGGCAACCATGTCGATAATCGCGCTGATAGTCGCTATTGCGGCGGTGTTTATCTCCTCCAACTGCCGACGGGAAATGCCGGAGGAAATGGGTATGCGTTCTATCGCCACTGCCGCCTATGCCCTCGGCATTGTCTCTATCGTGCTGTGCATAGTCGCCAGTGCCTGCAACGGCTGTTATTCCGCGGTAGGGTGCATTTTCGGCTCGTCAAAACAGGAGCTTGACAGAGCTTTGAAATGTGTCGGCAATAACCTGGGTCTGTCTCCCTCGGATATGGGCTTTGTAATATACAGATAATTTTCAATAAATAATAAGGAGTTTTGATTATGTGTCCGTCAGTTTCCGTTTTCGGCAAAGATATTTCGGTATATGCGCTGATGTCCGTAGTCGGCTTTCTGCTTGCCGGTACTCTTGCCTGGTGGATGACCCGTCTTACGGCGAAATTTTACAAAAAGAATACCGAACGCGGGCTTACGTCCAAAATGCCCGTTTCGGCAGACACTTTGCTGACTGCCAGTCTCCCTGCGCTGATAGGTCTGCTCCTCGGCGCAATGGCATTGTATACGATTACAAATATTCCCTCCATTATCGACCTGATCTTCAACAGGTGGGACGCCATTGTTGAGCAGAAAGGCGAAATGGCGGCATTTCAGGCGTTGGGCAGCTACTTTGGCGGCATTGTCTTCTACGGCGGTCTGCTCGGCGGCGTTGCCGGCGCATGGTGGTACAGCAAAAGGGCGCATTTCAGCCTGTGCGAATACCTTGACGTAGTTGCTCCGGCTATTCCCCTTTTCCACACCTTCGGCAGAATCGGCTGCTTCGCCAGCGGTTGCTGCTACGGTATCGAATGCGAATGGGGCTTTTATCATTCTCATGCCCTTGTGAGCCTTGCCAACGGCGTTAAGAGATTCCCCGTTCAGCTTCTGGAAGCCGGTCTGAATCTCCTGCTCAGCGTTGTTATATACGTTCTTTTCTGTTATTTCTGGCAGAAATGGCGTGCCGGTTCCTTTATCCGCATTTATTTTGCCTCCTATGCCCTTATCCGCTTCTTTGACGAATTCCTGCGCGGAGACACCTACAGAGGCATATGGCTGGGACTTTCAACCTCTCAGTGGATTAGTCTCGGCATAATCGTATTCCTCATTGTCACCCACAACCGATGGACAAATAACAACCCAAAGCCTGTAATTGCGGCGATTATTACCGAAGTCGATGATACCGCCGGGCAGCCGGTTTCACAGTAAAGGTGCGTTGCAGGTAACAAACCGATAAATAATGAGCTGTAAAAATTTTCGATTTTACAGCTCATTTCATTGTCCGCAAAGCCATAGAAAAACGTCTCAAGCCGCACAATCATGCGATTTGAGACGTTTTGGTGATCCACCGGGGAATCGAACCCCGGACACCTTGATTAAAAGTCAAGTGCTCTGCCGGCTGAGCTAGTGGATCATATTGGCTGGGATGGCTGGACTCGAACCAGCGAATGCCAGAGTCAAAGTCTGGTGCCTTACCGCTTGGCTACACCCCAGTATCCCGCGTTGTATAAATATCACGGCGGCATTAACCAACCGTGCATATTTTAAAAATGGGGTGAGATGTCGGAGTCGAACCGACGACCTCCAGGGCCACAACCTGGCACTCTAACCAACTGAGCTAATCCCACCATATGGCGCGCCAACAGGGACTCGAACCCCGGACCTACTGCTTAGAAGGCAGTTGCTCTATCCAGCTGAGCTATTGGCGCATAATGGAGCGGATGATGGGAATCGAACCCACACGACCAGCTTGGAAGGCTGGAGTTCTACCACTAAACTACATCCGCGCAACAAAGCGATATGGATTTTAGCATGTTTTTTCCGCTTTGTCAAGGGTTTAAAGGGGAATGGCTGAAAATTTCCGATAAATTTTTCTCTGAGAAATTTATATTTCAAGATTCTGAGCCGGAGGAACATATTATGGTATAAGCCATCGCCAAAGGCGACTTGCCTTTGACAAATTCTTAAAAGCAGCAGGCATTAGAGCCACACAAGCCAATAATGCAACACTGCCGGAAGCTGAGCGCAAGCAAACAGGACGTGTCAACGGTCAAAAGGCGGAGACCGAAAAGGCGAAAGAAAAAAAGCAAAGATACGAAAAATGTCAAAAGACTTTGATGGAAATATGACCGATAAAGAAATTCTCGAAGTTCTTTCAATCACACGCAACACTTACTGTAAATATAAGCGAGAACTACTTACCGAATACCATTCTCCGGGACGGTTTACATTTGTAGACCGTCCCGCTTTCTTATATATGTATATGCCGGTATGTGCTGCTTTTCACTCAGCACGGTTTATAACGTCCCGATAGTCAATCTTAATCAGCGGTTGATTGCCGATTTTCTTTGCCGCCTGATATGCTACGTGACCGACGAATCCCACGTAGTTAATTGTCATATCGTCATTGATGGCGAAAATACCGGCTACCTCTCTCTGCGTTGGCTTTACGCCATCAGGGAATAAAAAGCCTTCATTTTCCGCATCCTGCAAAAATCGTTTACCGATATCATCGGTTGCAAGGTAAATATAGATTCTGCCGTTATGAGCAGATAACAACGATTTAATGCTCAACATATACACCCCCTTTACAAGATATTCCATAAAGGGGAGGAAAGAAAAACACACCCATCGTTACGATGAATGTGTAAATCAATCATTTTTAATCACACCATCGTACAAGCATTGGCACCTTACTCTATTGAGCAGGTTGTCGGCGGTCATAGGGCTTGTCCCTCACGCACTCTTTATGGTTCTTTTATTATATACCCTTGTTGCTCAAGTTGTCAAGATATTTCGTGCTAGAGATGGCTCGAATGTGTAGCGAGTGAATTCCCAAAGTAAATTCCACAGTGGAATTTCCGATAAATTTTTCTCTGCATCTTGCGCCGACTATTCGTTAAAAAGCGCAGTCGAAAGATACCTGTCTCCGGTATCGGGAAGCAGAACGACGATATTCTTTCCCGAATTTTCCTCAAGCCGTGCAAGTCTTATCGCCGCCGAAAGAGCCGCGCCGGAGGAAATTCCGCACAACACTCCCTCACGTCTGCCCAGCATTCTGCCTGCACGGTATGCCTCCTCATCGGTCACGGTCATAACACTGTCATAAACGGACCTGTCAAGAAGTTCGGGGATAAAATTCGCGCCGATTCCCTGCAATCCGTGTGCGCCGGCACTGCCGCCCGAAAGCAGAGGAGAGTTTGCCGGCTCAACGGCAACCACCTTGACGTCAGGTAATTTTTCCTTTAAATATCTTCCGATGCCCGTAATCGTTCCGCCCGTGCCGACCCCGGCGACGAAAATATCCACATTTCCGTCGGTGTCCCCGAAAATCTCCGGGGCGGTGGTTTCATAATGAGCAAGGGCGTTTGCGCTGTTTTCAAACTGTCCAGGAATGAAGCTGTTCGGATAAAGCCTCGACAGCTCCGCCGCTCGTTCTATCGCGCCTTTCATGCCTTTTTTACCGTCGGTCAGCTCAAGCTCCGCGCCGTATGCGGTCATCAGCCTGCGCCGCTCCTCCGACATGGAATCCGGCATGACAATAATCACCCGATACCCTCTTGAAGCTCCGATTGCCGCAAGTCCGATACCGGTGTTGCCCGATGTCGGCTCGATAATAACGCTGTCCTTATTGATTATTCCGCGCTTTTCCGCATCGTTGAGCATATACAGCGCGGCTCTGTCCTTAACCGAGCCTGCCGGGTTAAGATACTCAAGCTTTGCTAAAATCCTCGCTTTCAGAGAAAGTTCCTTTTCGATTCCCGTAAGCTCCAGCAACGGCGTTTTGCCGATTAGCTGTTCGGCTGATGTAAATATCATAGTCTTTCCGTCCTTTCGCTCATATTCAGTCTTCACTGACCTCCGTAAAATCCCACGAGCTACCCATTACATTTATAAGCAGAGAATCGCAGTATTCGCAAACGGTCTGTGACGGAGATGTTATAACGCCGCCGCAGTTGGGGCAGTTGGCGGAAATAGTCGCTCCCTCACCGGTGGGCAGCATGTATGTATAATTCAGGCGGTAGCGTTTTTGAAGCAGTCTGCCGCCCTCCTTATACTGAAGCGAAGCCTGATAGCATACGGTTTTTTCAAAGGTTTCGCGGATATAATTCGCAATTACGACATTGTGTATCGACAGCTCTCTTTTCCCCGAAAGCACCTGCTTGAGCTTTTCTTTTACGGCAGACTTTGCCAGTGCCGGGTTAAAGGTGGGGAAATCCTCCATTATCTGCGGCAGATACACGGCGTCCATGCCGCTGAGGGAGCGCGGCTCCGTTTCGTTGGGGTCTTCCTGACCGATTACCTGTGCCAGATTGGGATTTCCGAACGCCGTTCTCGAAAAATTTCTTATGATGTTAATAATCACCGTTATAAAAACGAAAACCGTCACTGCGATTATAAAAAAAGATACAACCGAAAACATTCCGAAATAATTGCACATAATTTTTACTCTCCTGCATTCAATACAAATTTTTCAATTGCCCTTGCCACTCCGTTATTGTCGTTGGTGTCTGTAACAAATCCGCTCTGCTTTTTCACCTCGTCCGGAGCATTGCCCATGGCAACGGAAAGCCCGGCATATGCAAGCATCGGCAGGTCGTTGAAATTGTCGCCTATTGCAATCATGCTTTCCCTGTCAATGCCGTATTTTTCTCCGACAAACGCCATTGCCGTCGCTTTTGATACCCCGATGTCGTTAAACTCAATCATACGCTCGGTGGAATTTGCCCATGCGGTGTCCGGGGGACAGCATTCCCTGAGATAACCGTGCAGCTCCGGCATACGTTCGGGCTCGGAAAACCATATGACCTTCAGCACGCCGTTTTTCATGATGTCCTCAACATTCGCGATTTCTTCCGCCTTAACGCCTATGACTTTCTCATAATGATTTGTGTAAACATCTCTGCGATTTATATACAGACGGTTCTTCGACCACACGCACAGGGACAGGTTTTTCTCCGCTCCCATGCCGTACACCGTCATTGCGGAGGCTTCCGACATACTCACTTCATACAGCACCTCTCCGTTCGGCAAAGCGACTACCGCGCCGTTTGCGGCAATAATCGGAAATGGAAGTGAAAGCTCTTTGGCATACCGCTCGATTCCGGCAACCGTTCTGCCTGTGCAAAGGCAGAAAATTCCGCCCTTATCCGCATAACGCCGAATCGCTTCGAGGTTCTCCGCCGATATTCTCTTGTCGGACGTAAGCAGCGTTCCGTCCATATCGCTTGCTATAAGCCTGTATTTCATTCTTCCGCTCCTTTCGGGCGAATTATTTCCGCCTTACATATCCCATGTCTCCGGGCAGACCTCGTTGATTTTGTCACGCAATTTCAGGTAGTCCTCAAAGGCTTCCGGCTTTTTGCGCGGGTCACGCAAAAGCGCGGCAGGGTGAAGGGTTGCCATCATAAGTATACCGTTCTTTTCGGTAAAAATGCCGTGCTCCTTTGTTATTTTCATATTCGGATTGATAATTTTCATGCCTGAAATCCTGCCCAGGCATACAATTATTTTCGGACGGATTATTTTGACCTGCTCACGGAGCCACTCCATACAGGCGTCCTGCTCCTCCGGTTCGGGGTCACGGTTTTTCGGCGGTCGGCATTTTACGATATTCGCAATATAAATATTTTTCTCTCGGCTCAGACCCACCGCGTCAAGCATAAGGTCAAGAAGCTTGCCTGCCCTGCCCACAAAGGGCTCGCCCTTTAAATCCTCCTGCTCGCCGGGACCCTCTCCGATAAAAAGCACCTTTGCATTGGGATTTCCGACGCCGAATACAAGATTTGTCCTGCTTTCACACAGACCGCATTTATCACAGCCGAGGCACTTTTCGCGCAGCTCGGAAAGCTTTTCGTTCATAGCATCATTCCTTTCACTGATATTATATTAGATATTCCTTACCTAAATCAATACAAATCTATTGAAATTCCGCAAGTTTTGCGGTAATATGATAAATGTAATGATTCGGCTGTGCAGTATCGGCCCGTTAAGTTAAATTTAATTACCACTCAGGAGGTTAAGTATCATGAAAGTATTAGTTGAAACTTCTGCACGTCATGTCCACGTAACTAAGGAGCACCTTGCCGTTCTTTTCGGCGCAGACCACGCTCTTACCAAGAAAAAGGGCCTTTCTCAGCCCGGTCAGTTCGCCTGTGAGGAAAGAGTTACCGTTGTAGGACCTAAGGGCGAGCTTCCCGGCGTTTCCATTCTCGGCCCCGAAAGAAATGCTTCTCAGGTGGAGCTTTCTCTCACCGACGCACGTAAAATCGGTATCGTTGCGCCTATCCGCGAATCCGGTGATATTGCAGGCACTCCCGGCTGTAAGCTTGTCGGTCCCTGCGGTGAGGTTGAGCTTACCGAGGGTGTTATTGCCGCAAAACGTCACATTCACCTCACCCCTGCCGATGCAGAGGCATTCGGCGTTTCCGATAAGCAGATTGTCGAAGTAAAGGTTGAAACCGAGAACAGAACTACCACATTCGGTGATGTTGTTGTCCGCGTAAACGCTTCCTTTGCCGCCGCAATGCATATCGACACCGACGAATCCAACGCCGCAGGCTGTGCCGGCACAATTTACGGTGAGGTCATCACCCACTGATTTTTCTTCTAACATAACGTAAGGGAAGTGATGCTGTTTGCAGTACGGTTCGCGTTTTTTGCGGCACGAGCTGAAATTCCTGATAACCTACGCAGATTATTATGACCTGAGAGCTTCTCTCTGCGCTCTGCTTGAGCCGGACGAAAATTCCGGCGCGGACGGGTACACCATAAGAAGTCTTTATTTCGATGATATTCACGACAGTGCCTATCTCGATAAGGAAAGCGGCGTCGGACGGCGCAGGAAGCACCGCATACGCATTTACAACGGCTCCGACAGTGTCATCAAGTATGAAATAAAGGATAAATACGGCGAATTTATTTCAAAAATCTCCGCTCCGATTTCACGGGACGAATGTGCCGGCATCATAAATACCGACTTCGATTTTATGATTGATTCTCAATATCCCGCCCTGCGTTCGGGCTATATTGACGCCAAATGCAGGCTTTTAAAGCCGAGGGTCATTGTCGATTATGAGCGTGAGGCTTTCGTGTGTGAGGAGGGTAATGTGCGCATTACCTTTGACCGTGACATTCGTGCCGGGCTTGACAGCTTTAACATCTTTGATAACGGTGTCCTTACCGCCCCGACTCTTGAGCCGGGAACACTGGTTTTGGAGGTCAAATATGACGATTTTCTCCCCAATTTCATACGCAAAGCGTTGAAAAAGGTGGACAAACGTCCTTTGGCAGTTTCAAAATACGTGCTTTGCCGCAAGGCAAAAGAGATATATTACAGGAGGGAGATTCCTTATGAATCTGTTTTTACAGGCGGACCAGTCAAATTTCAGTGATATTTTTAAAAACAAGTTTCTCAGCCAGTTTACCGAAAACCAGCTTGACATCGGCTCATCGGTTGCCGCCATGCTGTTCGCGCTTCTGCTGGGACTTATCATCTTCGCGGTTTACAAAATCTGCTATCGCGGTGCGGTTTACAGCTTCAGCTTCAATGTGTCGCTGGTCATGATGGCTGTTATCACCTGCGTAATCATTCTTACAATCAGCTCAAATGTCGTGCTTTCCCTCGGTATGGTCGGCGCGCTTTCCATTGTCCGTTTCCGAACGGCAATCAAAGACCCGGTGGACGTAATGTTCCTGTTCTGGGCAATTACGGTAGGAATTGTCACCGGTGCGCACCAGTTCACATTTGCCCTTATCGCCACCGTTATCATCGCGCTTCTCTGCTTTGTTTCCGTTATTTTCAGAAGCAAAGACGGCGCATATCTGCTGATAATCAAGTACGTTCCCGGCGCAGGTCCGAAAATCGACAAGATTATCGAATCGGTCAGCGGCAATGTTAAGAACAAGACCATTCGCAAGGGCATGGCCGAGGTAATTATCGAAATTTCCGGCAAAAACGTCCAGCGCAATCTGGTTGAGGGCATTAGCTCCATCGCCGGCGTAGACAGCGTTGTTCTGGTTAATTACAACGGTGATTACGCGGAATAATCAAAATAAAACAAAGGGCAGTAAAAGCGAATGCTTTTACTGCCCTTTCATTTAACCAGGAATTATAAACGAAAAGGCACCGTTACCCATCGACAATCAATCCGTAATGAGCAACATCTCTGTAATAACCGTCCTTTTTAAGCTCATCGCGGAATATGCCCTCAAGAATAAATCCGCATTTTTCAAGTACTCGCCCGGAGGGGATATTATCCGCAAAGGCGGAGGCGGAAATTCTGTGAAGTGAAAAACGCTCCACAGCCGCAGGCAGGAAAGCCTTTACCGCTTTTCCGGCGATTCCCATACCGCGAAATTCGGGAGACACCGCATAGTCAAGGGCGGCACGGTTGTGATGCCTTGCGACGGCATTTACGCCGACAATCCCGGCAAAGCTCCCTTTGTATTCAATTGCCATTTGCCAGCCGGTGCCGTTTTTCTCCCAATTGCGGCGCATTTCTATCAAAGCGCGGACGTTGTTTTCATCGGGCTGTGAGGGAAAGCCGACGGTCATATGTCCCGTTGTGCTGTCGGACAGCAGGGCAAGCATTGCCGTAACGTCCCTGTCGGACAGAGGACGAAGCACAATATCTTCCGAACGAATCACCATTTTCCCCACACCGCCTCGGCAAAGCCGCCCACACCGTTCGGCTCCAGTCGTTCAACGCCGCCCTCATCGTCGCGAAGTGTGACCGTGCCGGAGTATGTGCCGAAGTATCTTTGGCGGTTTATGCCGACAGGAAAAATCGGGTGCGCCTTTTCGTCAGCGATATAAACCGTAGTCATTCGCAGATTCACGTCTCCGTCCTCGTCGGTAAATGTCCAGACATCGGTACCGTGTTCAATGGCGTGAGCAATGTCAAGCTCTCCGAGAGTGTAGGCGCGTCCTCTGTAGAAAAACACGTTTTCTCCGCATTCGGCGCGGTTGCCGAAGCCCTGACGAAAGCTCAGAGCGAAGCGTTCGCCGTTGTGTATGCCGCCTGCCGAGCACTGCCGCCAGTGAGTTCCGGCAGGGAGAATGCCGCGGCACCACTGAAAACTGCCGAATGTGTCCGTCGGCTCAAAGCAGGTTTCCAGTCCGGCGTAGCGCATGTGCGCCTGCACAGGCATACAGCCTGTCTGCTGTGTGCAGAGAAAATTGCGGCTGCTTTTAAAAGGTATGACGGCGGACATGGATTCATCGTGCAAATCTTCAAAAGCCGCCGTAATGTACAGCTCTCTTACATCGTCGAAATTCGGGCATTTCAATGTCAGCCTGCGCTCGTTCTGTCCGAGAGAAATATTTAAGGAAAGCTTCCCGGAGCGGTAAACAATGTCTCCGAAGTCGCTTTTGCAGGGCATTTCGTAGCTGCCGAAGGTAAATCTGTCGATTGATACCGCCGATCTGTGCCAACGCTCATCGAGGTTTGCAACAGTCACAGACACCGTGCCGGCATAGCCGAGGTCTGCCATTGAAATACAAATCTGCCATATGTCATTTCCGAAAGTATAGCTGTCCCATTCCTTTACCGCCGGTCGTAAAATCGGCGGAATATCACTGCGGCTGTAAAGTGTAAGGGGCTGTGTGCTCCGACCCCACTGCGCAAGCCTGCCCTTTTCATCAAGCAGACGGTCGGTATCGTCAAGCCTCCTCCGGGGAGAATATGCCATATATATCATTGCCTTTCATCTGTCGCTTTTCGTTATTTTACCACACATTCCCCCTGTATTCCATTAAATTTTGAAATAAACGTTTCTGTGATATGTGATTTTATCCGCTTGCCTTTGAATGCTATCTGCGTTATAATATATTATCAACTTTAAATTTAAAGGGTGTTATTCTTGAAAATATTCGATTCCAGAGATAAGCTCTACCGCAATCCCACGGGAGCGGTGGCCGAAAATACACAGGTTCATTTTAAGGTCTGCCTCCCCCGTTATCTGTCTGCTTCCGCCGTTAATGTGATTTTTAAAAACGAACACACCGGCGAAACGGAAACAGGCAATATGTTCTGGTGCGGCATAAGAGGTCGTGATTTTGAATGGTGGGAAGTGGATTTCACCCCGAAAACTCCCGGTCTGTGGCACTACCATTTTGAGCTTGACTGCGTATCAAGCGCAAAGAAAATCGGTCGTGATTTCGGCGGCGTCGGTATTATGACCAACAACCCCTCACCCTGGCAATTGACCGTCTACGAAAAGGATTTCAAAACTCCCGATTGGCTTGCAGGCGGTGTTATTTACCAGATTTTCCCCGACCGTTTCGCCCGTTCCGGAAAAACCGAAAACCCCTATCCCGACCGTGTTATGCACGAAAACTGGGACGAGGAAATCGTGTGGTGGCCTGACGAAAACGGCAAGATTCTCAATAACGATTATTTCGGCGGCGATTTGCAGGGAATAATCGAACATCTCGACAGGCTTTCCGATTTGGGTGTGACATGTCTTTACTTAAATCCCATATTTGAATCCCATGAAAACCATCGCTATTCCACCGCTTTTTACGAAAGAATAGACCCGCTTCTGGGTGACGGAAAGGACTTCACCCGTCTTTGCGACGAGTGCCACAAGCGCGGTATTAAGGTGATTTTGGACGGCGTTTTTTCCCACACCGGCTCGGACAGCGTGTATTTCAACAAAAATCTGCGCTACAGAACTCCCGGTGCATTTAACTCAAAGGAATCGCCCTATTACGAATGGTACGATTTTTCACAATGGCCTGAGCAATACCGCGGTTGGTGGAATTTCGATACTTTGCCTGAGGTTGAGGAAAACACTCCCTCATATATTGAATACATCTGCGGCGAGAACGGCATACTTCGCCGCTGGCTGAGATTGGGCGCGGACGGTTGGCGGCTGGACGTTGCCGACGAGCTGCCCGACCACTTCCTCGACGAGCTTCGCAAGGCAATAAAGGCGGAAAAGCCCGATGCCATAATCATGGGCGAGGTTTGGGAGGACGCTTCAAACAAGGTCGCCTACGGCGTGCTGAAGCGATATTTCGGCGGCAGACAGCTTGACACGGTTATGAACTATGTCTTTAAGGACGCCATACTGGGACTTGTGACCGGTTGGGACGCCGCTCACGCAATGGAATGTATCCTCTGCGTAATGGAAAATTATCCGCCGCAGGTTATCCCGAATCTTATGAATCTCATCGGCTCTCACGATACCATGCGTGCCTTGACGCTTCTCGGCGGCGAGCCGCTGAGAGGTCGTGACAGAGCTTGGCAGGCGGCAAACAGACTGCACGGTGACCAGGTGGGAATCGGCAAAAATCTGCTCAGGCTTGCAACCGTTATGCAGTACACCCTCCCCGGTGTGCCCAGCATTTATTACGGCGATGAGGTCGGTATGGAAGGCTACAAGGACCCGTTCTGCCGCAGGACTTACCCCTGGGGCAAGGAGGATAACGACCTGCTTTCCTGGTTTGAATATCTGGGAAAAATGAGAAGCTCCCTCGAATGTCTTAAAAACGGCGGATTTGAGCCTGTTTATGCCGAAAAATCAACCCTTGCGTATATTCGCAGAGGTGAAAAGGATTCCATACTTGTTGCAATCAACGCCGCATGGAACAGCGAAGCTATCCGACTTCCGGAGGAATTTACGGGAGCGGAATGCATTATCGGAGATTATGCCGGAGGCAAGCACCTTGTAATTAACCCGACCTCGGCGGCGGTGCTTAAAATAACAGATTGAACAAACGGCGGTGAAAAGCCATGCAGATGCTCACAATCGAAAACCTGAGCAAATCCAGAAATCGCACATCTATTCTCGAAGACATAACACTGGGCGTGCAGTCCGGTGAGATACTCGGTCTGCTCGGCCCGTGCGGCGCGGGAAAAACCACTTTGATGAATATTGTGGCAGGTCTTTCCATGCCCGATTCCGGCAACGTTTTTATAGGTGGCGTCAATCTGCACCGCGATTTTGAAAAATGTATGCGAATGACAGGGGTAGTGCCCGACAATCCCGGATTTTTTGAAAATCTCAGCGGAATGAAAAACCTCCGCGCTATCGCCGCACAGCGCGGCAAAATATCCGGCGAACGCATAAACGAAGTTGTGGATATGCTGGATTTGAGCTATGTTATTGATAATAAGGTTTCGGTTTATTCAAAGGGCGAATTAAAACGCCTTGCCATAGCTGCGGCTGTGATGCACAATCCGAGACTGCTTCTGCTGGACGAAGCCATTGACGGTCTTGACCCGGTGGAATTTCTCAACGTGCGGAAAATCCTGTTTTCCATGACCAGGGATTTCGGCACCGCCGTGGTGATGACAAGTCACCAAATGCGTGAGCTTGAGAAAACCTGCAAGCGCGTAGCCGTGCTGGAGGAGGGCGTTTTGATAGGTGTTTCCACTGTTGAACGTCTGCGCAAATTCGGAACGGGCAAGGTGTGCCAGCGTATGCTGGTTGACCGTCCTGCCGATGCCGCAAGGCACATTTTTGAAGCCATGAAGGTCAACTGCGAGGTGCGCAACGGCTATGTGGTTTTCGACTGCGAACAGGCGTTAGTGCCGAAAATCACCGCCATGCTGTTTAATGCAGGGTATATGGTTTACGAGGCGCGTCCTCACGAAATTTCCCTTGAGGAAGCCTATTACAGGCTTCTCAGGGAACGTCCCTCGGTGGCTGACGACAGCGAAATGAGAGAATACGGTTACGTTGGAGGAGATTATTGATGATAAAGCTACTTCGCTCTCTGCGTGCCGAAAATATGCGGCTCTATTCCGGCAAGGGTGCAATTGCCGCTGTAACGGCGGCGTTCCTTATTGCCCTCGGAGTGGCGTTTATGCTGGGAAGCGGCATGGTTGAGCCTGCTGAGGACATTATCCGAAAGAGTGCCGTTGCCGAACCGAGTGAAATACAGAGTGTAATATCGGGTAGTAATATTACAAACAGTTCTGCAAAGGGCGACTGGCAAAGCTCCTACAGGGCGCGGTTTGAGGAGCTGACCGCTCTTGAAAGTAAGTACGCCGCTCTTGCACAGCAAAGCACCGGAGCCGAAAGCGGAGCGTACCTTGCCAAGCGGCAGGAGTGCATTCGGGAGGCTCTTATTATAAACAAATGTCTCGATAAAGACACTGCCGCAGGCTATTCCGAATCCTGGAACACGGTGGGGCTTACGCTGTGGCTCATGCTGTTGCCGGTCAGTGCCTTTGCCGCCGCTGTAATGGCGTCGAAAACGGCAGGAGAAATCAGGTCCGGTGCGGCAAACATGCTGTACACCATGCCGGCAACACGAATGAAGCAGTATTTCGCAAAATACCTGTCCTCTGCGATTTTCGCATTACTGCTGTGGGCGGCGGCGTTTTCGGGCTCGATTTTCGGCGCAATGCTGAGCTGTGGCGGCATGTCCTACACCGGCGAATGCGTTCGCGTGCTGGGGGAAAGCGTTACCTTTACAGGCTTCTTTCCCTTTTCCGCAGAGCTTGCGCTGTGCATGTTTTTGAGCACTCTTGTACTGCTGGCATTCTGCGCGGCGGTATCAACCGTTTCACGCAGTCAGGGGACTGCCGTTGCCCTGACCGCAATACTCTGTGCGGCGGCAATGATTTTCGGCAGAGCACTGGGGGAAAGCGGCAGTATTGCCGCAGGACTTTCGCCGTTATCGGTGCTTGATATTTCCGCACCGCTGCGCTCTCTGCCGAACTATTCCGCCGTCGGTTATGCCGCTTCGTGGCTTTGCGCCGCCGGCTACGGACTGATTTTTATTATCTGCGGTTATTTCGGCGTCAGACGAGACGTCCGCTGACAGGTTATCATGAAAGGATTTCTTAAAATGAAGCGTATTGCACTGGTTTTGACAATACTGACCGTGATTTTTTCGCTGGGCGGCTGTAATAACAGCGATTATTATTCCGTCCCGAAGGTTGACGGAACGTCGTCCTCGGTATCGTCCTCCCATAATGTTACGTTGGAAAAAATATCCGCCCCGAAAATCGGCGGCGGCGAATACACAATGCTGTGCACATTTCTGCAAAGTGCCGATTATTATGATGAAAACGGCACTGTGATGAAAAGCGTGTGGAGTATGAAAAGCTACTACGATTTTACGGCAACGGAAACATCGGAGGGTTTGCGCCTTGACTTTACCGTTTCGGACCGAAGCTATGTATACACCTACAACGGCACGGAAACGGTGATATACGATACCGCCGACAAAACCACGAAAAGTGCGGACACCGCGCTGTATTTCGATATAGTCGGCTACGGCTTTACCGTGAAGCTCGACAGCGATTACAATATTGTGTCGGTCAGCGGTGCAGACAGGCTTTACAAAGAGGTTGAAGGCTCGGAATATCTTCTGGGAGAAGCGGAAATCCGCGCCATTGCGGAGGAACTGCTGCTGTCACTGCCGGAAACCGTCACAAAAAGCACCGCTGTCATACACAGCCAGACCATAGACAGCGAAAGCAGTATGGAAATGACCTATTCGGTAACAGGTATATCCGACAGCATGATAAGCTTTGCAATGTCTCCCAACAGCGAATACGGGCTGCCGGAGGACGAAACAGGCAACGGCTACACCGTGAAATACACCGATGCGGCGGATTACAGCGGCACTCTGAAAATCATGTGCAGTGACAGGCTTTTGCAGTCCTCGTCAAACAAAATAACCTATTACAGCAAAATGGATATAGCCCTGGATTCGGGAGAAATTTATTCACTTAGCGGCGTTACCACGGTGACAGACGGCTGTGAGGTAAACAGAAAAGGCTGATTACGGCTAAAATTTTTCATATCTGCAACTGTTTGATAAACAGTTGTATTAGCCGAAAAAATATGCTATAATAAAGACAGAGATAAATACGGAGGAATACACGAAATGTCGAAATTTTTTGAAACCTGTATAAGCAGAATGGAGCCGGAGCTGATTTCCAAGGGCTACACTAAAGGCGAAACCAAAACCGCCGGCAATGAATCCTATGCGGTTTATAACTGCGAGGAGGATACTCTGCTCGTAAAATACGCAAAGGACGCAAAGCGTTTTTACCTCTGCAAGGGCGAAGCCGATGCAAAGCCCGATGACTGCGGTCATGTTCAGACCTATTACTTTGACGAGAGCAGCGGAGACGGTGAAAGGGAAGCAAATTCAATTGCCCTTGAGTTTCTCGATACACTTTCAAAGCCTGTTGCCGCCTCGAAAGAACGCATTGCGGCTGTCGTAAAGCAGGCAAAAAAGGACGAAACCGGCGATTGCATGGACGTTACCTTTTTTGTCAACAGAATCCCGACCTCTTTCCCCGAATGCAGACTTCCGCTTATTTCCCACAAGGAATATTACGGCGAAATACTTCCTCTGAAATTCTGCGAGGAAACCGTTTGCGCCGCACTTGCGGATAATCTTAAAAAGGGGAATACCGCAAGGCTCAATCCGTTTTTTGAACTGCTTTCCAACGCCTACGAAAAAGGCGATATGGACACAAAAAGCATAATCGTTCAGGTACTTCTTAACTCTATTACCGATGAGGAAGAACGCGCTCTTGCGGAGAGCAAAATCAGCGAATCGCTCCGCAAGGCATGGCATGCAGGTCGTAAATACATCGGCAAAGAGGTCAAGCCGGAGCCTATCTCCACTGCCAGAAAGCTTGCGGAGGTTCAGGCAACCGCCGAAAGACTTCAAACTACACGCCGCAGATAAGGCGGCTGAGGCTGTTTGTATTGTGCCTGCCTTTTAAAAGGATAAAGGTGAAATTGAATGGCTATTTTGATTTGTCCCAAATGCGGCGAAATGTGCCGGGAATATGACATGTTCTGCCACAAGTGCGGCACGCCCATGACTAAGCCGGGCGGCTGTGACGGCAACTGCGGCAATTGCGTTTACGACACTCCTTTCGGCTGTACAAAGCCGGAGGGTGAAATGCCTTTTGTCTCACCGTACCCCCATTCAATTGTGGAAAGCGGCGGAAAGTATGTCATGGTGGAGGACGCGGACAGACGAAGCCGGGCTGCTGCCGCGGCTCTTGCACTGCTGCCTACGGGGGCATTGGGAATACATAACTTTTATTCCCGTCAGCCTGTGCTGGGCATTATTCACCTTTTGCTGCTTGTAATCGGCATTGCGGCGCGGTTTGTAAGCTTCGGGTCGGCATTCCTTGCAAGCTGGGGATTGGCTGTGGTCAGCGCCGTGCTTGTCCTTACCCGTGTTATTAAAAATGACGGAAAGGGATTCCCCTTTTCATAAATCAAACATTAAAGGGGCTGTAAAAACCGAAGTTTTTACAGCCTCTTGTCAGAGAGATATATAAACCGGGCTTAATATTATCAAAAACCCAAGTCCCACTTTCGCAATAGAGCGAACTTTTTCAACAGCCCAAGTCCCCCTTGTGTAAAAGCGTGAACTTTTTCAACAAACCCAAGTCCCCCTTGTG
>CAZCQZ010000033.1:0-22704 GCA_964500965.1 uncultured Eubacteriales bacterium | reverse complement strand
CCTTGCTCCGATTGCCATGCGCTACGGCTATGCCTCCGTTGCACCGTGTGCAATGGTTGCCGCTACGAATCAGACCATCAAGGCCATCACCGAGGCTGAGGCTTACAACGGTCCTTCCCTCCTCATCTGCTACGCTCCCTGTATCAACCACGGTATCAAGGGCGGTCTTAAGGGCGCTATGACCGAGGAAAAGAAAGCTGTCGAAGCAGGCTACTGGCATCTGTTCCGCTTCAACCCCGAAGCCGAGAACAAGTTCTCTCTCGATTCCAAGGCTCCCTCTGCAAGCTACAGAGACTTCATCATGGGTGAGGTTCGTTACAATTCTCTTACCCGTGCGTTCCCCGAACGCGCTGAAAGCCTCTTTACAAAGGCTGAGGCTCTTGCTGTTGAGAAGTACGAGCATCTGCTCAAGCTCAAGGAAGTTTACGGAAAATAATTGAATTTTTTCGGTAAAACAATATAAAAAGCTTCCTGCTGCGTTTTCCGCAGCAGGAAGCTTTTTGCTTTCGTCCACATATTTTGATTACAAATTTTCGTTTTTCAATGCATCAATGGGATTTTCCTTTTTAACCTTGCTCATAGCATACATCATGGTAATAAACACCACAGCGAATACACCGAGTACGGCAATTCCGATAGCTTTCCACGGCAAAGCAAAGCCTAACGTAAAGCCCTCGCTTATCGTTGCCCATATCAGGTAGGAAAACAGCAACGATACCGGCAAGCCGTAAAGCAATGCTTTTGAGCCGTAAAGCATACATTCGTAATTCATCATTTTGTTAAAGCCCTTTGAATCCATTCCAACAGACTTCAGCATTGCAAATTCACGGCGGCGCAGGCTTATGTTTGTGGAAATGGTATTAAACACATTTGCCGCCGCTATCAGCGAAATCAGCACTACAAAGCCATAGGAGAAAACCTGAATTATTGTCACCAGATTGCGACTGTTTTCCGCCTGCTCTGCATAATTGTAAAGTCCGTTCACATCAAAGCCGTTTTCGTTAAGAATACTTTTAACGGAATCATAGGTTTCACCCGGTGCATCGGAACAGATATAGTAAGTGTAGCTCCAATTGTACGCCTCTGCCAAATCGCCCATAACCGCTTTTTCAAGGCTTATCGGATAAAACAGAACAACTCCGTCGTTAAATCCGTTGTAAAACGGTTTTTCATATATTACCTTGCCGACTTTAAAGGTTGCGCTTACATAGGCTTCATCAACAGGCACGTCCAGATATTCGCTGTCGGCATAGCTTTTGTTGTCGTCCTTTACATATCTGTAAACCTTATTACCGTTTTCGTCTACGGTTTCTCCGTATTCCCAGTAGCCGTCAATCGTACGCGACTGATGGGCTTCAAATTCGCAACCGTCACCGCTCAGATATTTGACGGTTTCGTACTTCTCCTCTGTGCGATTAAAGGATATTTTACCGTCAAGAGCTATTGCAAGAGGTTTTTCACTGTTCATATATTCGCTCTCGTCAAGGTTGTATTCCGCAAGGAGCTTTTTAAACTCACTGTCATTTATAAATTGCAGGTAGGTATTGATATATGCCTTGTTCGTATCATTGTTTTCTCCCCAATACGACCACTGATAAGACCATGAATCAAGTGATTCAAGCACCTTTTCGGTTAAATAACGGAAATCAACCTCCGTATTGACATATCCTCCGCGTGCATATGCTGCCGCTGTTACGGAATCTGCCGTTTTCACTCTGTCAAGAAGCTCATTTTGAGAAACCTCACCAAAGTATTTTTCATTCTCATCAAAAGAGACATCATAATCAGCTGTGCCAAAGCCCCCTGTTACCGATTCCATAAGATAATCGGTAAATGCGGTGGTGGACACAAACAGCACAATGCTCATAAAAAGGCTTAGAATTGTTGCACGGTATTTCTTTTTGCTCCTTTTGTAATATTTGCTTGCAAGCATACCCGGCAAGCCGAAAAGTCCGTAGGCAAGCTTTGATGTTTTAAAATGCTTCTTAACGCTTATATCGTTATTCTGTCTGATAGCCTCAACTGCCGACACCCTTGTTGCCCTTACCGATGGTATCCATGCGGAAATGAGCACGGTGACAATTGCCACTACCGCCGCAACGACCACCGACAACGGCGACACGCACAGCGTCAGCTCAACCGGCGAACCCAATGACATGAATTTATCTCCGATGAGCAAAAAGGTGATTCCAATACCGCCGATTCCGGCGACAATACCCAAAGGTATGCCTACGGCACTTACCGCCATGGCTTCAAACAGCACCATACGGCGAAGCTGTTTTTTTGTCGCTCCCACCGATGACAGCAAGCCGAATTGCTTTGTCCGCTCGGAAACCGAAATTGAAAAGGCGTTATAAATAAGTGAAACAGAGCCGAATATTATCATTATCGTAACTATTGCCGCAAGACAGTACAGAATACGCTGAAAGCTGTCATATTTTGAAACTCCCATGTATAAAAGAACATCGGTATTACAGTCAGCGGTTATCTCGTTTTCACTCATAAACGAATATATCTTTTCGGGGTTTTTCATTTTGAAATACACATCATACAGTAACTCCTGCGCGTTTTCCTCATCGGTCACGGTAAATGCCGTGAAACCCGGCGCAGTATAAGGCTCAAGTTCATTGCCTAATCGTTCGTAAAAGCCTGTCACCGTAAATGTTCTCGTCTCTCTGATGTCAATGGTTTCATCATTCGGAGTTGCATTTCCGTTTCCGTCGGTGCTGTAACACTGATTCTCCTGGGTCATAGCCCAACCGTCGGAAAGTCTTGTTCCAAGCTCCAGTGTTATGCTGTCACCGATGCTGTATTGTATACCGCCGCTTGTGTAGAGATGCACCGGAAGTAAGATTTCGCCACCGTTTTTCGGGTACTCTCCCTCTGTGATGTGGATAGGCAACATACTGTCAACGCCTTTATCCACACCGAGCAGATAAATATACGGCTTGTATTCGTTTTTACACCCCTCTGCCACCGCGTAGCCCAATTGCTGAACATACTCAACCTCTTTGATTTCGCCGCCGACTGTAATATCGCTACAGCTTTCATACGACACCCCAAGCTCTCTGCCATGCCAGCTGCCGTCGCTGTAAATTGTGGTTTGCAATATATAATTGCGCATACTGCTTGTAAATGTTGTAACTGCGCATATCATTGCAGCCGAAAGGATAATGCCTATTATTGTAACTACTGTCCTCGTCCTGTTTCTTTTAAGGGACTGCAACGTTACTTTGTTGAAAATATTCATTTGCGTATCACCTCGTCACGGGTGATTTTTCCGTCTTCAATGGCAATTATTCTGTCTGCCTGTAACGCAATATTTTCATCATGAGTTATAATGATAAGGGTTTGATTGTATTTCTTGTTTGAAGCTTTCAGCAGTTCCACTATTTCCTGACTGTTCTTTGAATCAAGATTTCCCGTAGGCTCATCGGCAAGCACTACAGCCGGAGCATTCATCAACGCCCTGCCTATTGACACTCTCTGTTGTTGTCCGCCGGATAGCTGATTGGGCAGATGATTCTCCCTGCCGCCCAGATTTAAAATATTTATGAGCTCACCGAGACGCTCTTTGTTGACCTTTTGACCGTCCATAAGCACCGGCAGGATTATGTTTTCCGTGACATTTAAAACAGGTATGAGATTATAAAACTGATAAATCAAGCCCACCTGTCTGCGGCGGAAAATAGCAAGCTGTTCGTCATTTTGAGCATATACGTCACAGTCGTCAAGGTAAACCTTACCCCCTGTCGGCTTGTCAACACCGCCGAGAATATGAAGCAGTGTTGATTTTCCCGAACCTGACGGTCCGATAATAGCAATAAACTCGCCTTTGTTTACGGTAAAGGACACGTTGTCAAGTGCTTTCACCTGATTTTCGCCCTTTCCGTAGGTCTTGCAAAGATTTTCCACTCTTAAAATTTCCATAACTATTACTCCTTTTCGTGGTTTGCAAGCTTATTGTATTTTGTCAATATTACAGCTCGGTGACTTGAAAATAACAAAAACGTCACTTTGGATTATTGCGCTGTTCATATGCCGTTACTGTCTGCACTTCTTTGTGTTTTAAACCGTCCCTTTATAAAAACGTATCGTAAAACGCGCGCCGCCGGTCATTATATTTTCAGCTTTTACCGTTCCGTTTTGAGCGGTAATTATCATTCTTGCCAAAGCCAGACCTATGCCGAAGCTTTTATCATCGGAATTTTTGCCCTTGTAAAAACGTTCAAAAATGTGGGGTAAATCCTCTTTATCTATACCGCTACCGTTATCGGAAATTATGATTTCGCCGTAAAGAGCGTTTTCCGCTGTGCTTACTTCTATCCTGCCGCCATTGGGTGTATGCTCCATGCAGTTTTTCAGAATATTTCCTATTGCCTCCTGCGTCCACGAAATATCCCCTGTAAACTCGCCCTTTGCATCAATTACAAGGTGCTGTTCACGCACCTCAATGGGAACAAGCAACGGCTCGGACGCTTTTTCTATCAGCTCCGAAAACTGTACACTGTCACGCTTAAACTTTACTGTTCCGGCATCAATTTTCGATATTTTCAGCAATGCGGTGATTAGCCAGTCTATACGCGAAAGCAATCCCATAAGCTCGTGAAACAGACGTGTTCTTTTTTCTTCTGTCAGCCCCGGCTCGGACAGCCTGTGAACAAGCAGATTTATTGAGGTCAGCGGCGTTCTTATCTGGTGAGAAATATCCGCAATCGAATCCGCAAGGTACAGCTTATCGTTTGTGAGCTGCTGCCGTTGCTCTCTCAGCCGCACCGTCATTTTCCGCACCTCGCTTTGCAAAATGCCCAGCTCTCCCTCCACATAGCTGTTTAGCTTCGTACCCTCGTCATATCCGTGAAGTATGCGGTCTATATCTGCGGAAAACTCGGAAATACGCCTGTACCGCATGTATGTTGACAAACCGTGTACAACGGTCAACACGATGCACAAAAGCAAAACATATACGCCAAAGGGCTTGTTCCATATGAATGCGGCAATTGTTGCCGCCGTTGATATAATTATGTCAATCAGAAGTGCCTTTCTGACCTCATTATTTCTTAAAAATCCCATTACATATCCACCTTATATCCCAGTCCGCGAACAGTTTTGATTATTGTCGGATTCTGCGAATCATCTTCAATTTTATCTCTTAGCCGTTTTATGTAAACTGTCAGCGTATTGTCGTTTACAAAGTCACCGGCAATATCCCAAATTGCTTCTAAGAGCTGTGTCCTGGACAACACAGCACCGCGATTGTTCAGGAATACAAGCAAAAGTCGGTACTCCAAAGCCGAAAGGTACAAATCCTTTCCGTTTTTGCTCGCAGTTCCTTTAATCGTATCAACCGTTACGCTTCCGAGCGTTATTACCGAATCGGTACAGCCGGTCAGCCGCAGTATATTTTTAATTCTCGTCACCAGCTCGCGTGGTCTGAACGGCTTTGCTATATAATCATCTGCTCCAAGCTCAAAGCCTGTAACGGTGCTGTATTCGTCACCGGAAGCAGTCAAAAATATCACTGGGATATTGTATTCCGATTTTATCGCTCGGCACACCGCAAAACCGTTTCCCTCCGAAAGGGAAATATCAAGCAATACAAGGTCGAAATGTTCATCGTTTGCCAGCTTCAACGCTTCCGTCTGCCCGGACGCGCTTTTTACGGAATATCCCTCTGTTGCAAGAATTTCGCTGAGGTTCGCCACTATGCTTTTATCGTCCTCAACCAGCAGTATTTTTGTCATAATCAACACCTTCTTTAACTTGTATAATATTATTCTACACGTACCGCCGTTCTGTCAATAGAGCATTTAATCTTTTTAAATAATTTGTTCATTATTTCTCCCCCGAAAATACACGGTTTTTCGCATAATTTTGTGGTATAGTTTTATGCGAAAGTTCTTACGGGATATGTGTTTTGGAAAGAGGTAGTTATAATGAAAAAACCGGTCGTTGATTATAAAAGCTTCAAGCTCTCAAGGCTTAATGAGCCGCAATTTTCGCATTTAAAACTGCTTTGGGGTTGGATTGGGTATTTTATTCTTTACATTCTCACCGAAAACCTTATACCGGTTGAAAAATGCCATGTCATTCACAGCCGCATTGACGATATTATACCTTTCTGCGAATATTTTGTTATCCCCTATGTAGGGTGGTATCTGCTTGTGTTTTTCTCACTGCTGTATTTTTTCTTATATAATGTTGACAGCTTCAAGCGGCTTCAAATCTACATTATCGTAACGCAGATTGTTGCAATGGCTGTTTACATAATTTATCCGTCTGTACAGCTTCTTCGTCCGGCGGAATTTCCCCGCGACAATTTCTTTACGGATATAGTAGGACTTCTTTATTCGGTTGATACCAGCACTGGCGTTTGCCCCTCTCTGCACTGCGCCTATTCTTTCGGCATTGCTTCCGCCTGGCTTAAAGAAAAGGACGTGTCAAAGCCCTTTAAAATATTCATCGTGATTCTCGTAGTGATAATCTGTCTTTCCACAATGTTTATAAAGCAACATTCGTTTATTGATTTTCTTGCGGCTATACCCCTCGGTCTGCTTGCAGAATTTATTGCCTACGGGAGCTGGTGGAAGTCGCGCTTTAAAAATGCGTGACGCTTTGATGTACCCGGTTTCTTCTTTAAACCGGGTGCATTTATTTTATGTTTAAAATATCTATTGAATTTACCGCGTTGTAGTGCTAAAATCATAAAGACGTACACAAACAGGAAGGATGCTTCACTTGAAAATATCGTTTTCCACACTGGGCTGTCCCGGTTATTCCTGGGCAGATATTTATTCTCTGGCAAAGGATTTCGGCTTTCACGGAATTGAAATGAGAGGTATGGGCGAGGACATTTTCGCCGTAAAATCTCCCTTTGCCCCCGAAAATCTCGAAAAAACCGTCGCTCAGCTTAAAAAGCTTAAGCTTGAAATATGCTGTCTTTCCTCCGGATGCGCTTTGCGGTTTAAAGAAAAGCACAGTGAAACCGTTGAGGAATTGAAAAAGTATATTGCTTTGGCTAAGGCTCTCGGCACTCCCTATATCCGTGTTCTCGGTGACCTTACTGCAGAACCTACCACCGATTTTGATGACGAATGCGTTATCAAACCGATGAAGCTGCTTGCACCTATTGCTCAGGAAGCCGGAGTAACGCTTCTTATTGAGACTAACGGCGTTTATTCCGATACAAAGCGGCTTGCCGATGTTCTTTCAAGAATCGCCAGCGACAATGTTGCCGCTCTTTGGGATTTTAACCACCCCTACCGTTTCAACGGTGAGCTTCCCGAAACTACCATAACAAATCTCGGTGCTTACATTAAGCACGTTCATATCAAAGATTCCGTTGAGGAGAACGGCAAGGTTGTATACAAGCTGGTCGGTGAGGGCGATTTGCCCCCCATGGCGGACTATATGAAAGCACTGCGTTCTCTGAACTATGAGGGCTACATATCCCTCGAATGGCTCAAGCAGTATGCTCCTGAGCTTTCCGATGCAGGTATTGTATTCCCCCACTTTGCCCATTTCATGGAACAATATCTCGGCAATACTCAGTCTGCCGGTCGGCTCATTCCGAATAATCTCGGAACAGGCTGCTACGTTTGGCCTAAAAATCAGCTTATCGACATGACTTTTCCTCAGGTGCTTGACCGCATGTGTGAGGAATTTCCCAATCAGTACGCTTTTCGCTATACAGAATGTGATTACACCAGAACGTATACCGAATTTCGCGATGATGTGGACACCTTTGCCCGTGCCCTTATCTCCATGGGCGTAAAGCAGGGCGACCATGTTTCCATATGGGCAACCAATGTTCCTGCCTGGTACATTACATTTTGGGCTACCGTTAAAATCGGCGCGGTTCTGGTTACGGTGAACACCGCATACAAAAAGCATGAGGTTGAATATCTGCTGCGCCAGTCCGACACTCACACTCTCGTCATGGTTGACGGCTACAAGGATTCAAATTATATTGAAATCATCAACTCGCTTGTACCTGAGCTTGCAGAGCATGAATCCGGCACTCCCATACACTCGCGCAAGCTTCCGTTCCTCAGAAACATCATAACCGTTGAATCAAAACAGCCCGGCTGTATGACCTGGGACGAGGCTCTTGCAATGGCGGAGAAAACCGGCATTGACGCCGTTTACCGCCGTGCCGCCATGCTCAACAAGCATGATGTCTGCAACATGCAGTACACCTCCGGCACAACAGGCTTCCCCAAAGGCGTTATGCTGACTCATTATAATGTTGTCAACAACGGCAAGGCAATCGGAGACTGCATGGACCTTTCCACTGCCGACCGCATGATGATACAGGTTCCCATGTTTCACTGCTTCGGCATGGTGCTTGCCATGACCGCTTCAATGACCCACGGTGTCACAATGTCACCGATTCCGGCGTTTTCTCCCAAAAAGGGTCTTAACTGTATCAACAAGGAAAAAATCACCTGCTTCCACGGCGTTCCCACCATGTTTATCGCCATGCTCAACCATGCCGACTTTGAAAAAACCGATTTTTCTCACATGAGAACGGGAATTATGGCAGGCTCTCCCTGCCCTATTAAGGTCATGGAGGAAGTTGTGGAGAAGATGCATATGCCCGAAATTTGCATTACATACGGTCAAACCGAAGCTTCTCCGGCTACAACAATGTCAAAAACCACCGACCCTCTGGAGCTGCGCTGTACCACTGTCGGACAGTCCATGTTTGCTGTAGAAACAAAAATTGTTGACCCCGATACCGGTGAGGAAGTCCCCGACGGCGTTGACGGAGAATTTTGCGCACGTGGTTACAATATTATGAAAGGCTATTACAAAATGCCCGAAGCAACCGCCGCCGCAATTGACGAGGACGGCTGGCTTCATTCCGGCGACCTTGCAAAACGGCTTGAAAACGGTTATTATAAGATAACCGGACGCATTAAGGACATGATTATCCGCGGCGGTGAAAATATTTACCCCAAAGAAATTGAGGATTTTCTCTATACCATTTCCAAAGTCAAGGACGTGCAGGTCATAGGCGTTCCCGATAAGCAGTACGGTGAGGAAGTTATGGCATGTATTGTGCTGAATGAGGGTGAAGAATCCTCCGAAGCGGAAATAAAAGAAATTTGTCTTGCAAACATGGCAAAACACAAATGCCCTAAATATGTCCGTTTTGTTGACGGCTTCCCCATGAACGCAGCAGGTAAAATACTCAAATACAAGATGCGTGAGGAAGCGGTTGAATACCTGAATTTGCAGTCCGATGCAAATATCGTTACAGCTTAAATCACAGTGTTTAAAAACCACCGCATTTGCTAAACGGCAAATGCGGTGGTTTTTATTGCTATTAAAGCTTTAATACTGCTATTAACAAAGAGCTTAAACGAAACCGTGAAATAAACAGAGATTACTCTCCGTTGTCCTCTGAACCACCGGCTGCCTGAGTGGTTGTAGTAGTCGTAGTAGCTTTGGTGGTTGTGGTAGTTGTAGTCGTGGTGGTTGTCGATTCGGTATTGTTTGATTCACTGCTCGTAGTGGTTGTGCTCTCTGCGGTTTTTGACGTTGTGGTGGTCGATGATGAGGGTGTACCATTATTCGTAGTGGTGGTTGTCTGCACTGTATTGGTTTCGGTGGTGGATTCGGCTGTGGATTCCGTAGAAGTGGTGGCAGTCGTTGTAGTAGTTGTTGTTTTGTTTCCTGAGCCTGTCTCAAAATACGTAGTCTGCCATACCTTTTCCGTAAGATCAAGCTTTGTGGTACTGTAGATATGCGCTTTGATAGCTTTCTTGTTTACGCCGAAGTCAAGAGAAAGCACCGCCGCACCGTTTGCATTGTAGTTTTTCCAGCTTCCTGCGACAGGAACATTAAGGGTTTCAATCTCATTTGAAATGCTTCCCAGTGCCGGAGAAATAAGAGAATAAATCTCGTCCTTTGTGAGGTTGGTTTCAACCAGCGGAAGTATTTCGTTCATAAGGTCGTAAATTGTATTGATATTGGTGGTTTTCAGCTTATTGGCAATAGCTATGAGCACTTTTCTCTGTCTGTCGGTACGTCCGAAATCGCTGTCAACCTTACGGCAACGAGCATAGTTAAGTGCTTCCGCGCCGCTCATCATATAGGTTCCTGCGCCTGCACTGTAACGTGGGAATTTACCGTAATCCTTGTGCGAACACATATATTTCGCTTCCGCCTTGGTTACATACATCTCGATGCCGCCAACAGCATCAACGACTTTCTTAAATGCCTGGAAGTTTACTCTGATGTATTTATCAACCTTGACATTGAAGTTCTTTTCAAGAGTCTTGAAAAGCAAATCCGCACCGCCGAAAGCAAAGGCTGAGTTAAGGCGGTATTTACCGTAGTCCGGAATGGTTACGTAGGAATCGCGCATGAAGCTGGTGAGCTTGATTTTGTTGTGCTTTGTGTCAAGAGACATGAGTATCATGGTATCGGAGCGGTCACGCACATATTTTCCCGACCGGGTATCGGTTCCGAGCAGGAGAATATTTACCACATCTTCCTCGTTTACGTCAAACATATCATCGGTAAACTTATCAAGTGTCAGCGAAATCGCCTCGATTTGTTCTTCATCCAAATCACTGTTACTGCTTATATCCGACAGTGAAACGTCCGAATCGCTGCCCATCATTCCCCAGTACATGGCATCTGCTTCCGACTGAGAAATGTAGCCGTAATGGTCAGACGCAACATAATTTATCTTATCAAGCAGTGAATCCGCAGCCAATAGCACTACGCATACTATCACCAGCAGCACTGCGCTGAGTGCGGTTGCTCCGACCCTTACCCACTGCATTGGCGTACGCGACTTCTTTGCCCAGCGCACAAAATCGTGTCTTCTGAAAAATGCGGTTACCAATGACGGGATTTTTTCCGCATAGTCCGCGATTGCGTTCGGAAGCACCTTAACATAATTCAGCATTCCGGCAAAAATCGTTTTTGCCGAGAATATAATATTGTTCGGTGCCGCAACCATGGCTGTGCCTACTCCGTTTACAGCCAGACTGACATCAATGTTTTTCAGCATTTTGCCGGGAGTAAGAGAGCTTTCCGGTTCAGTTACATTATGCTGTCTGCACACAGGCTCGGCAACAACCGGCTCTGCGGACGGAATATCTTCATATTCATAATAATCATCGTCAAAACTGTCATTGTAAATAGTATAATCAACAGACTCTTTTCTGCGTTCAGGCTCCGGCACTTCATTTATCTCGGTTGTTTTTGCAAAGGTATCTGCGGTAACGTTCTTAACTGTACCGCCCTTTCTTCTCACAACGGTTATTTTTACAGCTTCGTTACTGTTCTTGCCGTCGACCGGTGTATTGTTATTCAAAGGCTCACTACCTTTCAAAAATTCGGGAAAAGCCCAGCGGTATTAAAGGGCTGTCCTCTCCCCTGTTTATGTAGTATACCACAAAAAATTTTCATAGTAAACAAATTGCAAGATTGTTTACAGATATTATGTCATATTAACAAAAGGGAAGTTGTCAACATCGAAAAATATGTCAAAATAATTTGTTCATCTGTGAAAAACGGTGTATCTCATCGTAAAATATCAAAAGTAAAGCGTGCAATTACAGCTTATCTTTCACAAAAGCACATAATTTGCACGCTGATTATTCTTACATTCTAAAACGCTTTTTCAGGCTGTTTTTCAGACCGTTCTTTCTCTGCACAATCACGTAAAGCAGTGCCAGAAGCGCACAGGGAACAAGTGCGATAAGTGACCATGAAAGTGCAATCGCTTTATTCAAATAATAATCGGTGACTATTTCAACAGCCACAACAAGCGCTCCTATGGTTATAAAAAGCACCGCCGCGGCGTAAAGCTTGGCAACATTGTGATTCATAACCACGGTATTTATACTGACAACGCACATGAAGCAAAGCACTATCGGTACAGCTATAATCAAAAACCAGTCTCCCTTAACCTGCCAGCACATGACCGCAAGGAAAAACAGTATTCCGGCTGTATACGTTACAAACAATACAATATAATTTGTCTTTCTCATAAGCAGCACCGGCACGATGAAAGCCCACACCATCACCAGTGCGGATGTAACAATCAGCGACCAGCTCAGCCCTTTTTCTATGCCGAAATTGCACAGCAGACATATTGATGCCGGTATTGCCAGAATCACCGACACAATGCCTGCCCATAACCTGCGCTCGGCAATTATGTCAACCAGTTTTTGCTCCTGCGGAAAAACCGACTCCGCAGGCTCTTGGGAAATAATATTCGGATTGATTACAACGGTGTCGCAAAGCGGACATTTCTTTTCGCTTTCGTGCAGCTCCACACCGCAGTTTACGCAGTATGACAAGGTGATTCTCCTTCCGTTATCTGTGATTGCTTTCAATCTTAACGTGTATGCCCATTTTTACCAGCGTGCGGAAAAATTCTCTTTCACAGTCAAGCTCGCGCAATGCCGTCGAAAATGTTACATTAAGCGAACCGTTGTAGCCGGCGATGCCCATGGCAAAGCCGATTCCGTGGGGTGCGGCAAGCATAAAGTCGACGGTATTGACATGCTTTTTCATTTCTTCCGGCAGGCTTACCGCTCCGAGATTCGACATATCGGTTGAAAAACGTGTTTCACCCACAGAGCTGTACATCATTGAAAGCACCATATTTTTCAGCGGCAGCGGTATTATTCTCACAAGCGGATTAAGCTCATCTCCTAAATTACTGCTCATAACCGCATTCAGATATTTTTCTTTCAGATTCATTTTCATAAAATGGTGAACGTCACTGACTATTTCATCAAAGGTATAATCGCCGTATCTCGGCTCGATACCGGGATTTATAAAAAGTGAAAAGTTTCTCAGCGACCTGCTGGGATAATATGCGCGCAGATTTATCGGCACGCTTACCTTTACCGGCAGCTCACGCCTTGGATTTTCGCTTTTCTGCTTCATATACATGACATATATTATGACCGATGCGATAAATTCGGTTATAGTCGCGCCGTACTCTTTCGCTTTTGCGGACACCTCCGCAATCGGCATTCGCCCTGTGATTATCGTAGCGCCGCCTGCTTTCTGGCGTGTACCCCTTACCCAATAGGCACGGCTTTCCTTTCTCGCCTGCTTTGCCTTGAAACGGGTGTACTTGCGGAAGCCATCCTCCATTTCCTCCGGCTGCGGCTTCTGTCTTACGTCCAGTATGCCCTCCGCGTCATAGGGAACTTTTACGCCGGTCTGCCTGAGATATTCAGCAACCAGTGTTTTCAGGAACATCATACCGCCTGTTCCGTCGGCAATAACGTGCATTACCTCCAGCGATATTCGGTTTTTATAGGGAATAACTCTGAAATGATAGCCTACATTGTCATGCTTTGTAATGACACGCATTGGGTTGCGTACTTCCTCGCAAAGCACCGGCTCTTTGTCGTTTTCTTCAAGATAGTGCCAAAAGAAGCCCTTTTTCAGCACCAGAGTGAAATTGCGAAAACGGGGCAGGCATATTTTTAACGCTTTCAGCAGCTTTTCTTCGTCAACAGGCTCGTCCAGCGTTGCGGAAACACGGAAGTTAGGCGACCATTTTGTGCTGATTATGGCAGGATAGATATTTGCGGCATTGTCAAGCTTGTACCATTCACGCTGTCTTTCCCGATTTTTCTTTTTGCTCATAGATTCAGTCCTTTAATCTTTAGTCACCGAAGCAAACGCCCATATCTTTAGCGGTTCGCACCATATCTCCGTCGGCAGGGACAAGCTTTTTAAGCCCTGCGATTTCGGAAAGTGCATTGTGGGAAACCTCGCCGTTTATCATTGCAACGGTATTGCCGTAGTCCTCATCTTTGATAAGGCGTGCGGCATAAGCTCCAAACTGAGTTGCAAGCACTCTGTCATAGGGTGAGGGTGAGCCGCCGCGCTGATAATGACCGGGGACTACCACGCGCGTTTCAAGACCTGTTCCCGACTGAATTTCGCTTGCGATTCTATAGCTTACCGAAGCATATTGCTGCTGTGCTCGATATGCTTCGCGCTCTTTTTTCTTCATGGCGGCTTCCTGTGCGCTCATAGCACCCTCGGCAACGCATATTATAGCGAAATTACGCCGCTGTGACTGCCGCTTTTCCACTGTATCTATGACCTTATTTATATCGTACGGCATTTCGGGGAGAAGAATCACATCCGCACCGCCTGCAACGCCTGCGTAAAGTGTGAGCCAGCCTGCCTTGTTGCCCATAAGCTCTATAACCATAGCTCTGCCATGGCTGTTTGCGGTGGTGTGGATTCTGTCAACAACATCGGTTGCAATATCAACCGCACTGTGAAATCCGAATGTCACATCTGTGCCGTAAAGGTCGTTGTCAATGGTCTTCGGCAGACCGATAACATTAAGCCCCTCCTCGGACAGAAGATTTGCGGTTTTGTGCGTGCCGTTACCGCCGAGAGTTACAAGACAATCAAGCCCCATTTTTTTATAGTTTTTCTTCATGGCGGCAACCTTATCGACATTGTCTTCCTCAATTACACGCATGTTGCGGTATGGTGTGCGCTGTGTTCCGAGAATCGTACCTCCGAGGGTGAGTATACCGTTAAAGTCCTCATACTTCATCTGCTTGTAATCGCCGTCGATAAGACCTTTATAGCCATCGTTGATTCCTATAAACTCTACGTCAAACAGATTATAGGAAGCGCGTACAACGCCCCTGATTGCCGCGTTAAGTCCCGGACAGTCACCGCCGCTTGTCAGTATACCTATTCTTCTCTTTGCCACACTGCACACCTCCGTTAATTATTTCCCCATGTAAGCGTATATTCGTAAATGCATTTTGATGACGGCGTGGGATAGTTGGCTTCCTTTACGAAAACACACTTTTCATCGGATGCCACATACATATTTGCCATAGCTATTCCGACATCTACCCCCCTGGTGCTGTCAAGAAACGGTAACAGTGCCGCCTTTCTGTAAATATAAATATTATTTCCCTGCGTTCTGTATCTCACCGGCTGTGCGTTGAGTGCCGACGGTGCAAGTCTGCCTGCCTCAAGGAGGTCAAGCAGTGTAGTTGAAATCTTGCCGAATACCAGCTCGTGAAGATGCTTTCTTTTTGCTTCCTCCGCACTTCGTCTGGGCGGTGAGTTATCGGAACGTCCGAAACAGACGCAGATAACATAGGGAAGCTGACCTGCGCTGTCCTCGTTCTTTTCTTTATAGCTCCCACACCAGCAGCTTCCGATGCCCAGCTCCGTCATATACAGAACAATCTGCTGACCGATGTAGCCTGCATTTTCCAGGTAGCCCTCTTTTTTGGCAGAACGAATTACAAGGTAATGGCTCGCTTTCGGAGCCATGAAACCCGAAAAAGCAACATCAAAGTCTTCACTGTCGATTATCTCGACTGTCGTTCTGATGTCATCATGGAGAGGCTTTACCTGAGAAATAAAGTCCAGAATGCTGTCAATTACAGATTCCGCAATAGGCTCTCCCGTATATCTTCTTACGGCTCTCCTCGCTATAATAGCTTCCTTACGTGTCATTATACAAACACCGTACCTTTCCGAATATGAGCAAATCCCTCAAACAGAATTTTTTCTCATACGCTTGTCCTATAATTTTACTACATAATGTTAAATAAATCCAGTCTTTTTTGCAATTATGCGTTATTTACCCTGTCGATGACGGTCGGAAGTCCTTGCCGAGCCTGTATAGCGGTCGAATGCCCCCTCCAAAAAGTTGTTTTATCAAACCGTGAATTTGCACAAACAATTGTCTGTCTTGCCCCGATTCATTTGCACTTGCAACAAAATTGCTCTAAATCGTTAAAGTGTTAATTATTTAACAATTAGGCGATTTATACAAAATTTCAAATTAAATATAGTTAAATAACTGTTTTGCTTGGTTTATTTAACCAAAGAAAATAATTAAAACTTGTTGACATTGACGAAAAGCATGTTATAATAAGCACGTAATCAGCAAGGGCGAAGCAAACAGCCCGCCGATTGCACGCTCGCAGGGAATTCCGATAATCTTAATCAATCGAAAGGATGAACCTATTATGAGAAGTACAGTATGGTCACTTAACAATGTTGAAGTAAATGATTTCATGAAGCTCGTTGAAGAATGCAAGGGCAATGTTTACCTCGTAACAGCCGAGGGTGACAAGCTCAACCTCAAGAGCACACTTTGCAGCCTCATCGGTCTTGCAAGCATAATCAAGGGCGGCGTTGTTGCAAATGCTTCTCTCGTGTGCGACAGAACCGAGGACGAGGGCATACTCCTCAAATACAAGCTTTACAGAAAAATCGAATCAGTTGAGACAGCTTCACAGGATGAAGTATCCGACGAGGATTCAAAGGATGAGACTGTTGCATAATGCAGCGGCAAGTCAGCGTAAGTCACAGTAAATGACCTGCGAGCATCTGACACTTACGTCTACAACAATCACGCGCAAATAAAGCGCGTGTCTACATATAATTGCTATTCATGATTTTTTCCACCTAATTCTTTCTCTTTTTCATTTTCTCACCTGATAAACGCCGTTCCAAAGGACGGCGTTTATTTCGTATATATACCGTCGCTTGTCGGCATTCGGTAAAAGCTTTTACAATTTTGTGCGCATTTATTTAACATCTGTTCACAACAGTATCACAAAAAAGGCGTAGAATATATAAAAAGTATAGGAGGGAAATATATGCCAGGACCGGGTGGACCGGGCGGTCATGGTGGTCACGGCGGTCATGGAGGACCGCCTCCGCCAATGGGTAATATGCATCATCACCGTCCGCCAATGGGCGGCGGAATGTGGCATCATCGTCCATACTACAGCGGCTGCGGCTGCTGTATGCTGCCTGTTTTAAGCGTCGTGGGTATCGTTGCCGCATTGATTGCCTTGTTGGTAATCATTCTGTAGGTTTTTAAAAATGGGCTACAAAAAACTTGCGTTTTTTGCAGCCCATTTTCCGTTAATATCATTTTAAAATTATAACTCTATTGCTTTTTACCGATTTTGCTCAAAAAGGGCGACATCAGACTTCCCGTAATGCAAAGAATGATTCCCTTGAAAATATTCAGGGCAGTTGCCATGCCTATCCATGTTATAAGAAAATCGCGGGAAATGGTCTGACCGAGGAAATATTTAAAAAACAGCGGAGCTATAAAATAGTTTCCGGCTGCACCGAGCACGATTATACACACCATGCTGATAAGTGAGGAAAATATGCCCGGCAACGCGGCTGAGGTCAGGCGTTTTTTAAACATTCCGTAAAAAGCGGCAAATGGCAGCACGAAGGCTGAACCGACAAGAAAATTCATGAGATTGCCAAAGCCCATTTGCGAGCCTAATCCGCGAATCAAAAGTTGCAGAACATTCTTGATAAGCTCCACCATAACGCCGTACCACGGTCCGAAAGAAAGACCTGCCGCCAACGCCGGTATATCGCTCAAATCGTATTTAAGATTGCCGAAAGCGGCTACAGGTAACGGTATCTCGATAATATACAATATTAAAGCCGCCGCACTCAGCATTGCAAGCGTAACCATTTTCACTGTCTTGCCTCTGCGAACACCGGATTTGACCTGTTCGTTTTTCTTTTCCATTCAAAGCACCTCTTTAATAAATTACCAAAAAACAGGCTGTAAAAAACTTTCGTTTTTTACAGCCTCGTTGAAAAATGATGACAAAATTGTGCATCTTCTTCCATCCGGACTGTACCGTCGGCTCAGGAATCGCACCTGAATCGGCAGCTATTGCTGCTCACGGGCTTATAGCGCAAGGCTCATTACCGTCGGTGGGGAATCGCACCCCGCCCCGAAGATTTCATTCTGTTTGAATTATATGACCGTGCAGGCAATATGTCAACACGTATTTTACGCAAAGGAATACGGCGTGGTATCCATTGTTATGGGAGCAAAGGTATATCCCTGCTCCAGAAGATATTCGATTATCTGAGGCAACGCTTTTGCGCTGTGGGATTTGTGATGCATAAGGAGAATTTCCCTGTCCTCGGTCGTATATTTTTTTACATTGGCAAGGCAGGATTCCGGCGTTGCATTTGAAGCGGTGTCTCCCAGAGTTGCTGTCCAGTCGAAAACATGATAGCCCTTGGAGCGCAGTCTTTTCGCATAAGTGCCATGCCCCTTTGAGCCGCCGGGAAATCTGAAAATTTTCAAAGCTTCCCTGCCTGTGTATTTTTTAATTGTTTCCGCCTGCGCCTTTACCTCCGAATAAAGAGCATTAAAACTGTCATAAACATCTTTTTCATGTGTCTTAGTGTGATTTGCAATCGTATGACCGCCGCTGATTATCGCGTTATAGCGTTTTTCCGACGAGTAAGGACCGCAGATAAAGAATGTTGCTTTTATGTCATACTCGGCAAGAGTGTCAAGTATGGACTGAGTGTAATCTCCGGGGCTGTCGTCAATAGTAAGGTATACAACCTTAATGCTTTCAACGGTACAGGACGCGGAGTTTCCCTCGGAATCGTATGCGGTAATAACCGCCGAGCCTGCCCTTTCTGTCGTAACCTTTCCGTTTTTATCCACCCCGGCAACGGAAGTATCACTTGATTGCCAGCGTACGGCATCGCCGTAGGATACCTCAAGCTGAGCTGAATCCTTGCAGTAAACCGACGTCGAACAGGTTGTAAGCTGTAAGGCGGCTGTGGTTGTTGTCGTGGTTGTGGTTACAGCCGTAGCCGCTGCGGACACAGCGGTTGTATCGGAAGCGGAAAAATCCGATACGGACAGCTCCGTTTTGCTTATAACAGCCCCCATATCACTGCCGCAGCCGCATAATGGCAGCATGGCAAAAAGCATTGATATAAAAAGCTTTACAGCCTTTTTTGTTAGATTTTTTCTGTTAATCTGCATATGTTTCATCGGAATCAAAGAACAACTCGATTGCATATTTGCCTGCGCCTGTAATAAATGCGGTTTCCGTATCGTATTCGGTTGTGATGATTTCAACATTTGTGCCCTTGCCGCCGAAATGCATTTCATTGAGCTTTTCTCTGAGACGGGAATAGAAATATTCACCGGCGGTCACATATGTACCGTACATAATTATCACACGGGGGTCGTGGCTCAAAAGAATGTTGTGAAGCTCAACGCTGAACCAGATAAGCACCCAGTCGATAATCGCACGGGCAAAAGCATCTCCGCTGTTTGACGCATCGAAAATCATCTGCATAGTCAACGCACCGCCGTGACAATAAGCCGCAATTGATGAAGATTCGTATTCCGGGTGCTCCGACAGAATATTGCCTGCCTGACGGAGTACTCTCTCCTCAATTATCATTTTTTCAAAGCAGCCCTTGCCGCCGCACTCACAAATTTCGTCATCAAAGGGATTTACGGTCTGATGACCGAATTCGCCAAGTTCAAAATTCGCGCCTCTTATAACCTGCCAGTTGTGGAGTACACAGCCGCCTACGCCGTATTCGGCCATAAGAGCGATAACATCGCGGCTCTGCTCTACAGTGAGCTTATCAAGGTCGGAGTGAGCCATGAAACGGACGTTATTATCCGCAAGCACACGGTAATTATTGCCGAGACGCCGGGAAACAAGCTGTGCGATGTCAAGATTGTTAGGCCATGTACGGAAGTGGGGACTGTTGCAGATAACGCCGCTTTCGGTATTAACAATACCGTCACAGCCGACGGCAACCATGATTATTTTGTCGGGAGAAATATCGTTCTTTTCGCGAAGCAGGCGAAATGCCAGCGCGATATTGTCCACAATAGTTTCGGGTGAGGATTCGCCGGCATGACCGATTTTACAGCGGTCGATTATTGAAGCCTCCATATCAAGAAGCGCGCCCTCAACGGACGTGGGCAAAAGCGTCACGCAGTAAACATATCCGTAATCGGAATTGAACCTGAAAATCTCAGGTTTTTTTCCGCCCTCAAAGGTTGAATCCCCTTTGCCTGCGGAAACTGCGTAGCCCTTGAGCTGCAAAAAATTTATGGTTTTCATCGCTGTGGTACGGCTTAGACCGGTAAGCTCGGAAATCTCCGTCACGGAAAGAAGCGCGTGCTTTCTCAAAAGATTGAGTACGGCTTTTCTGTTGTTGGTTTTCAGATTTGAGGGCTTAGCCGCAGTTGTAAACGGCGTATCGTTGCGAGTGTCCGGGTTGAACATAGAGTACCAGTCCTTACATATAATCTACAACCAAACGGTTGCAGTTTCAAAGTAAATCATAACATTTAGTGGAATTGTTGTCAAGAATACGGAGAAAAGTAGCGTTTCAAACAATGTGATTAAGAAAATCGGGTACATTTTATACAAAAAAACAACGCGGTATATATGGCAAATCAATGGAAATACTTGCTGTAAGCACAAAAACAAATTTCCAACAGGTTAGATAACAAAATTTTACATTCCAGCAGCGCATAACGGAGGGACATCATGGATGCAGTAAAGGTTATTTTCACCGCTTTTTTATCTGCCGTGGCTCTTTTCATAATAGCAAAAATAATCGGGCACAAGCAGATGTCGCAGCTTGACTTTTTCGATTACATTACCGGAATAACAATAGGCTCGATTGCGGCGGAAATGGCAACCGAGCTTGAAAAGCCGTGGAAGCCTTTTATTGCCATGGTGGTTTACGGCGCGGTATCCTTTTTTCTGAGCATACTTACAAGCAAGCTTCCGAAAACGAGAAAATATGTGAACGGAACACCGTCAATAATCATGGACAACGGCAAGCTTTACAGGAGCAATATGAAAAAAGCGAAGCTTGATATGAGTGAGTTTCTGGTGATGTGCAGGCAAGAGGGATATTTTAATCTCAGTGATATTCAAACGGCGGTATTTGAGTATAACGGGCGGCTGACCATTCTGCCGGTCAGCACAAAACGACCGGTAAACCCCGAAGATATGGGGCTTACACCCGAAAAGGAAACCATGGAAACGGAGATAATAATGGACGGCAGAATACTGGACGAAAATCTGAAGCGCAGAGGGCTTGATAAAAAATGGCTGCAAAAGCAACTTGAGGAGCAGGGGTATGACAGTGTAAAGCAAATAACACTCGCTGTTTGTGATGACAATAACAAGCTGACGCTTTTTGAAAATATGTAAACGACAAAATAAGGAGCTGTAAAAAGTTTTCACTCTTTGCAGCTCCTTGCAAATATTTTTGTGTCAGGCGTTGAGGTCGTTGACCGAAAGCTTATCCATTTGTATGACGGTATCGCAAAGATAGTCAACGTCCTCTTTGTAATGGCTTGCCACTAAAATGGTTTTACCCTGCTCTTTTAAGGACAGCAGCAGACGGCGCATTTCCGCAACACCGGCAACATCAAGTCCGTTAAAAGGCTCGTCCAGAATAAGGATTGACGGATTTTCCATTATCGCCTGTGCAATGCCCAGACGTTGCTTCATTCCCATTGAATATTTGCCGACATGCTTTTTGCTTTTCGGGTCAAGTCCGACAAGCTTTATTGCGTCAATTATCTGCTCATCGGTGATTATCCCTTTAATTGCCGCCAGAAATTTCAGATTGTGAAAAGCATCGTAGCTCGGCAAAAATCCCGGAGATTCGATAATAATGCCCATATCGTCGGGAATGTCAACGTCCTTGCCGACAACTTTCCCGTTGACGCAAATTTCGCCGGAGGTGGGCGGAATAAATCCGCAAATGCATTTGAAAAGCACCGTTTTTCCCGAACCGTTACGTCCGACAACGCCGTGGATTTTGCCTTTTTCAAAGGAAATCGTTACATCATTTAGAACAGCTTCTTCATTAAACCGTTTTGTAAGATGACTTACGGTGATAATATTTTCTGACATGAAAACACCTCCTGTTACTTTAACGAAGCTTCAACCGGTCGCTTTTTGACTGCTATGATTATCAAAACCGACAGTATCGCCATTGCCACGGCAAAATAGCAAAATGCATAGGTCAAGCTCGGATATGTCGATACGCCCCGATTGTCCAGATTTGAAAGTCTTGCAAGTGACAGCGGAGAAAAATGAAGGTAGTCAAAAGAAAACGAGTTGTAAACGAACAGGTCGAAGAACACAACCGAACCGCCGGCAATGAGAGCTACATACTTGTTAAATATGAGATTTAACGCAAATATAAGCAGTCCCAAAAAAGATGTCATACACCAGTTGAGCAAAAAGCACAGCAAAAACGCCTGCAAGGGAGAATAGTATGTTATTATACTTTCGGCAGCACCGAACTGTGCGTTGACAAGAAGGCTTGCATTGGTCTGTGAAAGTGTTGTTACAAGCTTGCCCCAACCGTCGGTCATAAAGCTGGAATCAGGCAGCAGAATGAGTACGGAAAAAAGCATTAAAGCCATAAACGCAATTGCAGAGAATATTATAATATGCAGAATCTGACCTATTCCCCATGCAGTGCGCTTGCTGCGAATAATAACATACGGCTGAGTTTTGTCCATAAACGGCGCATCGGAGAACAGAAAAACTATTCCCAGGTACAAAATGCGTTGCTTTATAACATCGTCCGAAAAGAAAGTAAAAATAAGAGGATTTGTTTTTACTCCCAACAGTCCGACCAGACTTAATATCGGCAAATAACTGTTCCAGACAAAAACCGCCATTAAAACGAATATGCAAATAATTCGGGGAGACAGTATTCTTTGTCGCACCGAATACAATGCGATTGCAAAGGGCTTTTTGATTGAGCGCACAATTGCTTTATCTGAATTTTTATGCATTAGCTATCCTGGTATAATTAAATCAGCCCCAGCAAATGAAATAACTATACACAATCCTT
>CAZCQZ010000032.1:0-22841 GCA_964500965.1 uncultured Eubacteriales bacterium | reverse complement strand
GATTCAAAATACTCTCCATTTTAACTCTTTACCCCAACTATTGACAAAGAGCCTAAAAATTTAACACTACAGCGGACTTTTAGAAATCTTACCGCCGTGGCGCGGATATTTTTGAGGAGTTTCAGACAGTTTATTAACAACAATAATTTGCCGTTCACTGCCGTCTGACAAAGTAAGCTTCTCGGTTTTCCCGATAGAACCGCCTAAAAGCTTAGCTGCTCTGCTGCCGTCACCGATTTCATCATCACCGGTAGGACCTTTCATTGAAATAAAAGCACCGCCAACCTTGGTCAATGGCAGGCAATATTCGCAAAGTACATTGAGTTTTGCCACTGCACGAGCAGTAGTAATATCAAATTTTTCCCGAAGCTCCGGCTTCAACCCGGCTTCTTCGGCTCTCAAGTGGTGAGCATCGGCAGAAAAACCCAGCCTGCCGCACAGTTCATTGAGAAAATTTATCCGCTTGCCCAACGAATCAATAAGAGTGAGCTGAATATCCGGTCTGGCAATCTTCATAACAACACCCGGAAAACCTGCGCCCGTTCCGATGTCGGCAACTTTTGCGCAATTCGGAATGTCATAAGCCGAAAAAATCGTAAGAGAATCAACAAAATGCTTGATAACAATCTCGTCAGGCTCGGTGATTCTGGTCAGATTCTGAATTTTATTAGTCTCAACGAGGAAATTTGCGTACAAATCAAGCTTTTCAATCATAATATCATCGAGAAAAACGCCGATTTTTTCCGCTTCACTTTTTAATAACAGTTTATTTATCATCGCAGTTTACCTCATTTTTCTTGAGCCAAATTAGCAAAACCTGAATATCGGCAGGGGAAATTCCCGAAATTCTCGCCGCCTGACCTACAGAAGCCGGCTTAATTTTATTAAGCTTGTCACGGGCTTCAAGTCTCAAGCCGTCAATTTTCGCATAATCGGTCTTGTCGGAAAGAACCTTGCTTTCAAGTCTCTGCATTTTTTCAACAGCTTCAAGCTGTTTTTTAATGTAACCCTCGTATTTCAGCTCGATTTCCACCTGCTCAAACACATCATCGGGCAACTTAGGACGGGTTTCATCAACAGATTTCAAGATTTCGTAGCTAATTTCGGGTCGCTTAATCAAATCGGCGAGCTTAACACCGGTGCTAACAGGAGTTGAGCCGATTTTAACAAGCAGCTCATTGACCGTATTTGGCGAAAAAACCACTGATGAAGCCCTTTTCAGCTCGGAGTTTATAAGCTCAAGCTTGCGGTTGAAGCTCTCCCAGCGCCTATCGTCAATCAAACCGATTTCTCTGCCAAGAGGTGTCAGCCGTCTGTCGGCATTGTCCTGCCTGAGAATCAGACGATACTCGGAACGGGAAGTCATCATACGGTAAGGGTCGGTGACACCTTTTGTCACAAGGTCATCAATGAGCGTGCCGATGTAACTCTCACTTCGCTTAAATATAATCTCCGGCAGATTTTTTATCTTTCTTGCGGCGGAAATTCCGGCAACAAGACCCTGTGCGGCGGCTTCCTCATAGCCTGATGAGCCGTTAAACTGACCTGCGCCGTAAAGACCGGGGAGATTTTTAAATTCCAAAGTAGGTTTCAGAGCTGTCGGGTCAACGCAATCATATTCGATTGCGTAAGCACTGCGCATAATTTGCACATTTTCCAAACCGACCATCGTACGGTATAGAGCAATCTGCACGTCCTCCGGCAAGGAAGTGGACAAACCCTGCAAATACATCTCATCTGTGTTTGCGCCGCAAGGCTCAATAAAGCACTGATGTCGCTCTTTTTCCGAAAACCTGACGATTTTGTCCTCGATACTGGGGCAGTAACGAGGACCGACGCCCTTAATTTCGCCGCCGTAGAGGGGAGAGCGACTTAAATTTTTTAAAATTACCTCTTTAGTTTTCTCATTCGTCCAGGCAATACTGCAAGTCACTGAATTTTCCGGAGGAATTTCGGTGGAATATGAGAACGGCACAATCTTTTCATCGCCGGATTGCACCTCCAATTTTGAGTAATCAATACTGCTTTTCAGCACCCTTGCAGGAGTTCCGGTTTTGAACCTGCGAAGGGGAATATTCAGCTTCAGCAGAGAATTTGTCAGCTCATTTGCCGCAAACATTCCGTCAGGACCGCCGCTGTAATTTATATCACCGACAAAGATTTTTCCGCCGAGATATGTTCCTGTTGCTAAGATTACCGATTTGGTTTTCCAAACAGCACCCAGCTTTGTTACAACCTCCCAGTGTTCACCGTCACGGCGAATTTCAGTGACCTCAGCCTGTCTGAGAAGCAAATTTTTCTGTTTTTCCAAGACCTGCTTTACAACAGTGGAGTAATTTCTGCGGTCAACCTGAGCACGAAGCGAGTGAACGGCAGGACCTTTTCCCCTGTTTAGCATACGACTTTGCAGTGTACACTTGTCGGCAACCTTTCCCATTTCACCGCCCAGCGCATCAATCTCACGCACCAGATGTCCTTTGGCAGTTCCGCCGATTGACGGATTGCAGGGGAGATTTCCCACAGCGTCCATATTTATTGTGAATATCACTGTGTTGCAGCCAAGACGGGCAGAGGCAAGAGCAGCTTCAATGCCTGCATGACCTGCGCCGATTACTGCAACATCAATTATGCCTGCTTGATATTCCATTATGATTTCCTTTCAAAAGTCAGTATCATATTGATACAAGTTTAAATAATAATTTTACTTACCCACACAGAATTTTGAAAATAACTCGTCAAGGACTTTATCGCTGACATTTTCTCCTGTAAGCTCTAACAAAGCTTCAATTGCGTTTTCCAATCCGACGGTAACGGCATCAAGAGTCATGCCTGCTTCAAAATCAAGTCTTGCAGAGTGTAAGCTTTGGTAAGCTCTGCGAGCTGCATCAAGTTGTCGCTCGTTTGCAAGGGAAGCGGAGTTAACATCAATTGAAGATGTTCCCAAAACAGTTTTTATTGCTGTCTCCAATGCTTCCAAACCCTCGTTATTTTTAGCAGAAATATATACAATTTGTATTTTTTTGTTAGTAATATACTCTGTGTTAATTACAGTATTTTTATCGGTTTTATTGATAATTGCGATAGCCATGCGGTTTTCAAGCATATCAAGCAGTTCGGTATCTTCGTTTGTCAAATCTTCAGAACCATCAAACACCGCAAGCACAAGCTGGGCATTTTCAATGCGCTTTTTAGCTTCTTTGACACCTATTGCTTCAACAACATCTACTGTTTCACGCAAGCCGGCAGTATCGGAAAGTTTCAAAATCGTGCCGCCGACATTTATTTTTTCTTCAACCACGTCTCTGGTAGTACCCGGAATGTCTGTAACAATACACCTCTCACAACCGGCAAGCATATTCATTAAAGAGGATTTTCCAACATTCGGTCTGCCTGCAATAACCGTGGCAACACCCTCACGGGAAACAATTCCAAGCTCCGAGCGGGAAATCAGCTCATATAAATTAGTTTCTAACTGATATAATTTACTTTTTAAATTTTCCGTATCAACAGCCGGAACATCGTCCTCAGGAAAGTCTGCCCAGACAGCAAGCTGTGCAGTCAGCTCGGTAATTTTACCGAGGGTATCGGAAATCATTTTAGCTGTTCTACCCTCAGAAGCCGCCACCGCCTGTCGCAGTGCTTCGCTGTTTGAAGCGTTGATTATATCCATAACCGCTTCGGCTTTTGTCAACGATATTCTGTTATTTTCAAAAGCCCGTCGCGTAAATTCTCCGGCATAAGCATGTCGTGCGCCTGCCTCAATAACTGCTCTCAAAACCAGTGAAAGAACATAACTGCCGCCGTGACATTGAAGCTCCACCACGTCCTCACCTGTATAGCTTTTCGGCGCACGGAAAAAAAGCGCAACAGCTTCATCTATAGCTTCGCCGTTGTAATAAACGTGTCCGTACTTTGCAGTATATCCCTTTGCAGTTTGGATTTCCGAACTATCTGCCGCTTTAAATACCTTTGCGCATATTTCGTATGCCATATCGCCGGACACACGAATTATACCTATGCCGCCCAATCCCTGCGCAGTGGCAATTGCCGCTATGGTGCTGTAATATTCGGCCATGGTGTCTCTCCTAACAAATCTTTTTACAAGGTGTATTTTATCATAAACCGTTGTTATTTACAATATAAAGTGTGCTGATTAAAACTGCCGAAATTGTTTCACGTGAAACAATTTGAAATATAAAATATGCTGTAGATGCTTTTGCATCTACAGCATATTTTAAAACTTAAAAATTATTCTTCGTTATTTTTCTTGGGAACTTCGATTTTTCCGTAAAGCGAGCCGCTGTAATCACTTTTCGGAGCGGTATTCGTCGGGGCAGAGGAAGCATAATTATTACGATTGTAGCTTCTGTTGCCGCCACGGTTGTTGTTTCTGTTATAACCGCCGCGATTTCCGCCTCTGTTATATCCGCCACGATTATTATTTCTGTTGTAACCGCCGCGGTTATTGTTGTTTTTACCTGCATTTGCATTGAAAACAAGTCCGTCTGCGCCCTCGTCAAGACCGACAGGTCCGATAACAACATGTCTCTTTGTGTCTTCACCCACAGACCAGCTATTAACGCCCTCAATGTCATGAACGATAGTATGAACAATTCTGCGCTCGTAGGGATTCATAGGCTCAAGAGCCAGATTTTTGTTGATTTTAAGAGCACGTGCCGCAACCTTATTTGCAAGTCTGTCAAGAGCCTGCTCTCTCTTTTCGCGATAGTTGCCGATGTTTATGGAAATTCTGTAATAATCATCGCGATTGTTGTTGGCGGCAAGACTTACAAGATACTGCATTGCGCTGAGGTTTTCACCTCTGCGTCCGATAGCGGTGCCAAGACCCTCACCGGAAAGCTCAAGGACTGCGCTGTTATCATTCTCGGTCATGGTAATAATAACCTTGTCAAGACCGATACCCTTGAGAATAATATCAAGACATTCATAAGCGGTTTTAGCGGTTTCCGAAAAGCTTGAAAGGTCGGCAGGAGCGGCAACGGTTTCAACCTTTTCAACAGGTTTTTCAACGGGCTTTTCCGGCTTTTTTTCGGGAATACGTACTTTTACAGGCTCAGGCTCTTTAACGGTTTCCGGAACAACGGGGTCATCAACCTCAACATAAACTCTCACCTTAGCAAGTGAGCCGCCGAAAAGACCGAACTTTTTCGGGGTAGGAAACTCCAAAACCTCAACGCTTGCCTCGTCAACACTGATACCAAGCTTTTCACAACCGAGCTGAATTGCTTTATCGGTAGTCTCAGCCTGAACAATAAATTCTCTAATCAAGTTTTACACCTTCAATTTTCAATTTTTCTTTTTTCCCTGATAATCTGAACTGCTTCCGCTGTTGCTGTTCTTTTTCTTTTTCTTGCTTCTTTGAGAAGAAACATCATTTTCGGAAGAAATTTTTTCACCTGCCACAGGTTCGACCGGCAGGAAGGACTTAACACCTTTACGCTTCTGAACTTCTTCTATAATAGAAGCTTCATCAATTCTCAAACGGGCAACACGCATTGCTTCTGCCTTTGAATTAAGAATATTCGCGTTATAGAATTTCTGAACAATCCAGGACTGAGCGGGACTGATAAGGCTGCTGAACATCCAGTAAAAGCCCAGCGCACCGGGAACAGAGTAAGAAATAAACGCAGAGAAAAAGCTCATACCGATGCCCATAGTCAACGGACTGCAACCGCCTGCCGAAGCAGTGTTTTTAGTGCCGTTAATCTTATTGGTGAGAAGCATACTTCCGACCGATGCAATGAAAACAAGCACTACAATTATCATATTAAGCTTGTCCTGCGTTGGGGTCGCAAGCAAGTCAAGACCGAGGAAATTAAAGCTGCCGGTCACTTCGTTAATCTTCTGCACAGTCGGGGCAAGGTCTGCCGCCTGAGCAAGGGCGTCCGCGTTTGTATAAGCAATGTTGCCTGCCGCCGAAGCTATAGAATTTGCGGCAACGTCGCCGGAAGAAATCGCACCGATGTCGGTAGAAGAAACAGCATCGACAATGCTTCCGATTTTACCGCTCAGCTCCAGATAAAGTCTGGTGGTGATTTCATTGATATTATCGGAAAGATGCATACTTTTTATCTTATCAATAAGATAAATCTCGTTGTAATAATCGCCGGCTTTATCGCTGATAAGAAGATTTACAAGCTGGGTAATTTTGCTGCTGCTGTAATGGAAAGTATGGGTCAGAGGCTGGCGCAAAGCGTAATAAAGACCCATGAAGATAGGTAGCTGAATGAACATCGGCAGACAGCCGCTTGAGGGATTATAGCTTTCACGCTGATAAAGAGCCATAAGCTCGTTATTCATTTTGTCCTTATCGTTCTTATATCTGTCCTGAATTTCCTTAACCTTCGGCTGAAGTCTCTGCATTTTTGCAGTGGACTTCTGCTGATTGACGGTGATAGGAAACATGAGAAGTCTGGTAAGAACGGTGAACAGAATAATCGCCAGACCGAAGTTGCTGAACATGACTTTGTAGCAGCCATACAGCAGATAACCGAAAATACTGCCCAGCCAGCTCAAAAGTGCACAGGAATCACTACACATTTTAAATACGTCGGTAAACTCTGCTTCGGAGCAGAATTTATACCTTGCTCCTTTCGTAATATAATACCGATTTCAAATAATAATTTCACAATCAAATTATTTAAAAAGATTCATAATGATACTTATTATAAATGATAACATGAAACATTATTTTAAATTTCAACTTAAATACTTTCTCTGTAATGTACCCTTTAATTCATTTTGAAAATCTAAGTAAAAAACAGATTTGCAGTTGCCGCAAATTTTTCATAAAAAATATATGCAACATTTTTAAAACTGATTTTCATAGATAACACTTTAATAAAGGATATAAAGACTGTTTTTTCAAATAATGTGCAACACAGGTAAAGAAGTAAAATTTAGCACATTTTAAATATAAATCACATTTTTTGTAATACAACAGGTAATATAAGTAATAAATATTACAAAATTAAAGAATTTGCTCACCTGTTTTCGCTACCGGTTTCTAACGAAACGTCAAAATTATCATTGTCGGACAGGTTAGGTAAGTTTTCACCGACATAATCATTACTGCATTCACTTTCAATGTTTTTGTGTTTTTTGCAACATTTTTTCTTAGTCTTTTTTTCCGGAACAGGGTCGTAGCCGCCGGCACTCCACGGAGCGCAACGCAAAATGCGCCACATTGCCATAAAGCTGCCGCGTATCGCTCCGAAACGTTCGATTGCGGTAATTGCATATTGTGAACAGGTGGGAGTAAATCTACAGCACGGTGCTGTACGGGAAGAAATATTTTTCTGATAAAAACGAATGAGTGCGATTAGTACACGTTTCATAATAATATACCGAGTTTTTTCAAATGTTTCTCCATAACCTTACGAACATCATAGCTTTTTGCATCTGCGGTTGACGCACGTGCAACAAAAATAATATCCCAGTTGCCCTGCATCAGGGGAAAAAGCTCACGGGCAGCAGCGCGCAAAACTCTGCGAGCGCGGTTTCTTTCCACGGCGTTTCCGATTTTTTTACCGGAGGTAAAACCGAATCTTATACCGTTACCGCGTTTTCTCTTAAAGCAATAGGTGACAATAAGAGGGTCAACGGCGCTTTTGCCCTTTTCATAAACTCGGCGGAACTCATAATTTTCTTTCATAGTTATAAGAACGTCCATTGTCAAATCTCCCCGGAATATGTAAAAAGCGCAGTAATCTGCTCGTAAAGTTAAAAAGGCCGCTCAGACGCGGCCTTTAGTGTAAGCTTAGTAGCTGAGAGTCTTGCGACCCTTAGCACGGCGGCGAGCGAGCACCTTACGGCCGTTCCTCGTTGACATTCTTTTACGGAAACCGTGCTCCTTCTGTCTCTGAAGCTTCTTAGGCTGATATGTTCTCCACATTATTGCAGTCCTCCTTTCCGAACGTGCGACGGCATACAACGCCGTCAACTGTGCGCACACATTGCTAATGTGCATTATATACGAAAAGAAGCCATTATGTCAAGTAAATATTTTTAAGTAATAATGCGGTTTTATCCCTTTTTAATCTCCGTTTTATTTAAAAAACGTAATTTTACCCAAGACTTAGAATATTGACGCAATATCGGGTCAATATCTTGTTTCGATAATTAAAAATCTCGTTGTAAAAATATTTTTTACATAAATGAGTTGCCGTGAGTTACGATATTGGTTGTAATTTAATTTGTTGAAAAATTATGCAATTATATTTTTACATAAGGAAATTGGGATTGTTGAAAAAAATTTATTTCTTTACACAAGGGACTTGAGCTTATTGGTAAATCAAAATTTATCGGTTAGCTGAAAATTTTCAATCACAGGCTCCCTTGTGTAAATTGGGAGCGTATCAAAGCAAAGCTTTGATTATCAAAACCTACGGTTAAATATCAAAGCCTACGGCTTTGACTGAGGGATCGCCTTTTTATGGCTCCCTTGTGTAAATGAGAGCCTATCAAAGCCTGCGGCTTTGATTGAGGGATTGCCTATTGCTCAGATTTATCATTTTGGCTTAGCTTGTTAATAAATTCTACAATCCCCCGATTGAATCCGCAGGATTCAATATTGAAGCCTACAGCTTCAATATCCCCAATTTACACAAGGGGGACTTGGGTTTATTGAAAAAGTTCACTCCTTTACACAATGGAGACTTTGCTCTTAAAAAAAAATTCACACCCCCTTACGCAATTAAAAAATTGTGTAATTAAAAATTTCGTCAATATATATAGAAATAAGCTATAATTTTATCACCTATTTTCAAGCCGGTTTATTTGAAAATTTTGCGATAATATGTTATTATATTATAGTTACAGGTATTATATCAAATCACTGCCGCAAGTGATGATTTCATAGTGCCGCAAACGCGGAAAAAATAAGAAGGGAATGTTATTAAAACTATGGATTCGATTCATGACCTTTGGGTCAAAATTGTAGAAATACTGAAAATGAACGTGTCGGACGTGTCATATGATGTATGGCTTGAGCCTATATCTCCGGTTGAAATTAACTCCGGTGAATTTGTCATGATGGCGCCCACCAATTTTCACAGGAACACCGTAAACGATATGTTTATTCCGCAGCTTGAAGATGCCATAAGAAGCGTTACCGGACTGCCTCTCATGGCTAAAGTGCTTATTCCTTCGGAGGTATCTAAAACCGAGCAGAAAAAGAGCGATGCAGACGAATACACCTTTTCAAATTTCATCGTAGGCTCGTCTAACCAGTTTGCCTTTGCCGCCGCCTCCGCGGTTGCTCAGCACCCCGGCAATGCATATAACCCTCTGTTTATTTACGGAAATTCGGGACTTGGCAAAACTCATCTTCTTTTCGCAATTAAGACGGAGATACTCAAAAAAAATCCGAAAGCCAATATTGTCTATATTAAAGGCGACCAGTTTACCAACGAGCTGATTGATGCCCTGAAAAACAAAAGCATGACCGAATTTCGCGCAAAATACAGATACGTCAATGTGCTCCTTGTTGATGACGTTCAGTTTATCGGCGGTAAGGACAGCACTCAGGAGGAATTTTTCCACACATTTAATGCTCTTTATCAGGAACGCAATCAGATTGTTCTTACCTCCGACCGTCCGCCGAAAGAGATTTCATCTCTTGACGACCGTTTGAGAAACCGCTTTGAAAACGGTCTGCTTGCCGATATTCAGCCACCTGATTTTGAAACAAGAATGGCAATTATCAAGCGCAAAGGTCAGGATATGGGACTTGATTTAGGCGATGATATTTGCGTATTTATCGCGGAAAAGCTGAAAAACAACATACGTCAGATTGAGGGCGTTGTTAAGAAAATGAGCGTACTTTCCATGATTGAAAAGGAAAAACCCTCAATCATCACCGCAAAGAACGCTATTAAAGACGTATTAAATGACGTCGAACCTGTCCCCGTAACTATTGACAGGGTTATTATTGAGGTATCACGCACCTTTGACGTAGCTCCGGAGGATATTCGTTCAAACAAAAGAAGCGGCAATATTCCCCTTGCACGTCAGTCTGCAATGTATATCATCAGGCAGGTAACGGACCTTACATATAAGGAAATAGGCGAGAAGTTTACAAGCCGTGACCACACTACGGTAATTTACTCGGTAAATCAGATTGAGGACAGAATGAAATCTCAGCCCGATTTTAAAACGAGAATAGACGATATTATCAGAAATATCAAGAACAATACCTGATATTGTTCCACGTGGAACAATTATTTTTAAAATAAGAGTTGTAATTGAAATTCAATGTTGAAAAGGACAGGTTTTTAACATCTTCCACCTTAAATTAACATTGAAAACTTGTGGAAAGTGTCAGTAACTTCTGTCAAGTCTTTTTACTGACAAAATTACCCACAATTTTTCAACAGCTTTTCACACTCAATCCACCTTAGAGACAAGCCCTTTCAGCCGGCTTTTCCCCAAAACTGACATACACTACTACGACTACTAAGCTTATACATATACATAGGATATGTTATTTGTTAAAACGACAAAAATCAAAAAAATACCAACAGAGGAAAGAATGATAATATGAAGCTTATATGTGAACGAGCCGCATTACAGGACGCGGTGTCAAAGGTATACCGCGCGGTATCGCCCAAATCTACAATAAGAGCCATAGAGGGCATACTTGTCCGTGCTTCCCGTGCAGACGGTCTTTATCTCTGCGGCTACAATCTCGATATGGGAATCACCTGTACTATAGAAGCGGTTATAAAAGAGGAGGGTGAAATTGTAGTTCACCCTGCAAAGATATTTGCCGATATAGTACGTAAGCTGCCCGATGACAGAGTGACTATAGAAGTAAAAGAAAATTATGAAATTTTCGTATCCTCCGGAAGTGCGTCATTTACCGTTTCCGGTATGAAAGCGGACGAATTTCCCGACCTGCCCGATTTTCTCAGCGAAAATTCAATAACTCTGCCTCAGAAAACCTTGCGTTCTATGATAAATCAGACCATATTCTGCATTTCCGATAACATCATGCAGCCTATATATACCGGCGTAAAGTTTGAAATAGGACTTGACTGCTTCCGTCTTGTTGCTCTTGACGGATTCAGGGTTGCAATACGCACCGAGCCGATAAAGAGCGAGCATGAAAGCGGATTTGTAGTGCCGGGCAAAACTCTCACGGAGGTTGAAAAAATGCTTTCGGACGAGGAAGCCGATGCAACGGTTATGATAGCGCGTCGCTTTGTTTTGTTCAGAATGGGCAATTATACTCTTATGTCGAGAGTGCTTGAGGGTAACTTTATAGATTACCGTTCGGTATCAAAGCTGCGCCTTAATCCGGACGTTGAAGCGAAAATTAACGTCGGCAGAATGATTGAAGGCTCGGAGCGTATGGCACTGATGCTGCTTTCAAACGGAGACATGCCCGTGCGCTGTTATTTCGGAGAGGGCGCAATACGCCTTGAATGCCATTCCGATTTGGGCGAAGCAAACGATAGCTGGATAGAAGACGTTGATTTTGATATAAAGGAAATATGGTTCAGAAACAAATATATTCTTGACGCTTTCAGAGCGGTTGATTCCGATGTTGTGAAAATCGAGCTGGGAAACAGCGAAGAACCTATGAGAATAACCCCCTGCGACGGCGAGCATTATGAATTTTACCTCATGCCGGTAAAGCAGCCTAAAAGGTAGACACGTTAATAAAAGCGTTTCGTTGTTGAGTTGAATGATATATTACGGTTTATCAATAAGCTTATCTTTAATATCTATCACTCAATCAAAACATTGATAACTGATAATTTTAAACTGCTTAAAAATTATCAATCGTAGGGGACGACGTCCTCGGCGTCCCGGTGTGGGATTGAAAGATAAATTCTGATTTATCAAAATAAAGCCTCCCTCTGACGAGGGAGGTGTCAAAAATCAAAGATTTTTGACGGAGGGAGAGATGTTTGAAAAAGCAAAGCTTTAAAATTATCAAAAAAGCTAAGTCCTCCTTGTGTAATAGAGTAAATTTTATCAACAACCAAAATCCCCCTTGTGCAAATGGGGGATATTGAATCCTGCGGATTCAATCGGGGGATTGTCAGAATTTATCAACAAGTTAAGCCAAAATGATAAATCCAAGCAATTGACAATCCCTCAATCAAAACTGTAGGTTTTGATAATCAAAGCGAAGCTTTGATATACTCCCAATTTACGAAAAAAAGCCATAATAATTGATAACTTCAAAAAAACAAACAAGAGGAAAAGTCTATGAGAGAAATCGAGATAACAACTGAATACATCAAGCTTGACAGCTTTTTAAAGCTTGCCGGAATACAGTCGGGAGGAGAAGCAAAGCAGCTTATTCAAAGCGGCTCTGTCACCGTAAACGGCGAGGTATGCACCGCAAGAGGAAAAAAGCTTTATCCCGATGACGAAATAGTTTGTATGGGCGAAAAGCTAAGGGTCACGGTATGATAGCGAAAAAGCTAAAAGCCTGCGATTTTCGCAATATTAAAAACGAAGTAATAGAGTTTTCACCGTCGGTGAATATTTTCTGCGGAAATAACGGACAGGGTAAAACGAATCTTCTGGAAGCACTCTGGATGTTTACGGGAGCGAAAAGCTTTCGCGGAGCAAAAAACAGTGAGATGATAAGCTTCGGCAAGGAGACTTCGCAAATAGCCCTTGATTTTCACTCTCACGGACGCGACCAGACCGCTTCGATGATAATATACCCCCAGGGGCGTTCGGTCACTTTAAACGGCGTTTATGACCTTGTTCCCGGCAATATGATAGGCTCTTTGTGTGCCGTTGTATTCGCACCGGAGCATGTTAAGCTTGTATCGGGAGCGGCAGAGGGCAGACGTTCCTTTGTCGATTGTTCGATTTGCCAGATGAAGCCCAGCTTTACAAATACCGTTGTACGCTATACAAAGCTTCTCAGACAGCGGAACGCACTGCTCAAGCAGATAAAGGACAAAATGGCAGACGGCTCAATGCTTGCCACATGGGACGAGCTTGTTGCTCAGTACGGAGCGCAGATAGCCGTGACAAGATATAAATATCTTTTAAGACTTTCGGAAAAAGCGGCGGGAATATACAGCGGCATTTCCGAGGGCAGAGAAATTTTCGATGCAAGATATGCCTGTTCCTTTTTAAAAAATGCCGGCGAAAACGAGGAAGAATACCGCGATGCGCTGTATACAAAGCTCAGAGAGGGCAGAGGCAGTGATTTAACGCTGGGATTCACTTATTACGGTCCGCACAGAGATGATATAGATATACGCCTTGATTCAATGCCGGTACGTCATTTCGGCTCACAGGGTCAGAAAAGAAGCTGTGTGCTTGCGCTTAAGCTGGGAGAAGCCGAGCTTATGAGCAGTACCGCAGGAGAAATGCCCATAGCCGTGCTTGACGATGTTTTAAGCGAGCTTGATACATCACGGCAGAAATTTCTGCTCGGCAAGCTTGACGGCTGGCAGGTCATGATAACCTGCTGCGATAAAAATTCTCTGAAAAAGGTAACAAAGGGAAAAATTTTCGAGGTCGAAAACGGCAGTTTTAACAGTAAATAATGTTGGTTTTATAATGCCTGGATTTTATTTTTTCAACTGCTACTAAATTTAACTCCGTAGGGGACGACGTCCTCGGCGTCCCGTTGGTGATTTAATTGATAAATTCTGATTTATCAATAATCCGAGTCCCCTTGTGTAAATGGGGAATATTGAAGCCATTCGGCTTCTATATTGAAGCCTACGGCTTCAATCGGGGGATTGTCAGATTAACCGGTAAGCTAAGTTGTAACCAGTATCGTAAATCCAAGCAATAACTACCCCTCAGTCACTTCGTGACAGCTCCCCTGACAAGGGGAGCTATACAAACTCCCTCTGATGATGGTAGAAATAAAAAACAAGCTTAAAATTTCCCCGACAATCTAACCAAGAAATTAAGAATAAGGAATGAAGTCATGAAAAAATGCGAAAAATGCGGATTTTGTTTTCCCGACGAAGCGACGGAATGCGAAAGATGCCACGAAAAACTGACTGAATATGACGGGCAGAAAAAAGTTAAAGAATACGTAATAAGTGACAGGGAATATTCACGCCGTCGATGCATAGTAGTCAGAAAAATTGCCTATTATACTGCGGCAACTCTGCTTTTTGCCGCAATTCCGATTTCGGTGCTGTACGGCTGGAATGCAAAAAATCTTGAAAAATGCGTAAGTCTGATAATGATTTTTGCGGTAACGGCGGTTGTATTACTTACCCTGAGCTGTATTCTCGAAAGCCTAACATATATTGCGTTCGGCTCTGCAACAAAGGATAATGATAAAGAGGAATAATTATGTATCTTCATTTAGGGCATGAAACCATAATAAGAGAAAGCGATATTATCGGTATTTTTGACCTTGATAACACCACGGTGTCAAAAAAAACAAGAGAATATCTTAACAAAGCCGAAAAGGAAGGAAAGGTAAACACGGTATCTTATGAGCTTCCGAAAAGCTTTGTTGTCTGCAAAAACGGCGAGGACGAAAAGGTGTATCTTTCACAGCTTTCGCCGTCCACCCTCAAAAGACGTTCGGCATCGGGATTAAAGCTGTAAAGGGTGATATAATGAATAATAACGAATATTGCCCACACTGCGGAGCAAAGCAGTCAAGCTCGGCAAAAACCTGTTTAAACTGCGGAAAGAATATGAATCAACCGGGCAATGGAAAAAACGTTTCATGGCTTATGAAAAACATATCAAAGGTAAGAACGGGGATAATCATTATACTTGCGGCAATAACGGCATACCTGATTCTTAACGATATATTTTACAGGGAAAACAACGGAACGGAAAAGATATTCTTTATATCAGGCTGTATATTGATTGTTCTGTTTCTGATTTTTCTGATAATACTTGTAATTCTCGGCAACAGAAATTACGAGGATTCATCGGAAGAATTAAGCGAATATAAAAGAAAAAACACAAATACTTTTTTAAAGAAGTAACTATTAAATAAAAAATAATAGATGAGGTTTGATTAAAAATGGCAGAAATGAACGAAAAGCACGAATTTGACAGAAACGACCCAAGCAACGTTGAGTACGGCGGTGACCAGATTCAGGTTCTTGAGGGACTTGAAGCGGTGCGAAAAAGACCGGGTATGTATATCGGCTCAACAGGTCCCAGAGGTCTGCACCACCTGGTTTACGAAATTGTGGACAACTCCATTGACGAGGCACTTGCAGGTTTTTGCGACAAGATTCTTGTGTCAATCGAGGACGGTGACATTATAAAAGTCACCGATGACGGACGAGGAATCCCCGTTGCGATTCAGAGCAAGACCGGCTTGCCTGCTGTCGAGGTTGTTTTCACAATTCTTCACGCAGGCGGCAAGTTTAACAACAGCGTTTACAAGGTATCAAGCGGTCTGCACGGCGTTGGCGCGTCTGTTGTTAACGCCCTTTCCGAGTGGCTTGAGGTAAGAGTACATCAGGACGGAAAGATTCATTACATGCGCTTTGAGCGTGGCAAAAAGGTGGAGGGTCTGACCGTAATAGGCGAAACGGACAGAACCGGAACAGAGGTAATGTTCAAAGCCGACCCGGAGATTTTCAAGGAAACCACAGTTTACGATTTCTCCGTTCTTGAAACAAGACTTCGTGAACAGGCATTTCTCAATGCAGGTGTTTATATCGAGCTTTCCGACAATCGCACCGAGGACGGCAGAAAAGAAGTTTTCCACTATGAGGGCGGCATACGTGAATTTGTAACCTTTATTCACAATAAAACCGGTGCGGAGCTGCTCCACGATGACGTTATATATCTGAAAAAGACCGATGAGGAAGCGCAGTGCGAAGTTGAAATCGCAATGCAGTACAACACCGATTACAATGATAATACATATTCATTTGCAAACAACGTCAGAACTATTGACGGCGGTACGCATGAGGACGGCTTTAAAACCGCACTGACGCGTTGCATAAACGATTACGGCAGAAAATTCGGACTTCTTAAAGATGCCGACCGCAACCTGACCGGCGAGGAAGTCAGAGAAGGCTTGACCTGCATAATCTCCGCAAAGGTTATGGAGGCTCAGTTTGAGGGTCAGACAAAGGGCAAGCTGGGCAATACCGAGGTGCGTTCACTGACCGCCGCCTGTGTTTCCAAAAACCTGTCAATCTATCTTGAAGAAAATCCGGCAGTTGGAAAGGCAATTGTAAATAAATCCCTTGAAGCCGCACGTGCAAGAGAAGCCGCAAGAAAGGCAAAGGAAAGCGTTCGCAGAAAGAGTGCCCTTGACAGCGCAAGACTGCCGGGCAAGCTGGCGGACTGCATAAGCAACAAGCCGGAAGAATGCGAAATTTACATCGTTGAGGGTGACTCCGCAGGAGGCTCTGCAAAGGGCGGACGTGACAGGCACACTCAGGCAATTCTTCCTCTCTGGGGTAAAATGCTGAACGTTGAGAAAGCACGTCTTGACAAGGTTTACGGTAACGACAAGCTGACGCCTGTTGTGCTGGCTCTCGGTTGCGGAATAGGTGAGGATTTCGATTTGGCAAAGCTGCGTTACCACAAAGTTGTAATTATGGCTGATGCCGATGTTGACGGCTCACACATCAGAATACTGCTTTTGACCTTTTTCTTCCGCTTCATGAAGCCTCTTATCGAAGCAGGTCATGTTTACCTTGCTCAGCCGCCCCTTTATGAAATAACTCCCAAAAAGGGCAAAAAAATGGAATACGATGCCTATTCCGATGAGGAAAGGGATAAGATTCTCGATGAGCTTAAAGGACAGGCTACGGTTAAGCGTATTAAGGACGCGGACGACCCCTCCAAAAAGCATTATAAGATAACTAAAAAAGTATCGAAATACTACGCTTATTCCGACGAGCAGAGAGATTCCATACTTGCCGAATTGGGCGGAGCGGAAAAGGTACAGCGATACAAAGGTCTCGGTGAAATGAATCCCGAACAGCTCTGGGAAACAACCATGGACCCAAGCGTTCGCCTTATGCAGAGGGTAAATGTGGAGGACGCTCAGGTTGCCAGCGAAATGTTCTCCATTCTCATGGGTGAAAAGGTTGAGCCGAGACGTGTCTTTATCGAACAGAACGCGAAGTACGTAACAAACCTGGATATTTAATATACAACAAGTAATATAAACTATGAAAAATACTAAAAGTAAAGATAAAATACCCACTCATTATGAGCTGTCGGTATCATTGAAAAACACGGAAAAACAGGCATTTTCCTACTATATTACGGCAAACGGATTTCACAAAAGCGGCAGTACAGTAAGAATTATTTTAAATATGCTTTATCTGGTATTTGGAAATGTTCTTATTGTATCAATTCAACTGTTTTTTAATTCGTCCCGAATAGGAAAAGGCTTTCCGTTTATATATTCCGTAATCGCGGCGATGCTTTTAATGACCCCTTATTGCAGTTTGTTGTTATTTTTAAACGAGCGCAAATACAGATTTAAAAAATCGGAAGTGGAAAAATACATTTTGTATAATAACAATGAAACAATTTCCGATGAATCGGCTGCCGTTAAATATTCTTTCGGTAAAAAGGGAATGACGGTTTTTTACGGTGACAATAATTTGCCGAAAGTTTACGAATATAAAAATGCAAAAAGGGTAATTGAGTGTGAATTAGGTATCATTTTGATATACGATAAGGTGATATTCTGTATACCCGGAAAATATTTTGACGATGATTGCGCATGTTTCTTAACCGAAAGGCTGAGAAAATGCTGCCGCAGTGTTTACAAAAGAACGGAATTTATGGATATTCACCCGAAAAATGATTGAAGAACGCAAACACCCATAGAAAACTTAAGAGAGCTTAAAAGGATTTTTAATAAAATGTGCGGCGAAGAAATGTGCAACGAAGAAAGGTACGAAGAAAATGAGTGACGAAATTAAAAACAGCGGCGAGCTTACGCCGGAAATGAGCAGTGAGGAATCGAGAATAACCAACATTGACATCGTAAGCGAGCTGAAAAAGGCGTTTATCGACTATTCGATGTCGGTTATTGTCTCCCGTGCGCTGCCCGATGTACGTGACGGCTTCAAGCCCGTTCACAGAAGAATACTTTACACCATGCACGAGGAAGGCATTACTGCCGACAGTCCTACAAAGAAGTGCGCTTCCACAGTCGGTAACGTGCTTGCAAAGTACCACCCCCACGGCGACGCTTCCGTTTACGATGCGCTGGTACGTCTTGCCCAGGATTTCTCAATGAGATACCCTCTTGTTGAGGGACAGGGTAACTTCGGCTCTATTGACGGTGACCCACCTGCCGCATACCGTTATACCGAGGCGAGAATGAGCAAAATGAGCATGGAAATGCTCACGGACATTGAAAAGGACACCGTTGACTTTACTCCCTCCTTTGATAACGAGCGGAAAGAGCCTGCCGTATTGCCCAGCCGATTTCCGAACCTGCTGGTAAACGGCACAATGGGTATCGCAGTCGGTATGGCTTCAAACATGGCACCCCACAATCTTGTTGAAACCGTTGAAGCCTGCAAGTGCGTGCTTCACAATCCCGATGCGACTCTTGAGGAGATTATGGAGCATTTGAAAGGTCCCGATTTCCCCACAGGCGGTATTATTATGGGTCGTGCCGGAATCCGTGCGGCTTACGCAACCGGCAGAGGAATAATTCCCGTTCGGGCGCGTACCGAAATTATCGAAAAGCGCGAGGGTCGTTACGCAATTCAGGTAACGGAACTGCCCTATAAAGTAAATAAGGCAAAGCTTATAGAAAGCATTGCCGATATGGTAAGAGATAAGAGAATCGAGGGCATTTCCGATATTGCGGACCATTCCTCCGACCGTGACGGCGGTATGTGCATAACCATTGATATTAAGAGAGATGCACAGCCTAACGTTGTATTGAACAATCTCTTTAAAAACACCGCTCTGCAATCCAATTTCAGCGTTAACCAGGTTGCCATTGTAAACGGCGAGCCTAAAACCCTGTCGTTAAAGCAGGTGATTGACGAGTATTTGAAATTCCAGCTTGAAGTCATTGTCCGCAGGACTAATTACCTGCTGAACAAGGCAAAGGACAGGGAGCATATCCTTGATGCGCTTATCATCGCTATTGACTTCATTGATGAGGTTATTGCCATTCTCCGTTCCAGTAAGACCATAGGCGAGGGCAAGGAAAGACTGATGGCGCGTTTCGGCTTTGACGATGTTCAGGCTCAGGCTATTGTGAACATGCGCCTCGGACAGCTCACCGGTCTTGAAAAGAGCAAGCTGGAGGAGGAGCTGGCTTCACTGCGTGAAAAGATTGCCGATTATCTTGATATTATCGCTTCCGAGGAGAGACAGAAGCAGATTGTTTCCGATGACCTCACCGAGATTGCAAGAAAATTCGGTGATGCAAGAAGAACGGAAATCACTACCATTGACGGCGAGATGGACACCGAGGACCTCATTGCCGAGGAGAACTGCGTTATCACCATGACAAACTTCGGCTACCTCAAGAGACAGAAGATTGATACATACCAGACCCAGCACAGAGGCGGCAGAGGTATTGCAGGTATGGCGACCAGAGAGGAAGACGTGCCTACGGAAATGTTCATAGGCTGTACTCATGATTACGTAATGTTCTTTACGAATCTGGGCAGAGTGTACCGCTTAAAGGGTTACGAAATTCCCGAAGGCTCAAGAACGGCAAAGGGCACTAACGTTGTTAATGTACTGCCGCTGATTCCCGATGAAAAGGTAGTATCAATGCTGCTGCTTCCCAGAAATTACAACGGCGATGATAATGTTGTAATGGTGACAAAGAGCGGCACTATTAAGAGAACTTCACTTTCTGCCTTTGACAATGTGAGAAAGAAAGGTCTGATAGCCCTTTCAATGCACGAGGGCGACGAACTTGTTTCCACTAAGATTACCGACGGTACTCGGCATTTACTTGTTGCCACTCATAACGGCTACGCTATCCGCTTTGACGAAAACGATGTCCGTATTATGGGCAGAACTGCCGCAGGTGTGCGAAGCATAAAGCTCCGTGACGGCGATTATGTCGTGGCAATGGAGAGCCTGAGAGAGGGCGCAAGGGTGCTGACTATTTCCGAAAACGGCTTCGGCAGACTTTCCGAAACGGAAAATTATCGCTTGCAGTCCCGTGGCGGTATGGGTATTAAAAACTACCGCAGTGAGGTTGGAAAGGTTGCCTGCATCAGAGTTGTTGACGAAGACGATGATGTGATAATCATAAACGATGCCGGCGTAATTATCCGAATTGCCGTTGACGAGATACGTGTCTGCGCAAGACCCAGTAAGGGCGTAAGGGTAATGAAGATGCCGGAGGAGCAGAAGATTGTGTCCGTGGCAAGAGTACCTCATGACGAGGAAGCGGAGCGTGCCGAAATCGAAGATGACGGCGAGCCGGACGACATTGCCGAGGACGAAGCGGAGGACATCGAGGAAGTCGAGAAAACGGAATAAGCGGAAGAAAAAGCTCCCCCGACAAGGGAAACCTTGAAGTTGATAATTTTCAATTACTCTAAAATTTTATCCCGTAGGGGACGACGTCCTCGGCGTCCCGTTGTGGGGTTGAACGGTAAATTTTGATTTATAAATAATCAAGAGTCCCCCTTGTGTAAAGGGGGAAAGAAGATTGCGTGATTTATCCGCAATCTTCAAGGGGGATTGTAGAATTTATCAACAAGCTAAGCCAAAATGATAAATCTGAGCAATTGACAATCCCTCTATCAAAGCCGCAGGCTTTGATAGGCTCCCATTTACACAAGGAAGCCATGATAACTGATAAATTTTGATTTATCAAAATAAAGCCTCCCTCTGACGAGGGAGGTGTCAAAAATCTTAGATTTTTGACGGAGGGAGAGATGTTTGAAAAAGCAAAGCTTTAAAATTATCAACAAACCCAAGCCTCCCTTGTGCAATAGAGTGATTTTTATCAACAACCCAAGCCACCCTTGTGCAAAGGGGGGATATTGAAGCCTGCGTGCTTCAGTATTTAAGCCCATGGGCTTAAATCGGGGGGATTGCAGAATTTACCGGCAAGCTAAGTTGTAACTTGTCGATTCACAAGCCAACCTATAATTATCAAAACACCCAAATCATAACCAAATTTGCGAAAAATGATGAAAAAACAGGAATAATTACCTTGAAACGGAGGGAATTTTCATGAAAAGATATGAAGGACTTAAAAGGGAAGAACCGATAATATACTGCCCCGAATGCAAAGAAGAAATCGGGTTTGCGGATATGGTATGTCCCCATTGCGGAGCTGATGCAAGGGTCGAAAAGCGAATATACAGACCGGGACTGTCATCAAATGACATTCAGCCCGAACCGAGGGAGAGAACGGGCGGTTCTCATAAGCCCAGTGAAAGGTATCTTGACTCCGTTAAAAATATCGGCACAGTGCTGACGATGTGTGCTATTGCTCTTGCGTTATTAACAGGCTTTCTTGCGGGAAAAAGCGCGGACAGTGTGCCGGTGGGCATTTTGTCGGGAGTGCTGGCGGCTGTTGTGCTCATTACTCTTTCCCGTGCAATTGCGGCAAATCTTATAAATACAGCCTTTGCCGCCATGAATGCCGAGCGCACCGCGTTAGGCGTTGAATACCAGATTGAACAGTTTAACGAGCTGTTGACTGCATACAACAGGGATAAAAGTATCGAAGCCGATAACGCCGAGGTGTTCGCAAAGCTGCTTGTGAAGCTGAATAAGCTTGAAGAATCCAATGAAAAGTGCCTTGAGGAGCTTGTTAGTATCGTCGGTGAAATGGGGAAGATGCCGGAAAAAGAGCAGGTTGCCCCGATAGCCGACGAAAGCAAAACGGAATTTGCCGATGACTTTGATGCAGAACCGATACAGACGGAGGAAGAAGCCGCCGAGCCGGAAATAACGGAAGCCGCCGAGGTCGAAGCTGTTGATGAAATTGAAGAAGCGGAAGTAACCGAAGAATCCGAAGCTAAAGAGGATATAAAGCCCGAAGAACCCGAAGAACCGGAAGAAACCGGGGAAATATATTCCGTAGAGTGCCCGAAATGCGGAAACGAATTGCATTACACCGACAAGCAGCTTGACAACAACGAAACGGAGCTGGTGTGTGAAAAGTGCGGCTCATCAATAATTCTTGAGGTGCAGGACGAGGAAGCGAAAGAAAAGGCGGAAGAAAAGGCGGAAGAAGCCCCGTCGAAGCGTTCCGAAGAAGAAGCCTCCATCGGGCAGGACGCTCAAAGCGAGTACGAGCGAATTTTCGGAAGTGACAAAACCCTTGCGAGCAGTAGCCTTACAAGCAGGCTTGATGCGTTTTTGGACGATGATGACGAATGGTGATAGCTTCCGGCAATTCGTAAAATCAGAATAATGAGACAGGCAGTAAAACGCAAGTTTTACTGCCTGTTACCGTGTTTTAACTGAGATTAATTATGATATATTAAGAATTTCAACCATAGGGAACGCCGTCCTCGACGTCCCGTTAGTGGTTTAAGCGATAAATTCCGATTTATCAAAATAAAGCCTCCCTCTGACGAGGGAGGTGTCAAAAATCTAAGATTTTTGACGGAGGGAGAGATGTTTGAAAAAGCAAAGCTTTAAAATTATCAAAAAACCCAAGTCCCCCTTGTGTAAAGGGGGAAGAAGATTGCGTGATTTATCCGCAATCTTCAAGGGGGATTGTTAGAATTTATCAACAAGCTTCAAACCATATTGAAATTCTTACTCTTTTAACGCTAATGTCTCATTTCTTTGCGTGCCCAAAGAAATGAGACGCAAAGAAAGGGCACTTAAAGGGAGGGGTTTCGATCCCACTCCCTTTAATGAAGTATTACACTTTAAGTAGAGTCGACAAACGCCCTAAAAGGAGATAAAAT
>CAZCQZ010000031.1:0-24435 GCA_964500965.1 uncultured Eubacteriales bacterium | reverse complement strand
CGTATTTTTCGGTATCAAAGTTATATGTGTAGATTTCAGAAAGATTATCGACGTTCTTGAAATATGCCAGATTATCATTCATAAAGAGCAATCTTAGGTTTTCGGGAACATCTGTAATTTCTTTTGTGTCAAAGTTGTATATATAAATTTTCCATGATGAGTAACTGGTGTTCGGGTTAGAACAGTATATTCCAAGATAGTTTTTATACGGCTTTACCATGGATAAACCGGTGAAATAATAATCGGAGGAAATAACGAACTCCACGTTTTCTCTTGTAGCCCGTTCCTCCTCAACGCTGATTCGGAATATCTGAGCCTTGTCCTCCTCATACGATATATCGGTATAGTAAATATATCCGTCCGACATGATTCCACTTTGTGTTGCACCTAATACAAAGAGATTTTGGTCGGCTTTAATCTCGGAGCGGTGATTTGTTCCGTCAAGAGCCATACTTTTTAAGCTTGTTAAATCGCTGCCTAAATAGTAAATTCTGTTGTTGTATATTCCCATAAGCGAATCGGATATATATGCATTGCACTCTATGCTGTTGTGCATACAGTTTGGCTTTCCGCAAAGAGGAATCCACGGACCCAGCGGAGATTCCGCATATTCGACTATATATAAGTCGCCAATTTCGCAACTGTAATCAAAATCATTTTCCCGATATGTTCCGATGTTAGTACTCACAAAATATCCACTGCCAAATGAATAGTTTTGCGAATGTGTTTCATATCCCTCTGTTGTTACATTCTGCCAGTGATCACTTGAAAAATCGTTGGCGGAGGAGGCAACCTCTGAAGAAACATCGGGTAAATTTTGAGAATTTTCGGAATCGGAACAGCCACTGAAAACAAAAACAGTGGCAAGAATAAATGTCAGAATTAAAGAAAACAACTTTGTCTTTTTCATGGATTTTCCTCACTTTCGTTTTTCACGGAGATTGTTATTAAATGTCCTGTAATTTTTTAAATCCATCACCCTTTCAAACCAAAAACGACACATTTTGAACAGCTCTAAAAATCACTCTCCGTATATAACACAATTTAGAAAGGCAAAATGTGACACGATTTTGAGAAAAAAATAAATTTCGTATACATAAACAAAAATATCTTTGTGTATATGGTGATTGTAACGAGAAAAAACCGTGCAAATGAGGGCTGTAAAAAACTTGCGTTTTTTACAGCCCTCTTATTTTATCTCTGTTTACATTCCGGCTTCGTAAATGCTTTCAAGGTCGGAAATTTCAATTTTTTCAATCCTGCAATTTCCCACGTCCTCGATAACTATTATCGACAGTGTATCTCCTGCGCGTTTTTTATCGTTTACCGAAGCTGCGGCAAGTTCGGCGGCGGTATAGGGCGAAGCTGTCGGCAGGTCGGCATTTTTAAGAGCTTTCACAATCGCCGCTGCCGTTTTCTCACTGCACTTGGCCATTGCGGCACAGGCTCGCGCCATTATCGCAAGTCCTATTGCCACCGCATGACCGTGAGGTATTTTATAGCCGCTTAAAAGCTCGATAGCGTGAGCGGCGGTATGCCCCAAATTCAGCAGTTTCCGTTCGCCGCTCTCTTTTTCGTCGTTTTCAACAACACGCCCTTTGTAGCCGACACAATTCTTTATCAGCTCGGAAATTTCCAAATCGGAAAAATTCTCCCAGAAGCCGCCGTCAAGCACAGCGGTTTTAATTGCCTCCGCCATTCCGTCCGCATAAAATTCATCGGTCAGCGTTTTCAGGCAGTCCACATCGCACAGCACTGCCTGTGGCTGGATAAACACACCGGCAAGATTTTTTCCGGCTTTAAGGTCAACTGCGGTCTTCCCTCCCACGGAGGAATCCACCGCCGCAAGCAAAGTCGTGGGCATTTGAACATATCTTATACCACGGAGATATACACCGGCGGCAAAGCCTGCCATATCGCCGGTTACGCCGCCGCCCAGAGCAACTATGCAGTCTCCGCGAGTAAGCTCATTTTCCGCCAGAAACTCAAGAATATCGCCGAGTGTTCCGATATGCTTTGAGCTTTCCCCTGCCGGAAAAACATAGCTGCACACCTTAAAGCCTGCCTTTTCAAGGCTCTGCGTTACACTGCTTAAATAAAGCGGTGCAACGTTTGAATCCGTAATAACCGCAACAGTGCATAAGCCGAGGGTGTTTTTTAATATCTCGCCGCAACGGTCAACAAGTCCGCTTTCTATAACGACATCGTAACCGCCGCCGACATTTACTCTGACAACACTCATTTTATCACTCCCTATCAATTTCCTCCGGCTGAAGCCTTTTTCTCTCTGCCGTCCTTCAAAAGTCGGCGCATTTTGTCTGCGTCCTTCGTCTTGAGCGCGTCGAGGTAATCATTGAGGTTTTCGATAAGTATTTCAAGTTCCTGTGTCAAATAATCACAGTTATCCATAAAAAGCTCAGTCCACATATTTTCATCAAGTCGTGCAACTCTGGTCATATCGCGGAAGCTTCCTGCGGAAAATCCGCGTCTGCGCTGGGCTTCGGGAGATTTGACATAGGCACTTGAGGCTATATGGGCAAGCTGTGAGGTATAGGCGATTATCCTGTCATGCTCGTCGGGGTTTGAAAATGTCACTGTTCCGAATCCGATGTCGGTAAAGAAATCCTTGAGTCGTTCAAGTGTAACAGGGTCACTGCTTTCGTCGGGGGTAAGTATCATTGATGCGCCGTCGAAAAGGTCATCGCAGGAATTTACAAAGCCGCCCCGTTCCTTACCTGCCATAGGGTGTCCGCCCACATAGGCAAAGCCTTTTTCCTTTGCAATGGGCGCAATTTGACGGCAGACCTCTCTTTTAATGCCGCAAAGGTCAACCAGTATGGCATTTTCCGAAATGCTGTCGGCATTGTCACAAACCCACTTTACGGCGGCGTTGGGACGAACTGCCAGAAGAATAATATCGCTGTCCTTTACGGCGGCTTCGTCAAGTGTGCCGTCTATTGCGCCGCAAAGCCGCGCAAACATCATGGTTTCAGTATCAAGGTCGATTCCGAAAACCTCGTGGGCTGTCTTTGCTTTTATGGACTTCGCCATTGAGCCGCCGATAAGCCCAAGACCTACAACAGCTATTTTCATAAGACCGCTCCTTATCTGTGCATAAATCCGTGTATCGCGGTGCAGGTGTTCGCAAGGGAATCAAAGGCTTCGGGGGTCAGGGACTGAGGACCGTCGCAAAGAGCGTGCGCCGGGTCGTTGTGAACCTCGATAAGCAGTCCGTCCGCTCCTGCCGCAACAGCGGCGGTGGCAAGGGGCGGAATAAGGAAGCTCTTTCCCGTTGCATGGCTGGGGTCAACAATTACGGGCAGGTGCGTCAGCTTCTTCAGCACCGGCACTGCCGCCACGTCAAGGGTGTTTCTGGTGTATGTTTCGTATGTGCGTATGCCGCGTTCACACATAATTACCTGCTCGTTGCCGCCTGCCATTATATATTCCGCGCTCATCAGCCATTCTTCATAGGTTGCGGAAAGTCCGCGTTTGAGCAGTATTGGCTTATCCTGCTTGCCAAGCACCTTGAGCATATTAAAATTCTGCATATTTCTCGCACCGACCTGAATAATATCCACGTCCTTAAAAAGAGGGAGCTGCTCGGCGTCCATGATTTCCGTAACAATCGGCAAACCGGTTTCCTCTCTTGCCACTTTAAGCAGCTCTATGCCGTCTGCACCCATGCCCTGAAACGCATAGGGAGATGTACGGGGCTTAAACGCACCGCCGCGAAGCACTGTAGCACCGCTGGCTTTCACCGCCTTTGCAACGGTGACAATCTGCTCCTCGCTTTCCACCGAACAGGGTCCTGCCATGTAAGTGAGCGTTCCGCCGCCTATTTGTGCATCACGCACTTTGATAACCGTATCCTCCGGGTGGAATTTGCGGTTGGCGTTTTTGTACGGCTCCTGAACACGTTTCACGTCCTCGACAATATCAAGGGCACTGATGAGGTCCTGGTCAAGCTTTGCGGTGTCGCCCACAAGACCCAGCACCATCTGGGAGTGACCTACACTGCGGTGAACCTGCACGCCCTTTTCCTCAAGCCAGTAAATAAGGCTGTCAAGCTGAGTTTGGTCGGGATTGTTTTTCAAAATAACTATCATGGTATTTTCCTCCAAAAATTAAACCCACAGCCGTTTGGCTGTGGGTAATCAGGTTTTCTTTAAGAAACGTGATTGCTTTAAGCCAAACCGGAATAAGCCTTACCGTAATAATAGGTAAAGCTAAAGTAAAAGCCGTATTCGTTTGTACGTCTTTCGTCAGCCATCGCAGTACGTTCCTTTCGTGTTCGCTGTATTTAGAATACCACCTGCGGACAATATTGTAAAGTGGTTTTTTCGCCAAATCCGATGAAGTTGAGAAAAAACGATTTAGCACATTTTAACAATTAAAAGCTTTAAAGTCCTAAATCGGTTTATCTTTTCATGGCAACTCAGTTAATAATAAGCTCCGCCGTACTGCCGCCGGACTTTGCCTTTGTAACAACTATCTGCCTGTCGATTTTTTCTTTCAGGTCGGCAACGTGGGAAATTATGCCCACAAGCCGATTGCCCTCGGTCAGGGAAGCAAGGGTCATGTACGCCTGATTCAGCGATTCCGGGTCAAGAGAACCGAAGCCCTCGTCAACAAAAAGTGTGTCAAGCCGCAGTCCCGTTGACATCTGAACCTCGTCCGAAAGTCCCAGCGCAAGGGCAAGGGAAGCCTTAAAGCTCTCACCGCCCGACAATGTGCGCACACTTCGCAGTGTGCCGTTATAATGGTCAACAACGTCCAGCTCAAGTCCTGTCTGGCTTTTGTTGTCCCTTGCGTTCTGCTGGCGTTTCAGCTCATATTGACCGCCTGTCATCTTCATAAGCCGCACATTTGCCCGTGCTGTAATCCTGTCAAAATAAGCGGTCTGTATATAGGTTTCAAGCATGATTTTCCGCTTGCCCGGAAGCTGACCGTTTGCTGTGGCGGACAGTGCTCTCATCCATGTCAGCCGCTCCTCAAGCTCGGAAAGTTCCTGTGCTTTGGCGGCTATACACTCACGGCATTTTCTGTTTGCGGCAAGGCTGGAATTTATCCCTCTGAGCTTCTGCTGTAAAAACGCCTTGTGCGCCGTAATCTCCTCTTTTTTCTTTTCCTGCTCGACAGCGGATATTTCCGGCAGACTTTCAAGCTGTCCGTAAATCTGCTTTTCGGCGGCGGCAAGTGCGGTTAAATCCTTTTCACAGGCTGCATGCCGCTCGACAGCGGCGTTAAAAGCCTCCTGCATGGTTTTCAGCCTGCGTTCAAGGTCGTTTCTTTCTTTTATGACTGCCGCTCTGCTTTCAAATTGAAGCTTTTCTTTTAATACCGCCGTCTGCCGCGAGGTTTCGTCACAGAGCACGGAAATCCCTGCGGTCTTTTCCCTGAGCACGGCAAGTGTGCGCTCCTTTTTCGTCAGCACGGTTTCTTTTTCGGGTATCAGATTGTTTAGCAGAAGTCTGCGTTTTTCGTTTTTCTCCGCCCTGCTTATCCGCTCGGAAAGCTCTTTTTCCGCCATCTCCGTTTCTACGAGTGCCGCCGTTGCATTTTTCCTAAGGTCGTTTATATCGGCATTCGGGAACAGCTCCCTCCCCTCTTTTATCAGGGCTTCTTCGGCGGCAAGCACCTTGCCGCGCTGTTCACCTGCCCTGCGGCTGTCGGCTTCCGCAATGCTCTGCGCCTGTTCAAGCTCTTTCTTCGCCGTTTTTACAGCCGCCTCTGTGGGGGCGTTCAAGGCTGTTTGCGCAGGCTTCGGGTGCGTAAGCGAACCGCACACCGGACATGCCGTGCCCTCGGTAAGTCCTGCTGCAAGCACGCCTGCCTGCTCGTCAAGAAACGCCCGGCTGAGCTTTTCGTACTCGTGCCTGAGCCGCTCGGCGGCGTTTTCACTGCGCACATACCTTTCCCTAAGTCTGTCCGCCTGCCCTTTAAGCATGTTCAACCCGTCAACGGCGGCAATGAGCTGTGCAAGCTTCTGCCTGTGCTGTGCCTGTTCCTGACTGCAACGAAGCAGCTTTTCCTTTTCCGCCTGAGAGCTTTGAAGCACTTCACGCTCCTGCCTGAGTTCTTCAAGCTCCCTACACAGCACTTCCCTTGACGCGCTTTCCTCACGCGCCGCCTTTTCCGTTTCTTCAAGCTCCGTTTTCGATTTTTTGAGTGTTTCGGACAGCTTGTCAAGCTCATCACAGGACGGCAGCAACACATCAAGCTCGGCAATTTTTCTGAGTAAAAGCTCCTGCTGCGGCTGTTTTGCCTTTTCCGCTTCCAGTGCCGCCGCGCATTCCTTTTCAAGAGCCGCTTTTTCTTTTATCGCCGCTTTCGTAGCCTCCGCCGCCGAAAGGCACTTTTCCCTTTCCGCCGCCTGAGTGAGCAGCTCGACAACGCTTTCAAGCTTTTTTTCGTCTGCGGCAATGTCCAGCTCCAACGCCATTTCGCAGGTTTCCTCGTAATCAATAAGCTGTGCCAATATTCCGTCAACCTCCGAAATGGGCACTGTGCCGTCCTTTGCCCCTGCAACTTTGTCGGCAAGCTCTGAATAATCATCGCAGACGATTCCGTCGATATACTGCTTTACGCTGAGCAACGCCGCGTCCCAGCGGCTCTTTACGGCGGCGGTATCTTCGCTCAGCCGCTTTTGAAAGGTTATATATATGTCCGTTCCGAAAATGCTTCGGAAAATTTCCTGCCGCTCCTTTGTGTCCGCCAGCAGCAGTTTGAGAAAATCCCCCTGTGAAATCATGGCTATCTGCGAAAACTGGCGGCGGTCAATGCCGATTATTTCACGGACGGCGGCATTGACCTCTCGGAGCTTTGTAACGGCACTGCCGTCGGGATATGTCAGACAGGCATCGGCAGTCTGCTTTGTCATGCCCTCGCCGCCCTTTTTCGCAGGGCGCATATATTCGGGGTTGCGGCGGACGGTATATTGCTTTTCACCGTAGGCAAAGGTCAGTTCGACCTCCGTAGGCATTCCCGGCTCGGCGTATTTTGAGCGAAGCATTGACGGCTCGCGGCTGCTTCCGCTGGCTTCCCCGAACAAAGCGTAGCATATCCCATCGAAAATCGTGGTTTTTCCGGCTCCGGTATCACCGGTTATCAGGTAAAGTCCCCCTGTGCCGAGCTTGTCAAAATCTATTTCCGTTCGTCCGGCGTAAGGTCCGAACGCCGACATCATAAGCTTTACAGGTCGCATTATTTATCCTCCAGTACCGATTCCATAAGTCCGGTGACATATTGAAGCTGAACATCGCTCATCTGCCGATTGTTCTGAAGCATATAAAATTCGCAAAACAGCTCTGTCGGTGATTTTCCGCCTACCCTTTCCGGTCCCTCCACAACGGCTTCACTACGGGTGCGTGTGTTGTCGTAGGTGAGCTTGATAAGATTTGGATATATCACTCTCAGCCGTCCCATTGCCTCAGGCACGTCCTCCTCATCGGTGAGAATAATGTGCAGGTAATCGTCGGTGGCGGTGTTTTCGTAAAAGCTCTTTGCGGTTATTTCATCGTAAAATCCTCTTATTTCACGCATATCGTGCTTCGGAACAAGAGGAACGGTACTTACCGCAAGCTTTCCTTTTTCTTCAAGGCTTACAACGGTCACGCTCTTGCGGTGGCTGACCTCGGAAAAGGAATATTTAAGGGGCGTTCCGCAGTAGCGGATATTTTCTTTTCCCACATTCTGCGGACCGTGAATGTGACCTAACGCCACGTAATCAAAGTTCTCAAACACGGCGGAATCCACATTATCACTGCCGCCCACGGAAAGTTCCTCCGATTCGCAGGTTGCCGCGCCTGTTACAAACTGATGCGCCAGCAAAACGTTGCGCTTTGTAGGGTCTATATTCATCTGCCCTATTGCCGTTCTACAGGCGTCGGTGTAGCTTTCGATATTTTCATCGGGGAAATATCGCCTTACGTGAACAGGCTTGACAAAGGGAAGCATATGAAAATACACCTCGCCATGTTCGTCGGAAAGCACCGACGGAGAGGTGCTTCCGCAGTATGCCGGTGCGATGTGTATGCCCGATTTGTCCATAAGCCGACTGCCGAAGCTGAGCCGTTCGGGAGAATCATGGTTGCCGCTGATTATCATTACCTGCAAATTCCGAGCGGCAAGACGGCACAAAAAGCCGTCAAGCAGCGTTACCGCCTCCGCCGTCGGCACGGATTTATCGTACACGTCTCCGGAAATCAGCACTGCATCGGGCTTTTCCCTGTCGATAATTTCGATTATTTCATCAAGTATATATTCCTGCTCATCAAGCATGGACACTTCGTTTACACGCTTCCCCAGGTGCAAATCCGAAAGATGAATAAATTTCATTTTGAACCTCCGAAATCAGGAAATGCCGCAAATATCACGTATGACCTCTCCTGCAATAATAAGCCCTGCGGCTGAGGGCACAAAGGAAATACTGCCCGGCAAGCTTCTCCGTGAGCTTCCCTCCGGCAACGGCTCGTCACATTCCCCCGGCGTTACCGCTTCCTCCGTTGACCACACGCATTTAAGCTTAGGTATTCCGCGCTTTTTCAGCTCCTTGCGCATGACCCTGGCAAGTCCGTCATAGGAGGTTTTGCCGATGTCGGAAACGGTGATTTTTGTCGGGTCAAGACGGTTTCCCATGCCCATACAGCTTATTATGGGCGTTCCCACTCCATAGGTAAGCTCTATGAGCAGAAGCTTTGATTTCACCGTGTCAATGGCATCAATCACATAATCATAGCCCGAAAAGAACCAGTCGCGGCAGGTTCGGGCATCGAAAAATTCGTCACGGCATATGACGGTGCATTGAGGATTTATGTCCGCCACACGCTGCCTGAGCACATCGGTTTTCCGCTGTCCCACGGTTGAGTGGAGAGCAGGAAGCTGGCGGTTAATATTCGTCACACTAACGGTGTCATTGTCAACCAGCGTAAGCTGTCCCACCCCTGCACGGGCAAGAGCCTCCACTGCCCACGAGCCTACGCCGCCAAGCCCGAAAACCGCCACACGGGCGTTTTTCAGCCGTTCCATTGCTTCGTCCCCTATAAGCATTTGCGTTCTTATATGCTGTTCCATTTTCCGCTCTCCCTGTCAATGCCGACTTTTGCCGAAATTGTTTTGAATCTTTATTTATAATACCCGATTTACCTCGGACACGTCAATACCCCCGACAGTGTACAAACGTCAAAATTTCCGGATACGCCGTGGTACTTTGCCAATTTATAAAAATATTTAAGGTATTTAACATCTTATTGACCTTTGTGATGAAAAAATGTAAAATAAAATATATGGAGGTGTATTCCATGGAAAATACATCTGCCGCAGAGACGGTAAAAACTGAAACCAATCCCGAAAAATCACATAAAAATACCCTTTTATGGCGCATACTGTTCGCGGTGTGCAACCCGATTTTCTGCTACATTATCGCGGAGGTAAGCCAATCCGGTGCGGATTTTCTCACCGCCGTGCCCTTTAAATACGTTCTTCTCAACCTCGGCTACTATGCCGGTGCGTATCTGCTTCTGCTTTCGCTGACAAGGAGCACCAAAATATCCTCCGCACTGCTTACCGTGGGCGTTTTCGCCTTTACCACCGTCAATTATTACACCATGCTCTGGCGGACTATTCCGCTGACCTACGGCGATTTGGAATGTGCTTCGACAGTGGGCAGTGTGCTAAACGGCTACAATCTCGTTGTCCCCACAAGGCTGATTATAACTTCGGTCATGCTGCTGCTTTATATTGCGTCGGTAATTGCCGCTCCTACCTCAAATCCAAAGGGCAATGTCGGCAAAAAGTTCTTTCGCTCATCTGTGGGTGCGGCTTTGGCGTTGGTACTTATATGCATATCCTACGGCATAACCTCACCGAATCTTGATTTGGTAGATGCAAGCGGTGTGCATTTTGAAAAATACGGCTATGCCGTCAGCTTCATTTCCAACGCAAAATCAATGAAAATCGAAGCTCCGAAAGGATATTCCCCGGAAAAAGCGGAGGAAATACTTTCCCAATACGAAGCAGGCGAAGATGCCGAGCTTTACCCCAACATCATTATCGTTATGAACGAATCCCTTTGCGACTTGCAAGCTATAGGTGAATTTGAAACCGACACCGAATATTTTTCTTTCATCAACGAATTTAAAAGCGAGTGTGCCAGCGGAGAGCTTATGACTTTCGGACTGGGCGGAGGCACAAGCACCAGCGAATTTGAACTGCTGACAAGAAGCTCTCAGATTCTGCTGCCCTACACCAGCGTTGCGTATATGCAGTATATCAAAAAGGATATACCCACTCTTGCCACCACGCTGAAAAATTACGAAAAGCCCTATCAAATCACCGCCATGCACCCGGCTCAGGCGATAAATTACAACCGTGATAAAAACTATCCCCTCATGGGTATAGATAAGTTTCTCGACAAGGAATATTTTTCCGATTTGAGCAATCCCCGTGGCTATTTGGACGATAAGCAGTGCTACGAAAGAATGATGGAATACTTTTATTCCACCGACGAAAGCACTCCGCAGATGATATTTAACATAACCATACAAAATCACGGCGGCTATTTCGATACCTGCGATTTGGGCACTGAAGCCGTAAGTATTACAAGCTTTGAAGCAGGCTATGATGCCGAGCGGTATCTGACCCTTATTAAGCAGTCCGACGAGGCGTTGAAAGGGCTTATCGATGAGCTTTCACAGTGCGACCGCCCGGTGGTACTGCTGGTGTTCGGTGACCACCAGCCCTTGCTGGAGGACGGTTTTTACGAGGAGCTTCTGGGAGATAAGGAAGACTGGACGGATAAGGACTACCTCAGCCGCCACAGAACGCCGTTCCTAATCTGGTCAAACTACGGCAGTATTGAGCCTGAAGATATGGGGCTTACCTCACTGAATTACCTTTCCTCCATTCTTCTGCAAAAGGCAGAGCTTCCGCTGACACAGTACGACAGCTTTCTCCTTGATATGAGAGAGGATATACCTGCCATGTGCGGCTGTGTTTACTACACCTCGGACGGCGTACTTCACACCGTCGGTGATGAGGATAACCAATGGCTGAATAAGTATTCCCTGCTACAGTACGGCTGTCTCTTTGACAGCGAGAATATCGGTTGGAACGGCTATGATATGAGCCTTTCCGATTGTTAATTTTAGCTAAAATTGTACAGCAAAATTTGTACAATCAATACAGCTATCCGAAATGCAAAACACTAAATTGACACCCAAAAATCATTATGCTACAATATAATTACCAGGAAAACAAGAAAGGGAATGGTCAGAAATGAACGTATGGCACCACATCGCCAAAGAGCGCATAGCACCGGAAAGATTCATGGCATGTATTGAAATATCCAAGGGCAGTAAAAACAAATACGAGCTTGACAAGCAGACAGGTCTGCTGAAAATGGACAGGGTGCTTTACACATCTACCCACTACCCTGCCAATTACGGCTTCATTCCCAGAACTCTGGCAGATGACGATGACCCTCTTGATGTGCTTGTTCTCTGCTCCGAGCCGATTCTGCCGCTGACACTGGTTGAGTGCTACCCTATCGGCGTTATCGCAATGGAGGACGACGATTCCGCCGACGAAAAGATTATCGCAATACCGTTCAGGGACCCCTCCTACAACAACTACAAGGATATTAACGAAATTCCCACTCATGTTTTTGACGAAATTCGTCATTTCTTCGAGGTTTACAAGTCCCTTGAAGGCACTAAGACAGTTGTTCAGGAGGTTTCCAACAAGGACACCGCAATGGAAATAATCAAAAAGTGCCTTGCAAAGTACGACAGCGTATTTGCAGGCAATGTGTAAGGAGAAAAAATGCTGAGACTTGAAGAAATCGACGTGGGCAACTGGCGTATTCCCCTGGCTGTATCGGAGGCGCAAAGGCGCTATGTTGCCGACAAGGTGACCATTTTAGCCCGTGCCTATGCTTACCGAAATGAACACAGCAGAGCCTGTCTGATTTATAACGGCGAAACTCCCGTGGGCATTGTTCTCTACTATGATAACCCGGACTTCGGCACATACATTTTCAGCGAGCTGTTTATTGACGAGCGCTATCAGCATCGGGGCTTCGGCATGGAAGCGTCAAAGCTCGTCCTTGACGAAATGAGAGCCGCAGGCAGGTTTAATAAGGTCGAGCTTTGTTATATTGACGGAAACAACGTGGCAAAAGGTATGTACGAAAAGCTGGGCTTTACGGAAATCGACCGCGACGATGACGAAATCATCATGGAGCTTCCCCTGTGAATTTACGAGCGGCGCATAATTAACGATAATTTGAAAAATCCCACCGACCGCAGATGCTATACTTCTACGGTCGGTGGGATTTTTGCGGTATCAAATCAAAGCTCTGCATTCAATTCTTCCGCGCATTTTTTGAGAACTGTGGCGGCAACCGCACCGGCAACCTTGCTTCCTCCGCCGCCGTGCTCCACCACTACTACAAAGGCAAGGGGCATATCCTCTCTTTGGGAAAAGCCCACAAACCATGCGTGAGAAGCCGCGCCGTCAACCTCCGCCGTGCCGGATTTGGCGCACAGCTCCATGCCTGCAAAACGGCTTTCGCCGTACTCATTTTTCACGTTGTTGCGCATCATTTGCGCAAGGGTGCCTGCGGTTTTTTCGCTCATATATCTGCCGCCGGATTTCCTGTAATTTACGGAAACCTTTGCACCGATAGATGAGCGCACCGAATGCACCAGATTCGGGTATTGAGCTTCGCCGCCGTTTGCCACAGAGCCTACGAAAGTGAGAAACGCCGCAGGGTTTACAAGGTCATTGCCCTGTCCCAACGCACTCCAGGCAAGGTCGCCGCTGTTATTTATCCGCATACTTCCCTTTGCGGTTTTCATGCCGCTTACGGTAACATTATTAGTTAAAATGTTAAACTTATCCGCGTATTTCATAAGCTTGACAACGCCTATTTTCTGCCCTAAATCCGCATAGGCACAGTTGCAGGAATGAGATAACGCTTCACCGAAAGTAAGGGTACCGTGAGCCGCCGGGCAGGTTACAACAGTGCCCTCATAAGCCGCCGAGCCGGTGCAGGTAAAGCTGTAGCTTTCGTAATCAAAGCCGTCCTCCAGCAGTGCCGCCGTAGTAACCAGCTTGAAAATCGAGCCGGGAATATAGGTTGCGGATATGAAGCGATTTAAAAATACGCCGTCATATTCCTTGCCGTCAAAGGATTTCGGAGGATTTTCCGGGTCAAAAGTCGGTGCGCTGACCATACACAGCACATCGCCTGTTTTGTAATTGTACACGGCAACCACGCCGTTTTTGCCGTTAAGAGCCTCGTATGCGACGGCGTTAACACCGGCATCAATTGTCAGTGTCAGCGTACTACCGCCGCCGTCCAGAGAATACAGTCCGTTAAGCTGATTGTAGCCGGTGAGAATATCCGCAAAGGCGGTTTGTGCGCCGGTGGCTATATTTCCGCTTTTGTCGCCCACGGCGTGCAGAGTGGCTTTTCTCACCGTTGCCGACGAGTTGTAATGAGAAACTCCGTTTTCATCGTTTTCAAGCAGCACCACGCCGTCAATATCGGTAACTGTTCCACGGGACAGGCTTGCATTTGTATAAATGTGTTTGTTCACCGGAAAGGCTATCCAATCGCCGCCGCTTGTCCAGAATTTCACGCAGTAAATTCCAAGCCCAACCGTAAGAAACGCGGCAACTATGAGAACAACAACGGAACGCATACCTATTTTCTTCATTTGCGCCCACCTGCCTTTTTGACTACTCTTTTCGGGGGTGCTTCTTCCTCTATTTCAACATTGAATCTTCGGGCGGATACGTTGGCGAAGCTGGCGTTTTTCCGCGTGTCCGCCGCCTTTACAAAGGACAGCAGACCCCATGAGCAAATCAGCGACGAGCCGCCGTTGGAAACAAAAGGAAAGGTCACGCCGGTTAGGGGGAGAATGTCTACCGAGCCTAAGACGTTCAGAAGTGTCTGAAAGGTCAGCACCGTCATGGCGGCACAGGCGGCTATGACGTAAAAGCTTGACCTGCCATGTGAAGCGGAGCGCACGGTAAACACCGCAAGCGCACCTATACCCGACACCGCAAGCAGTGCTATAATAAGTCCCCATTCTTCACAGAGTATGCCGAACACCAAATCGGTGTCTGCCGCAACAACAGAGGACAGCCAGCCGTTGCCGACGCCAACTCCCAACAGTCCGCCGCTTGCCGCCGCACTCATAGTTCTTGTCTGCTGAAAGCCTGCTCCGTGGGGATCTGACCACACCTGCCCCCAGGAAGAAAAACGCGCGGCAATATAGGGAGTAAACTTGATTGCCAGTATAGCCGCAAAGCCGACAGCCGCACATATAAGTGCTATTGCGGTCAGGTCGCCGGAGCGCATATATGCTATAACAAGGAACGCCACGAAGAAAATCGCCGCCGTTCCGAAGTCACCCAAAAGTGCCAGCATACCTATGCAAAATGCGGAATAGCCGATGAAGATATAAAGATTTTGCCTTGTCATCAGCTTGTCAAGGGTGGCAGTACCCACGTATATAAAGGCAATCTTGACGATTTCCGAGGGCTGAACGGAAATGTTACCGATGTATATCCAGTTTCTTGCGCCGTTAAGCACCGTACCGAAAGCAAGATTTGCAAGCAGTAATATTACGGACAGCACCATAAGAGGCACCTGTATGGTGGTAGCCCGTTTTAAATCACGCAGATACCAGCCAAGCCCCAAAAACACCGCCAGTCCTGCAAGGAAACAGAACATCTGCTTGTAAAGCTCCTGGGGTGACACTGTTGCGGAAACGGAAAAGCCTATGGTTGTCAGGAACATGGCGAGCAGTTCAACCTCGATGCCGGTACGTCCCAGCATATTCATAATTACATAGTAGGCGAGGTTTGCGCCAATCATCACCGTGAAACAGACAATTACGCTTGAGGCATCTATGCCGGAAACCACAAGCTGTACCGCCGTCAAAAGCTGAAACACCGCAAGCAGCATGACCGTTGAGCGTGGGCGCAGACGTTTTTTCACCTCTTTGTTGCCACGTTCGCGGCGTTTTTCTTTCGGATTGACAACGGTAAACGTTCCCCGAACGCCGCCGATTGTAACGGTTGAGCCGTTTACAAGAGGTGCGCTGTCTGTGACCTTTTTGCCGTCAACGGAAAGAGGGGCGCGTTCGTTGAGATTGTGTATCGTCCACGTGCCGTCATCGTCACGTATCAGCGTGGCGTGAGTTCGGGAAACTGTGGGAAAATCCACCACTATATCACTGCCCGATGCTCTGCCTATTATATTCTCCCAGTGACTTATTTCACAGCTTCCCACGCCCCTGAAATACAGCTTTGCCCATATTTCGGGAGTTTGTCTGCCTCGAAGCAGAGAACGGACACAGCGCAGGACGATGACAAACGCCAGTACAGGCAAAAGAAGCCTTGTAAAAAAGGCAAAGCCGTTTGCGCTGAAAAACAGAGCCTTTGCGGTTTTTCCGAAGCTTTCCCAAAAAGCGGAATATATTGTCACTATTCGTCCCTCCTCTGATGCGAACGTGAGTTTTGGGGGTTGTTTTTATTATGGGGTTGGCGATTTATAAACAAGCTGCGCCTTACTCGGCTCCCTCTGATGATGTAAGATTTCATCAACAAAGTATGTTTTATTTGCCTCCCTCTGACGAGGTAGGCTGTCGAAGCCTGATCACAACGTAAAACAAAAGCTCACCGATTAACCTACAATCGGGACGCCGAGGACGTCGTCCCCTACGATTTAGGGAAGCAGTTAAAAACAAATATCTCTGATAAATCTATTAGATGCCGTAAATTACATCTTGCTCAACAAAATATTCATACAATTCATCGGCGTATTTTTTAACCAATTCACTCGCCCTTAATTTCCAAATTTCATATATACGGTTCAGTTCACAAATACAACTGTTTTTATCCTTATTTTTGTACATCTTTAATGGCTCATGCTTTAAATCATATCCTGATAAACAATGAATTTCTAAAAATTTTTGCCAAGATATAAATTTCCCAAAGTATCCCTCTACATCATCAATAAAGTCATTCTTTACTTTTTCTAAATAAAAATCCAATGAATCATATTTGCTTAACTTTGCGCTTCGCCTTCCGTGTTGTGTTGGGATAATCCAGAAATTTGCTAAGCAGTGATATTTTGAATAGTAATTAACCAGTTCAGGTTGCCACATTTCCATCGGACTTCTATAATTTTTTGATGTATCTTCAAGTATTATGTTCGCTAATGAATTAAAGGAGCACATAGTGTCACCCATAAATTCTTTATTGATAGGATAGCCCTTTTCATCAATTAACTGCCCATTGCTATCGACTAAAATATCTTTATACACAATTTTATAAAAACCTATGCTAAAATCTGACATATCTTCATCTGCACACCCGTAGTACATTTGCGGACTTCTTATAATACCGTCTTTAAGTGTTGTTTTAGAAAATGTTTTGTTGCATAATATTGGTGTTAATAAAATACTGTAAACTATTTTCTCTTTTTCATTCATTTTCAAATTTCCATACAAAGTTTAATTATTCGTATATTTTCGCCTAATCAACCTTTATCAACAAACTCGGATTTTTAGTTCGCATGGAACGACGGTTGGAAAATTTCCCGAATTATTGTAAGTCTTTAAATGAAATTAAACACTGCGATTGGAAGCATAGCTTGATTGTAAATTTTGCACAAGGCGGCAGTGCACAAAGCAACCCTTATGCACTGCCGCCCCGATTTTAAAATCAGTCTATCTTCGTCTTTCCCTCTGTAATTTCGCGTACAGCGCCGTCAAGCCAATCGCCCTCGAAAAGCTCCACCGTGCCGGCATCGGTAGCGGCGGCAAGCTTCGGGTCGATAGGCAGTCTGCCGAGAACGTTAAGAGAATGTCTTTCGGCAATCTCGTCAATGTGGCTGTCACCGAAAACGGAAATTTTCTTTCCGCAGTCGGGACATTCGATATAGCTGTAGTTTTCCACAAGTCCCAGTACGGAAATGTTCATAAGCTCCGCCATTTTAACAGCCTTTTCGACTATCATGGAAACAAGCTCCTGGGGAGATGTGACGATAACAATTCCGTCAACGGGCAGGGACTGGAACACGGTCAGCGCAACGTCGCCTGTTCCCGGAGGCATATCCACAAAGAGATAATCAACCTCGTTCCAGATAACATCGGTCCAGAACTGCTTGACAACTCCGCCGATGACAGGTCCGCGCCAGACAACAGGGTCGCTTTCGCTTTCAAGCAGAAGATTAAGGCTCATGATTTCAATGCCTGTCTTGGTCTGAGCCGGGATAATTCCGTTTTCGTCACCCAAAGCGCGCTCGTGAACACCAAATGCCGCAGGGATTGACGGACCTGTAATATCGGCATCGAGAACACCGACTTTGTAGCCCATTCTGCGCAGTGAAACCGCCAGCAAAGAGGTAACGAGAGATTTTCCTACGCCGCCCTTGCCGCTGACAACGCCTATTACTTTTTTTATCTTGGACAGCTCATGGGGCTTTTCGAGGAAACCAGCCGGATTCTGCTGTCTGGAGCTGCAATTTTCACCGCAGGTAGAGCAATCATGTGTACATTCATTCATGGTATTTTTCCTTTCTTTATCGGCACAGGCTCATAAGTGCCGGTTTTCTGCCGATTCCGTGCAAACCGAAATCAGTATTATTTTTGTTTTCGTCTCCAATTGTATACCCTTTTTCTCAAAAAAGCAACCACGGTATGCGGAAAGGCAATTTCGGCGGTTAATCAACCTTAATTATTTACAGAGTAAAGTATATTGATAAGTCCGAGTTTATCCGATTCTCTCCCCCTGTCAGAGGGAGGTATTTCATGGCTCGCCTTGTCAGTGGGAACACATCAAAACCTGCGGCTAAATATCAAAACCTACGGTTAAATATCAAAACCTACGGTTAAATATCAAAACCTACGGTTTTGATTGAGGGATTGTCTATGTCTTGGATTTATCATTCTAGCTTAACTCATTGATAAATTCTGCAATCCCCCGATTTAAGCCGAATGGCTTAAATATTGAAGCCTACGGCTTCAATATCCCCCATTTACACAAGGGGGACTTGGGTTTATTGAAAAAGTTCACTCTATTACACAAGGGGGACTTGGGCTGTTGAAAAAATTCACTCTATTGTACAAGAGAAACTTGGGCTTATTGATAAATCATAATTTATCGGTTAAATCGCCAACGTGACGTCGAGAACGATGTCCTCTACGATGTTGTTTCAATTTAAACCGCACAGGCGACGCGCCTTGTAAAGGGTATTCCAAAAGGAATTAAACAGAGTCGGTTTAAGAAACACAGGGCAGTAAAAAACTTGCGTTTTCTACCGCCCCGGTTGCTATTCTCTCTGTACTTAAAACACAGAAAAATTATTTGCGTGTAATGGAAATGACAGCGGAATCCTCGCTGACACTGACGATTTCAACGGTATATCCGAAGTCGCTTCCGTCGTCCATAAGTCCGTCGTTGAAAAATTCGGTATACTCCGCAACGTCAAAGACGTCGCCTTTTTTGAACAAATCCCCGGAAGAAAGCTGTACCCTTGCATTGTCAACATTTGTAAAGGTATTCTTTCCGCCTGCCTGGATAACCTCAATCAGATACTTTCCGTCATCGCTGTAATCGTTGGCGTAGTGTACTGTGCCTATGGGATATTCCACTCCGTCATCGCCTGTCAGCACACGCTTCTCCATATCGGAGCTTACGTGGGTGATGCGAACACCGTATTTCCCGGAAAGTCCGTAATCTGCGGCATCGTACTTATTTACGCCGCCGTCCGTAAACAGGTCAATCAGAATATATTCACCGAAAGGTCCGTCGTGCTCACTCTCTGCAGCCGGAATGACGATTGCATCACCGGTTTCCGCAAACGAGCCGATTGTTATCTGTGTTGATTCTCCGCTTTCAAGTCCCGATACGACCGTCGGCTCAATCCAGCCCACAGCATATTTTGAATATGCGTTCCAGTCACCGACACTGTTCGACTGCATATCATAGCCGCCGACTGCATCTATACCCATATAGGTAACGTCATAGTAGTCGATAAGACCGAATGAGTGAGAATACTCGTGAATCAGAGCATTAGAGCCGAGGAACGAGGTGTTCACGCTCACGAAGTTCTTAACCGTCGGCTTATCTTGTGTGCCTGCGTTCTCTCCCGTATAGCCGGCACTCAGGAATATGGCGTAGCTGTAGGAATTCATGTACATTTCCATACTGTCGCTTGTGCCTGCATTTATGATAAGCACGGAATCGAAGAAGCCGTCTCCGTCGCTGTCAAACTCAGACCAGTCCATATCGGGATAGGTGTTCATTACCCACTCGTATAATCCGTCCATAAATTCTTCGTCGGAGCTGACATCGGCGTATTCCTTGTCACCCTCATAGTTATAGGGTGCGGCGTACCAGTCGGTCACAAAGGACGTGACACTGTACTTGCCGTATGAAGCGGTATCGAAATATTCGCTCAGAGAAAACTGCTTTTTAATATTATCGGAATAATCCTTAACATTGCCCTCACTGTCAACAACTCTGCCTATGTGAGCGTATATTGAATCAAGGGTCTTGTTCGATGCCGTTTCCGGCTGGTCCTGCCAGTAAACGGGAACCACCAGTGACTTTACCTCACCGGCAGAAACCGCGTTGTTGTACGGTGTCAGCTCGTGGAGGGTCTGCACATTCTTCCAGCGTTCGATAATGGGGAGCTCAACATCTACGGTGTATTTTCCTATTGAAACTTCAATGGTACAGCCGACAGTCAGTGCGTCCTTTTCCTTGTCAAGCACCTTGCCGCTCGCATTTTTAAGCTCGCCTATGGTGTAACGGCTGTCCTCAATACCCCAGACGCTTCTTTCAACAGCGTTGTCCACCAAAAAGTCGGGGGCGAATTTCTCGTTTTCGTGTGCAACATCGGGAATTGCCAGCAGATAGAAGTTGAGAATATTTTCTTCGAGGTCATACGCTTCTTTTGAGCTGTCGTAATATTCGCCCTCCAGGTAAACCCCGTAAAACTCCGTATAAAGACCCATTGTGCGCAACTTCGTGTTCTTTACCTTTGAATCATAGTAAACCGTAATCTCCGATGCGGTTAAGGGACTCTCATTTGCTTCATATGCTCCGGCCACGATAAAGTTCGGCTGAAACTCGGCACATCTGACAGGAGAAAACCCTCCCCCCTGCGATTCACTTGCCAAAGTGCTCAGACCACCGGCAATAAACAGCTCGTCCGGCGAATCCACCTTTACGGCATCGGTAAATGTGTAGCCGCCGCTGACCTCAAGCCAGTTGCTTTCGCTTCCGCAGTCGGTAACGTCGAAGTTGACCGCATAAATGCTTCCTATGGAATCAAGTGCGATAATTTTTCCGTTCGGCTCAAACGTAATACCGCCGTCTCCGACAACAACACCTGTTCCGACAAAGCGCATTGTACCGTCAGGTCCGGTCGTTTCAAAATAAGTGCTGCCGTCATCAAGTGTTTTTATCGAACCACTCTTGATATTCGCGATAATTTCATAGGTTTTAAGGTCCTCCCATGTTACATCGAAGCCCTTTTCGACATAATTTTTGCGAACATCCGATGACATCCATTCGCCTGTTTTTCCGTCCTCGAAAACGGCGCGCACGCGAATGCTGTATCCCACGGGCACTTCAAAGGAAGTTTCCTCCATGAACCCTGTGTCTACTACATTTTTATCGGAATCCAACAACTGGATTTCATACTCCACTGCGTTGTCAACGGCTTCCCAGCACGCTTCTCCGGAAGCGTTCAGGGTGATTTTGCTGTCCTTTCCGCCACATGCGATGAGGCAGAACATCATTCCGATAACAAGTATCAGCGAAGTAATTCTCAAATGCTTCATATTATCCTCCTGAAAGAAATTTACAGACGTTTTTTGCCTGTCACACGCATTTTATATGTTAACCGCGATTTAGTCAAGCTATTTGCACCTGTTTTCCGAATTAAATTTCGCACCCCTGCCGAATTTGCGAAAACCCTTGCCATAACAGGCACATGGGACTATAATAAAACCGAAACGGAGGAATCAAATCATGAATTTCAGACAGTTTAAAAGCGGCACGGATATACGTGCGGTTGCCAGTGAGGGCGTTGCAGATGAGCCCGTTACTCTCACCGATGAAGTCATCGAAGCCGTCACAGGCGGTTTTGTTCTCTGGCTGTGCGAAAAAACAGGCAAAAAGCCCGATGAACTTAAACTCGCGGTAGGACATGACAGCAGAATTTCCGCAGACAGAATAAGTGCGGCAGTAATTCGCACCATGCTGAAAGCAGGCGTTACGGTGCTTAATTGCGGACTTTCCTCCACGCCGGCAATGTTTATGATAACTTTAAACCACTCTCTTGACGGCTCTGTTCAGATAACCGCAAGCCACCACCCCTTTAACCGAAACGGCTTGAAATTTTTCACACCGGACGGCGGACTTGATTCCCCCGACCTTGACCGCATTATCGAACACTGCGAAAAGGGCGAATGTCCCGCCCAATGTGACGGCGGCAGTGTGACCGGAATCGACTACATGACCGAATACGCGACGTTTTTGAGAAATCTCATTTGCGAAAGAGTAAATGCGGAAAATTACGAAAGACCTCTTGAGGGCTATAAGATTGCCGTTGATGCAGGCAACGGCGCAGGCGGCTTTTACGCCCACGATGTTCTTGAAATGCTGGGTGCGGACGTCTCCGCAAGCCGTTATTTAGAGCCTGACGGAATGTTCCCCAACCACATTCCGAACCCCGAAAACAGGGAAGCCATGGCTTCAATACGCGAAGCCACCCTTGAGGGCGGCTGTGATATAGGCGTTATATTCGACACCGATGTTGACCGTGCCGGTGCCGTTGACAGCCGCGGCGAAGAAATTAACCGCAACAGGCTTATTGCTCTTGCCGCCGCAATTGCCCTTAAAAATGACGAAGGCGGCACTATTGTCACCGATTCCACCACGTCACTGGGACTGAAAAAGTTCATCGAAAGCACCCTCGGAGGTAAGCATTACCGCTATCGCAGAGGGTATCGCAATGTTATAGGCAAGGCTATTGAGCTTAACTCAAAGGGCATAAGCTGTCCTCTTGCCATCGAAACCAGCGGTCATGCGGCTTTAAGAGAAAATCATTTCCTCGATGACGGCGCATATCTTGTAACGCTTATTATAATTGAGCTTGTGCGGCTGAGAAACGAGGGCAAGGATCTTGATTTTCTGATTTCCAATATGGCTGTTCCTGCCGATGAAGCGGAAATACGCCTGAAAATAACCGAGCCGAATTTTAAAGAGGTCGGTGAAAGGATTCTCGAAAATCTCGAAAACCGCTGTCAAAACCGCGACGATATGGAAATTGCCGACGATAACCGCGAGGGCATAAGGGTGTATATGGGTGAAAGCTGGTTCCTTGTCCGACTCAGCGTTCACGACCCCATTCTTCCGATAAATCTTGAATCAGATGAAAAGGGCGGCTGTAAAAAGCTTGCAAAGCTGCTGTTTTCCCTGCTTGAGCAGGAAAGCGGCGTTGACCTTTCGCCCCTTTCTTCTTACGGGGAATAAAGCGAAGTTTTGAATATCAAAACCTGCGGTTTTGATTGAGGGATTGTCTATGGCTCCCTTGTGTAAATGGGAGCATATCAAAGCAAAGCTATGACTGAGGGATTGCTTTTTACTCGGCTTAGCTTTATCATTTCTGCTTAGCTTGCCGGTTAATCTTACAATCCCCCGATTGAATCCGCAGGATTCAATATTGAAGCCTACGGATTCAATATCCCCCATTTACACAAGGGGGACTTGGGTTGTTGATAAAATTCACTCTATTGCACAAGGGACTTGAGCTTACTGATAAATCATGTTTTATTCTGTGAGCAAACCTCACCTCTCGACGAACCCTTTTAAGCCCGGCGCTTTGCGATTTCGTTAAATATGTAAATTTAATGTTAAAATGTGGAAATAGCTCCCGGTCTGTGTTATACTTCTATATACTCAGACGAAATATATGCGGAAAACTCTTACCGCAAAAGGGGTCTTGAATTATGAAAAGGAATCTGTTTTGCTTTGCACTGACTTTAATATTGCTGGCAACAACGGTCATTTCGGCGGCTGTGCCCGTCCGTGCCCTGCACGGCAACGAAACCGACGCCGGAACTCTCACCGTGGGCACTATCACCCTTTCCGACAGCGATACGGCAAAAACCGTTTATTACGTCTATGCCGATGAAATTCAGCTTACCGATTCAACAAAAGATGCCTTTGTCGCACAGCTTGAAGCCGCAGGCTATGCACTGCCTGCGGAAATTTCCGACAGCATTGATTCGGGGCTTGACTTTTTCCTCACCTCCGATGAGGACTTTGCCGCTGTGGACATTGCAAGCCTGCAAAGTCCCGGCGATATTTCCTATAATATGTGCCCGAATCAAGGCTCTCTCGAAGCCTGTATAAAGTACATATGCCCCGAATATGTCTTTGGCAAGCCCTCTGCCCTGCGTATTGATTCCATGTTCAACACCGGCAGTGATGTTGAGTTTTCAGAGAACGGCACTGTGGGTACTTACACCGTTTCCGCAGGTGCGGCTTATGTGGACGTACCCATTAACGGCAGTGTTGTGCCCATATATATGGTCAACGGTCTTAAATATATTTACTCTTTCAGGGCTCTGCAATATGTCGGTACTCCCTCCGCGCAAAGCGCTGCCGAGCCGGTCGTTTCCGGCAGTGAGCCTGACAGCAGTGTTGCCGTAACCACGACTACAACTACAACTACGACCGCAACAACAACTACGACTACCACCACGACTACAACCACTGCAACTACAACTACAACAACTGCCACCACTGCTACGACAACAACTACCACCACTGCGGCAACGTCAAAGCCGACTATTACAACCACTACCACAACTGCGGCAACTACTGCCGGCGACAAGTCCGACGGTCTGGAGCTTTATACCACTCCGAAAATAGGCTATGTTGATACAAAAGTCAAGCCTCTGAGACTGCGCACAGGTCCCGGCTTTGAGTACAGTGTGATTCTTGTCATGCCGCGCCACACCGCCGTTGAAATCTACGGAAAATACGGCGACTGGTATCTTGCAAAGGATATGGACGGCAATGAGGGCTATTGCTATTGCGGCTATATTTCCTTCGGAACCGCCGAGTGATTATATTCGGTGAACGGCTTTAGTTAAAATTCTTAATTGCAGGGGTAACGTCCTCGGCGTCACGTTGTGGGATTTATTGATAAGTTTCGTTTTATCAATAAGCCTAAGTCCCCCTTGTGTAAACGGGGGATATTGAATCCTGCGGATTCAATCGGGGGATTGTAAGATTAACCGATGAGCTAAGCTGAAACGATAAATCTAAGCTATAGACAATCCCTCAGTCACTTCGTGACAGCTCCCTTTACACAAGGGAGCCATGGTAATT